>CAZSUK010000131.1:0-18734 GCA_964609355.1 uncultured Acidobacteriaceae bacterium | reverse complement strand
ATGGCATGGAAGAGGTCATCGGTTCGATCCCGATCAGGTCCACCAATCAAACCAACAACTTAGCGAACCGGCACGAAGACCCAGCTTTGCGCCTCCCCCGGGGCTGGTGTGAGAGCCTCGCTGTCAGATCTTCGTCGTCATGGAGATGTTGTTCAGATACAGCCTTGTGGTCCCCACCTCAGAACTGAAGGCGAAGCGCGAATTGGATCTCGCGTGGGGTCCCTGCTCCCACCGGGCTGACTGGGGTAGTCGTGTTTACACTACTTGTGATGCTACCGAAGCCACTCACCAGGATGGTTGCATTCGGCAACCCATACTGAGGATGGTTGAAAATGTTGAATACCTCAGTACGAAATTGGAGTTCCGCCCGCTCGGTAAGCGCAATCTGTTTCCCTATCCCCATGTCAATCTGCCAAACGCCTGGCCCTCGAGCCACGTCGCGCGGCGAGTCGCCCCAGGTATCGTTCACCGGCGGGACGAAGGCGGCGGGGTTGAGCCATTGGGCGACACTCGAACCCCCCGGAGGGGTGAGCGAAACTCCCGGCACAAGATCGGGACGCTGACTATTGGTGTTGCCATCGGGCGTTTGGGAAGCCGAACGATTGACCAGAACGTTTACCGGGAAACCCGTGCGCGCCACGGCAGTAGAAGTGAATTGCCACCTACCGGCGATAGCGTTCACGATTCCGGGTTGGTTCAAGAAGGGTTTACCGGGTCCGAAAGGAAGCTGGTATACGGCGTTGGCATTGAAGACGTTGCGAGCATCCCAGAAACCGCTGGCGCGTTCACACCGCGGGCAGGCGACATTTTGCGGTACCAACGAGTCGCCATCGCCACTACCGTCGGAACCGTCGTCAATTTCGTGCGACCACATGTAATTGCCCGCGAACAGCAAACCGCGCGAGAAGGAACGCTTCCCAGAGACAGAAAGTCCCTGATAGCTGCTGCTATCTTTGTTACCGCGCCAACTCACTTGTCCAAAATGCGGGTAAGCACGGAGACCGGTGAGTGGGTTCACAACGTTCACTTCGGAGAGCGTGAGCAAGTTTTTGCCCTGGCTCCCCACATAAGAAATGGTCCCTACAAAATCTGCGGGTAGGGCTTGCGTCAACGACACTCCCCACTGTGTCACGTAGGTATCCTTGCGGCGGCGGTCATCGTCGCGGGGCGAAATTATTCCCGCAGTGCCGGCGAGGAACGGAGTTATCGGATAACTGAGATTGGGAATGGTCTTGTTGGACAAAGAGTAGGCGTAGACCTCGTTGCTGATAGGAAGGTTCTGATCGTCGATCTGGCCGTCCTCGTGGTACATCCCAAAACCGGCGCGAATCACAGTCTGAGCGCTTCTGCCCGGCGACCACGCGAACGCTACGCGCGGATCGATGTCGCCGTAATTCGGCTGGCCGAAGCTGGCTCCCACTCCGCAGAAACCTTGCGGTCCACAAGTTGCGAAATCAAATGGATTGGCACGGTGTAGTACTTCGTGAAAAAGGTTGAAAAAACTGTACCGTGCGCCCAGGTTCAAGGTAAAGTTCGGCCTCCACTTAAACTCATCCTGGATGTAGCCGTAAAACTGGGTTTTGCGCAGGCCGTTGACGGGCAGGGCGCCGTTCAGCGTAGCCGTGCTTACCTGGTTTCTATCGAAGGAGGCGAGGGAGGCGTATGTGACCGTTCCAGCCTCCGTGTTCCCCTGGTTCATTTGAATTCGGCGAATCTCGATTCCAGTTTTGATCGTGTGCCTGCCTTTTATCAAAGTCAGGTTATCGATATAAGAGAAGGAGTTGCCGACACCGATGCTTACCTTGTTGTTATTCAGACTGGTGAAACCGGAAACAGAGATCACGTAGGGTATTCCCGTTTGATTGATGTCGTAGGTATTGGCAGTGCCACGGTTGTAACCGAACTTGAACTCATTCACCAGGGCCGGAGAAAAAATACGCAGGAGTTCGATGGCGCCATTCACGGGAGCGGAGGTTAGCTGCTGCTGGTCCAGAAGATAATTGCCGGAACTGGCGAGCGGTTGCGTATCGACCGCTCTATCAAAGTTGAACCGGACAAACGCCGTGGTCGCGGCGGAGAAATGCTGGTCGAGCCGGAGCATGGCGGAATTTTCGAAGACCTTTTGCCTACCGTCGCTCGAAAATTCATTGATATCGGGATCGCTGGTCGGAGTTTGGCCTTGCGGGTAAGCGTTGAGAATTGGCATGAGCACGGGGGAATCCGCGGCCACCTGAGCTCTGAACGCGGCACTGGGTACGTAGCCCAGTAACGGAAAGCCCCAATCCTGACGGTAGCCTTCGTAGGCAAGAAAAATGAAAGTCTTTTCCTTCACGA
Source organism: uncultured Acidobacteriaceae bacterium (assembly GCA_964609355.1). Lineage (GTDB taxonomy): Bacteria > Acidobacteriota > Terriglobia > Terriglobales > Acidobacteriaceae > PALSA-350. The sequence goes on along the minus strand of CAZSUK010000131.1, from coordinate 16,400 downwards.
TAGGTCCGCCGAACGAAGCCCCGAACTGATTCAAGTGAAAAGGCGGCTGCGGGGTCGTAGTAAAAGGAACCGGTTGCAAAGCGTCAAAGACGTTGTTGCGAAAGTATTCAAAAGCATCGCCGTGGAACTGATTTGTGCCCGAGGGCGAGGTTACCGCTAACTGCGGGCCTCCGGTTGCCCCCTCCTCGGCGGTGGAAAGCATGGAGTCAACGCGAAACTCGTCCACTGTGTCGAGAGGCATCGCCAGGCGCACATAGGGCTGTTGCGGCTGGTTGATGATGTTTGTGGCGTCGATACCATCGTAAGTAAAGTTGTCGTCGTCACGCCCTCGGCCGGCAAACCGAATCGAACGCTGGTTACTGCCCCCGGTATCGACAGCGCTGGGCTGAAACGACGTGAGGTTGACCCAATTGCGGCCATTGAGGGGGAGTTGTTTGGCCTGCACCTCGCTGATGCTGGTACCGAGCACATCGGATGTCTTGTCCATCTGCTCGGAACTGGCTGACACCTCGACCCGCTCCTGACTGCCGGAGACCCTGAGAGTTGCGTCGAGGGTGCGGGTTCGGCCCGAGACCTGTTGGACATCTACAAAGGTGACGGCCTTGAAACCCGCATGATCAAAGGTGATCGTGTAGACTCCCGCCGGCAGTTCGGGAATGTCATAGGTTCCACCGGAGGAGGACGTAGTTTCCCGCCGTAGTCCCGTTGTATTATGCACTGCAGTGACATGCGCGTGCGGCAAAACGCGCCCGGCCGAGTCACTGACAGTGCCATTCAATCCGGCGCGGTCAACCTGCGCGAAACCCGGGGAGGCGAACGAAACCAACATCGCGGAGAGGCATAACGCAGATGAATAGGAGAAAGAACGGAGTATGCGCATTTTCGCCCCGACAATTAAGGACAGCATACCTATCCCCGGCTCCTCCCTCCGTTAATTTTCAGCGTGGCACGACCGGCCCGTACGGTGGTTTGCTCTCGGCATCGAGATCGGTAGAGAGAAGCCTGCAAGCGGACTAGAACGAACGCCTTCGATTTGCCGGGCCACGAGGGTCGGGGGAACCGAAGACTGAAGCGCCGATAACGCAACAACCATCGTCGCCAATCTCATCGAATGTCAGTATTCTGATCTACAGAAGTACATCGGGAGAGAGCAATGCCAATAGAAAAAACATCATCTCCAACGGGAAAGATTGCAATTGTCACGGGTGGCAGCCGCGGACTCGGCCAAAACACCGTTCTCAATCTCGCAAAGCGCGGCGTGCGCTCGATCTTTACCTACAACTCGAATCGTGCAGAGGCGGAGAAGGTAGTGACTGCGGTCAAGCAGGCCGGCAGTAAGGCGGTCGCTTTGCAACTGGACACCGGTAAAGTGAGCACGTTCGATTCATTTGTGAAAGAAGCGACCAAAGCCCTTGAAGGAATGGGAGCTGACCGCTTCGATTTTCTGGTGAATAATGCCGGCATCTCACATCATGCCCCGATCGACAAGACAACCGAAGAAGATTTGGACAGCATCTATAACGTCCACTTCAAGGGCGTCTTCTTGCTCACACAGAAGCTTCTTCCTTACATCAACAACGGTGGCCGCATCATAAATGTCTCCTCAGGTCTGACGCGTTTCACCCTACCAGGCAGCAGTGCTTACGCATGTATGAAAGGTGCCGTTGAGGTGTTGACCCGCTATCTCGCGAAGGAGCTAGGCCCACGAGGCATCACCGTAAACACCGTCGCTCCTGGGGCAATCGAAACTGACTTTAGCGGTGGTATGGTCCGCGACAATCCCGCGGTGAACAAGATGGTGTCAGACATGACCGCACTCGGCCGTCCCGGCCTGCCGGATGACATCGGACCCATGATCGCATCTCTGCTATCCGAGGACCATCGATGGATCAACGGCCAACGCATTGAAGTGTCGGGCGGCATGTCTATCTAGTTCCCACTGGGGAGGACTTTGAGTGGGTGGCCCAAGTCTCGCTTTTGAGACCTGGGCCACCCACTCAATATTCGTCCGCGACATTTTCATCCAACGCTTTTCTTTCCAATCCGTTTTCCGGCGGGGTGTTTCTGCGGATGGGAAGTTTTGCCGCGATTCTCGTGCCACCACTTGAGCGCATGAGCGCGCTGCTTTTCTGCTTTGCAGATTTCAGCGTCGCATACGCTTTGATCCTTCCGTTTTGCGATAAAGTACGGGGCGGCGCAGTCTGCATTGGCGCAGAACCTGAAGTTTTTCCAGTGCTCGAGAACACCCTGGATGAGCATCGCGCGCAAGTGCACCCAGTTGGGCACAAGACGGCCTGCCCCGATCGAGCACTCGAAAGGCAGGTAGTCCCCCGCCTTCACCGCGTCCGGGCGCTCGATCTCAGATTGTTTGTACTTCCTGAATGTGGGCCCCAATGGGCGCCAAGCCAGCCACTTATCCAGAATTTTCTCAGCGCCCTCGATGCGAGGCCTCTTCCAGACACCCCTAAGCTCCTCTCCCAGCTCTATTAGGTCTCGCAAGGATTCTTCGCGAATCCTTCCATGCCACTTTTCCTGAAACCACTTGACTCGGTCCGGGTCGGGTTTCGTGTTTACGAGATCGCAAAGCAGTTCCCTCCGCACAGGAAGGGTCCTGGCAAGAAGACGTTTTTCTTCCGACGACCGAACGAACTCCTCGACATGCTCTCCGTGCGGCCTGGAACGTTTTGACCGCGCCTTATGAACCGGACTAGAGAATTTGGGCTGCCGTGTTTGCGCCAACATGCCTCCGCTCCCACTAGATTACTTTATATATCACAACGCTATAGTACTCTAATCGCAGATGCAAGCAGGGGAACAACTTCCATGGTGAACGGCACAGAAGTGACAAGGCTGATCAACGTCGATCCACGAGCGGACCGCTGGGGCGTGTCTCTCCACGCCCTTATATTGCTGTCGTTTGCTGCGACAACGACTTATTGTGCCCAGGCGCAGAATATTGAGGGCCAACCGATTGCAGCGCAATACGGCGAATTCGAGGTGCAGAATGAGGGCAACGGTTTTGCTTTCGATCCCGCCAATTGCGACGTCACGGGCGGCGGCGAGAACTTTCCCGCCTTCACCACAGGAACGCCGGTCAAGGTAGTCGATGCTCTCCCCGCGCAAACCGAAGTCTCAACCACGGTAACCGCATTTCTATCGGGTAGTAATTGCGCGGTTTCGCTGGGCGGATTGGCTTACCCGCACACCTCGTTCTATCTCACCTCCGGTACCGGCGGGCTGCAAGAGGCGTTGAATAACGAGAAGATCCGCGCCGGGGGAAACAACACCATCATACTCAACTCGCGCTGGTATGAACTCATCGCCCCTAGAACCGCGAGCACGGTGATCGGCACAGTGAGTGGCAGCTACAGCTTCGGCCTGGTGGACATCACCACCAATCCATACACCAATTACAACTGGGACGGTTCGCAATACGTTCAGGCCGCCCCTCCCGGCGGCTCCCCGAGCGGCGCGGCCGGAGGCGCATTGAGCGGAAATTACCCAAATCCGGGACTGTCCTCGAACCCGGTTGCACTCCCCGCCGGGAGCACGGCGACCACCTGCACTCCCGGCGAAAACGACACTAAGGTAGCTACGAATGCCTGCGTGGCGGCGACCGCCTCGTCCGGCGGGCCGCCTAGTGGAGCAGCGGGTGGCAGCCTCTCGGGAAGCTATCCCAATCCTGCTATCGCCAACCCGCTCAACCTGTCTACGGGAGGTACTTTCGGCTCGTCGAATTATGCCAGCTATCTGAATTCATTCGTTACAGGATCGACAGGCTACTCGGGCAATTGCGCCTTAACGAGCACGTGGTACAAGTCGATCACTTCTGCGGTCAACGGTTGCGTGAGTGCGCCTGCCTCCGGGACCGGCACAACCATCACCAATGGAGGTATTTTCTCCGCCTACACGCAGGATACGAGCCAGGAAGCAGTGGGACTGATCAGCAACGGGTACGCGTATGCCAACGGAACCACGGCTTATTCGCAGAACCCTCTCGTCACCGACGCGGCGGGCCTGACTTCGAATGTGGTTCTGGTGGGGCAGGAAAACGATCTTCAGCCGCTGAACCCTACCTCGGCTTATCTTGCAGGCGTGGCTTTTCGGGCCACGCTCGCCTATACCGGAAGCCCGTCCAACACAGGCAACTACCCCTTCGACGCTTTTACCATCAACACCAACGTTCCCGGAGCGTACTGGCGTTCGGGGCTGACGACTTATGTGGGAGCGTTTTCTAATTCCTTTGGAACGCTTCTGAACATAAATGCAAATGGCACCGCGACATCCTCTAGCGGGAACTACAACTGCCCCACCTTGCTCGATGCTTACGAGGCTTACTGGACGGGTTCAGCCAATGCCAATGAGGGCTGGACGATGGGCTGCAATGTCGGCTCAGGCACTAATCCAAGTACGGACAATTTCAAGCTGGGCCATGCCGCTGGCACAGCTCCTGCCGGCCAGACGCACACCTTCGAACTTGCGAACGGAATTCAGTTACAACTTGATGGGTCGACGAGCGGTTCGGCCTCTCTATCCGCCTCAGCGGCGGGTGGGGCGCTCAACATCACCGCACCGACCTTCGTCCCCTCCATCGGCAGCATTCTTCAAGTGGATGGGTTCAACTCCTATGCCGGCTGCGTCGCTCGCGGCGCATGGTCCTCGTCCACCGCGTACAACAACTGCGATACGGTCACCTATGGAGGGGTGACCTGGATCGCGATCCACGGATCCACCAACGTCACCCCCATACAAAGCTCCCCGGGCGGAAGTCAATTCTGGCTTCAGTTCCGATCGGACGGCGCGAACGTCGCGGCTACCCAGGCTGACTACGCATTCTTCTGGGCGTATGCATTGGTGAACACCAACTCTACCTCCTTCAGCTCCAATGCCGCCGTCTCGCTCGTGTTCGGCGCTCTGGCCGGTGGGTACCTCAAGAATGGCGATTGGGTGGAACCGAACAATACCTACGGCTACGCCATCTCTCTCATCGGACAGGGCCGCGGGCAAACCATCATCACCCAAAGCACAAGCACCCTCAACTACATGCTGGTGCAGCCGCCCATCTCGTCGGCGGGTGGTGAGGAGATAAGCGGGATAGAATTCAATGCCAATCTCCTCGCCGCCGGTTGCCTGGACGTTCACATCCGCCGGGCTACCTACCGCGATCTGGTCTGCTTCAATCCGCAATTCCAGTCCGGCCAGACAGTGATTGGTACGAATTCCTGGAACACTCCCTCTACGGCTAGCACCTTCCTATTCGGGCAGGCAGCGGATGCTTATGAACTACACGTTTCCGATATCCTCACCCGCACCCCTACCTACTCCGGTATCGTTGCCGCGCAGGGGACCGCCACAGTTACTTCCGGAGCGATCACCGCGATCACCTATACCAGCACCGGCACAAACCTGAACCTTCCCGCGGCCGCTGGAGCTGGGCTGGTGGCTTACTTCTTTGGCAAAGGACTATCCTCGACCTCCTTTCAGCCATGCGCGACCATGCCCGTCGTTTCTTCCATCGCCTTGACCGGCGGATCCATCAACACCTCCAGCGGAGTCGGAGGAATCACCTTTACCTCGGCCGGAACCTCCTGCGGAGGGACGATCTACGTTCTCATCAAACAAGCCGGAGCGATCCCTTATGGCTACTACATCGGGTCTACCGACAGCAGCTATGAAAACCTGGTGTCGTCTGGAGACTTCTCGACGGCCTGCGAGCTTGTCAATCACGGCGCCAATGTGCTCAACCACGAGCATCCTTACTGCCAAGCCCCGTACCAGATATATGCGTCGGGTGGAGGCACCAACCAGGGATCGGATATCCACTCCAATACCGAATTCGACTCTCCTATCCAGTACGGAGCTTACATAAAGAATGGTGGCGAGATATTCACCAGCTGGAGCACAGAATGGAATTCCAACACCTACTACGCCGGAGCCGGGGACATGCTGCTCGACACGAGCATCCACGACACGTATATCGGGCCTAACTGGTGCGGCCCCTGGCAAGAAGGTGGAGGGTACGCTAAGTTCACCGGGACCGCGGTCGGGCCGATCACCAGCCTGACCGCTCCTTCCATCCTTGGCGTTAATAACTCCATCAGCGGGAACCAGCCGTTGTGCGACGGGTCCGGGAATCAGTGGGGTAGCTATGTTCCCAATGCGACCCTCGCTTCGCCAATGTTCACCGGAACACCCACAGCACCCACCGCGGCGGCCAACACGAACAACACCCAGCTAGCAACAACGGCTTACGCGCAGAATCCCGGACCGATTACGCCAACTACGGTTACCGCAAGTGGCGTAGTCACGACACCCGGATTCTGGCCGCAGTCGAAAGCCAGCGGACCTTATGCGGTATGGTTCGATGATTTCTTCAGCACTGCCAATAACTCGCTGAATCAAATCCCGAGCGGCAACTCAGGAACTTGCTCAGCCAATAACACCTATGCCGACGCGAACCACCCTGGAAACATCTTGCTGAACTCCTTCACCACCAGTGGCGACGGTGTGACGTGTGGCCTGCAGTCGACCTCAGGGGCAGTGGTCGGAGCTAATACCTCAGCCGGATGGATGTGGGAGACGGAAGTTTACGTGCCGGTACTCCCGGGAACCACGGCTAGCGCTTACCAGGCGGGACTGTCCGGCACTCCAAACGCTAGCCCATGGACCAACGGCATCAGCTTTTACTTGAGTTCTGCCAATGCGACCGCTAACGACTGGTACATCCGCTACGGCTCCACGGCCACCGATTGCTCCATCGCCGCGGTTGCGGCCACGTGGACCAGACTGACGATGGTGAACGACGGAACCAACGTCCACTGGTACGTGAACGGCACGCAGTGCGGGACGGGCGTGGCGATAGGGAGCATGCCAAGCAACACGATGTATGCGGCCAGTTGGTCAGCGGTAACCTTAACCGCCAGCACGGCGGTGACGATGGCCGTGGATTATGTTGACTTTCAAAGGGCGGTCTCCCGGTAATTCATGCGTTGCATGCCGGCCGGTTCTGGCTCCTACGGCAAAGGCAGCGCATTCAGCGGCCTGGGCGAATAAACTGGACCCATGGCGCTCCAATTCACCACCTCGTACCTGGAAGACTGTCTGGCCTTATTTCGGCAATACAAAGGGCTTGCCGAACGGGCAATGGAGCAAATTACCGACGAGCAACTATTTGCCACTCTCGACCCCGAAAGTAACTCGATCGCGATCATCATGAAGCATCTGGCGGGCAACATGCGCTCCCGCTGGACCGGCTTTCTTACTACGGACGGCGAGAAGCCAGACCGCAGGCGCGACGCGGAGTTTATCGATCCCCTACCAACTCGCCGGGACCTTCTGGAAGCCTGGGAAGATGGGTGGAAGCGACTGTTCGAGACGCTGGAATCCCTTTCGGAAGAGGACCTGAAGCGCACGATTACCATCCGAAGCGAGGCCCATTCTGTCATGCAGGCCGTCAATCGTCAGGTCGCGCACTACGGACTTCATGTGGGGCAGATCGTACTCCTGGCCAAGCATTTCGCAGGAAGCGGGTGGAAGCCGGTCAGCGTTCCTCGGGGTCAGTCAGCGGAATTCAACCGGCAGGTGGCCTCAGGAGAGCGAAGCCAGAGATGAGGACATCCGAAAGCACCGCCAAAATACGAACGGCAACTCTCCTCGTTCCACTTCATCGAATCCCTCCCCCGAAAGAATCGATGAAAATGTTCCGCGGAGAATCGCCGCCTGTTGATGAGCATAGCGGTTTTCAAGAAATAAGCTATGGTTCTTGAGTAACCGACGGGCAGATTGTGGTAACCGGGTTTGGTAATGGCTGGTGCGCGGAAGTTTCCCCTTGTAGACCAGTAGATTACGTCTGCGCTCCCTGGGAAGATGAAATAGCGCGGACGAATATTAAGTGGGTGGCCCTGGTTGCAACTTTATCTTCGACCGAGCGTACCCGGATTTCGACACAGATATTCACAGGAAACAACTGTCCGGCGCCTAGCGGTCACCGGCAACCGTTGCAGAGACATCTGTCGACGCGCTGCCGGCTATTTGGCTGCCTTTCACGCGCATCGAGAACCCCAATCGAGTCCAACGCCACGCCGGATGTGCCTGCGCCGGAACCACAGCGCTCGAGGGGACAGGCCTGCGGGAGTTGAGCCGGCGCCCAACCCGCATCATTGGCCTCTCTAAAAGATAGTGGCTGAGGCAGGCGCATACCAGGATACAGAAGATGTTGAAGGGAAATTGCTGCAGGCGGTAAAACCCGCTTGTCTGTTCCACCGACCTATGCCGCGAGGTGGTTGCAGAAAGAGCTGCTGCCAAAGATAAATACTGTAGGAGAGAGCTCCGATCCAGCGCACCCACGGTAGTTCAAGCACCCTGCCCAGGGCATTCCGCGGAAAGAGAACCGTACTCATCAGCAGACAAGGAAAGAGCAGGGCCAGCTGTAGCTGGAAAAGGGGAAGATGGTATCGCTCCAACACCACCAGGTAGAGCGAGAGCGGGATCCATGCCCATGACCACAAGCGATGGCTGAACACGCTCCGAATCCGGGGGAAAAGGAGAGCTGCCATGCAGCCCCACAGCAGGGCATCGAGCCGGGAGTCTGTCCGTGTGCCCATTTCTGCTGAAGGGATAAGCGAGTGCATGATTTGATAAAGCCCGTCGAGGAATCTCCACAAGACCACGGTGGCGGCGAGGATCAAGGCTGCTTTCACCGCCCGGCGAGGCTTGAGCAAAGCCAGCAAAGACGCCCATATCAGATAGAAATGCTCCTCCAGCGAAAGCGACCAGAAATGAACGGTATAAAACCCGTACGGATCGTAGGGCCCGCCAGGGGGCGCAACCGTGGACTCGTAGTTTCGCAGAAACAGCAGGCAGCTCGGAATCTCCCAGGACTGAAGGTGAATGAATCCCAGCCACGCAACCAGGGAGATCCCCGCCAGCGCCGCCACGTAAGGCGGAATAATGCGGAAGAATCGCCGGATATAGAAAGCTCTGAGATGATCGATTGGTTCGCGTCATATTCCCGAATCAGGAGCGTACAGATCAGGAAGCCGCTGATGGCGAAGAATGCATCGACGCCTCAGGCTACGTTCGTGAGGGGGGAATCGTTGCTAAATGCAACAGCTACGTAAGTGAATTGTGACGTGGGAAGAAACACACTGTCCATCTATCTTTCGGACAGACTGATTGATCTTGGAGGATGCGCTCTTAGATATGCGCGGATGCATACACTGGCAGAGATGCCGAGTGCGCACTAACAACACTTGCCCCACTTAATGCTTGATAGCGCTTGAGCATATCCTCGGCAACCTTGTCCCAAGTGAAATATGTCAGCGCTCGCTGGCGTCCGGCTCTCCCCATAGACTCCCGCAGGGCATCATCTTCCAGCAACCTGAGAAGGGCCTGCGCCATTTGCGGTGCATCGTTCTTCTCTACGATGAATCCGGTCTCGCGATCTTTCACAGTTTCTACGACACCACCTGACCGGCTGGCAACCACTGGCGCGCCGGAGGCCATCGCTTCTACCACCGGTATCCCGAAACTGTCATTGCAGATAGACGGAAGCACGAAAATTGCGCCCTGATAATAGTGCTCGATCAACTGCGGGCGATGCCCAACCCATCCATGAAAGGTAACTTTCTCCGCTACCTTCGCCGGCATCATCTGATCCAGGCAGAACTTATAAGATGCCCGGTTAGGAAAGCCAGGGAAGAGTTTCCCCTTAACCAGCGACAGCGGCTTGAATGCGTAATAAGGAGCCACACTTTTCCGCAACTCCTGATCTCTGATATCGAAAGTCTCCTGCAAAGCATAATTTCCCTGCGGTCCAACCAGATCGAGATGGACGTTCGGATACTTCTCGACTACGGTCTTGAACGCTTCCAGCAAAATATGCAATCCACGATGGGGGGAAATCGCGCCCGCGTAGAGAATCCGTTTCAGCTTGCCGTCGCGGGCCGCAGAATAGTCCCGGTCGCGGGTAAACTCCCGTGCATCGATGCCGTTGTAAGTCACCTCGCAACGGTTGGCGATTGCGGGAAAGTCTTGCCGCGTCTTGTTGGCCACATAGCCGCTCACTGCGGTAACCAGATCAATATTTTTCAGGCGCCGCTCGAAGATCTTCGGATCGCCCTGCGAGAACCACTCCGCATGCATATGCAGCACAATCTTTGCCTTGGGGTTATATTCCCGAATCACGGGCACGCATTGAGAACAGTGCTGAATATGGATCACGTCGCATGCTTGGCTCTCCAAATCGATGGCCACTTGCCGTGCAAACGAAGGATGTAACAGGCTGGAGGTAGAAAGAGGTGCAGCGCCCGGCGCCAGTCGCGAATACTTCTTCCGCGCCTGGAAAAGCCATCGATCACGGCGCGTGGAAGGAAAAAACTTGTAAGTCACCCCTTGGTCGGAGAACTGCGCTTCCAACTCTTCATGGCTATCCCTTGATCCGTAGACAACAACCTCGCAGGACTTAGCCAGGATAGGAGCGACGCCATAAGTACATGCGCCCACGGAGTTTTGGCGGGGAGGAAGTATGGTGTCGATAGGCTGATTGACGAACGCTACTTTCATGTAACCCTTCCGCCTCGTCCCCTGGTTGAAGGCCGCCTGCATTCTCTCAGGCGACGGACGGCTCCTCTTCAACCAGGCCCGACGCCCGATTTGCTCGCAAAATGCCGCGGATTTTATACAGCTGTATGGGGCAAGAGGTGCAAATCTTGCTGAGTGCCATGGCGAACGCTACGCCCCCCACGCCCCACCAACGGGCGAAGACGATGCCTAATCCTATCGCGCAGAGGGCGCAGAACGAAAGTGAATAAGCCAATATGTCTGCGCGCTCCAGGCCGCACAATAACTGACCCACGGATAACATTCCGACGCAGATCAAGGTATAAACGCTAAGCCACAGAACCACTTGCGTGTTGGGAACCGCAGCCTTGCCTGCCCAGATCCTGATCAGCGGTTTCGCTACCAGGGCGATGCCAACGGTTGCCGGCACGCCGAAAGCCAGCGAGGCGAGCATGGAGTTCCTGAAAGCCCGGTTGATCCATCCCCAATCCGCTCTCGCTTTGGCTTCGCCGTAGGCGGAAATGAATGGCGCCGTAGCCATGAACACCAGGTCATTGGGAAGGGTTACGATCTTTTGCGCCACCACAAAAATGACCACGTATGAAGGGCCCAGCATCTGCGTAATGATCATCGGTTGGCTTTGATAAATGCCCAGACCCGCCAACTGCGTAATCATGTAATTGCCGCCCAGAGACAACAGGCGCTTGATCGAAGTCCAACGCACCGCCGAAGGCCGCGGCATAAGCCAGGGATACTTGCGGAAGAACATGTAATAGACGTTGGCGAGTCCCACCACAATCCTGGTACCGGAAATCGCCAACACCAGTTGCGGCAATCCGCCCTTCATCTGGGCTACGACGATCAGGCTGATCAACGCGATTGCACTGCCCGCGATATTCCAGATATTGGCCATGAAGCCGTCCTGGTAGGCTCCGTAAACCGAGCTGACCATGCTCAGGGGAAAGCCAACCACGAAAAAGATCAGCGAATACGCGCACGCACGATCCAGTTCGGCGGCCGGCACTGCGGAGGAAACATGAAATACCGTTGACCAGGGAATCAAGTGGAAAGTGAACAGAAAAATGGCCCCGATGCTCACACTCAAAGCCACGAGAGCCCAGAAGGCCGAAGAAGCATGCTGACCTGCCAGGTGCTTATCCTCTTTGCCGTGTGCGTCGGCCAGCAGGTTCACCAAAGCGTTGCCCGCGATGCCGAAATCGGTCATGGACATCCAGGTCAAAAGACTGCCGATGGTGAGCCATACCCCATAGCGTTCCGGACCAAGATAGTGCACTGTAAGCGGTACGGATACGAAACTGATGACAATGGTGAGCGCTTTGGAAATAAACGACGCCGACGCGGTGAGACCGGCCCTGCGATAACGCTCGCGCCCGGCGTTACCGTGCCTTTTAGTAAGGAAAGATTTCAGGGCGTCTACGGTCAATGACCGCTTGAGTATCTGCAGCAGGCGCTTGGCACTGAGGTCTTCTTGTAAACGTAAAGCGGACATGGATCCCCTCGCGCCTCTACTTCTCGCGCAAATTGCAGCTGCAGCGGCTTCCGGGCAGAGCCCCTACAAAGACCAGGCAGTTAAAAGCATAAACAAATCCAGCTTGTCGACCCAACCCTGGCTGAGCGAAAAGCTGGCAATCAGGCGGCCACGTCGCGCCGTCCCCTCCGTTTCGGTATCGAAACACGCCGTTTTAACGGCACCCCATAGAAAGAGGATACTTAAGCATGCGGCATGCCGGGGAGAAAGCGTCTCAGTCTTTCGTAATCTAACTTCACTCCATAGTCATGTCAATTGGTTTAGGCTGCCCTCCTGACGCCAAACTGCAGCAAGGTGCGCCGGTTGCAGAGTTAAGACACATCGCTTAAGGGGAAGGTAGCGGTAATAAAGAGGTTAGGGCGAAGTTTGACAGTTTTCCGTCACGGTTTCGCTGGAATCAGCCAAACAGTATGGCGAAGCCGGAGCGCCAAAGACTAATGCAGCGGCCAACCAGATCTGTCAGGGCTTTCAGTCTTTACCCGCTTCCAGCCCTCTGAACTGCACGTGCTTGCTGCTGCGACTTCGGTTCAGTGCAGGTATATCTTTCGATCCGACGTCTTGGTTCGCACGAAGCCCTGGGACAATCTTGAGAGTGGTCGCAATTCTTTCGAAGATGCGGAGCCCATGCGATGAATATCGAACGTGTCGCCAGACTGGTACTAAACGGCACCCCCGAACCCATGCGCAGCGGGCTGCGGAGAATTCTCCGGCCTTTTAAACGCCAGTCCCTGGAACAACGGATCAATATCGGCTTGGGGGAGCGGCCCGCCTACGCCTTCTGCCTTTACTATGCGACTCTGGAGGCAAAGCGTCTAGGCTACTCTCGGATAAGTGCTCTCGAATTTGGAGTCGCTGGCGGCAATGGAATCATCGCACTGCAAACATATGCACGCGAGATCAAACGGGAACTAGGAATCGACGTGGAGATCTATGGATTCGATTCGGGGGCCGGACTCCCCAAGCCTCGTGACTTTCGGGACGTTCCTTACTTATGGCAGACAGGGTTTTATCCGATCGACGAAACCAAACTTAGAGCGCGTCTCGAAGGTTCTCAGCTGGTGATGGGCGATGTCGCCGACACTTCAAAGACTTTTCTTGACCACTACAATCCTGCCCCAATCGGCGCCGCATTTTTTGACCTGGATTTCTATTCATCTACCGTCGAAGTCATGCACCTGTTCGAAGCTGACGACGATCATTTTCTTCCGCGAGTTTACTGTTATTTCGACGACATCACTGCTGATGGGCTTGGCGCCCTCAATGACTACACAGGCGAGCGCTTAGCGATAAAGGAATTCAATGAAAAGCACGAACATCAGAAGTTCGCGAGTCTCTACCTGTATACACAGGATGAGTTATGGCAGCGCCGTCTTTGGGTGTTCCACAACTTCATTCACAGCAAATACAATACATTCGTTATGGGTGAGTTTCGGTCCATGCCCCTTGATTGATAGGCAAAAAGCCTTCGCGCCTTGTCTTGGTTCTCAAACCGCTCAGCGCTAAATCCGTGGTCGATACCGCCGCATTGAATGCCGAACAGATCCTTCAGGCGTTGCGAGCCTTTCAGACGACGGAGGGCTGCTCGACCAGTGCAGGCGCCTGATTCGCGCGCAAAATGCCGCGAATTTTATATAGCTGAATGGGGGTAGCGGTGCAACCCTTGCTGAGCGCCATGGACAGCCCTACGCCACCCAAACCCCACCAGCGGGCGAAGATAATTCCCGCTCCGATAGTGCAAATTGCGCACAGAGAAAGCGAGTATGCCAAGATATCCGCGCGCCCCAGACCGCAGAGCAACTGCCCCACGGATAACATTGCGACGCCGATCAGCGTGTACAGGCTGAGCCAGAGAATCAGCCTTGAATCGGGAACCGCTGCCGAGCCAGCCCACACCCGGATAAGGGGCTTAGCCACCAGCGCAATCGTAGCTGCTGCTGGAATGCCGAAGGCAAGCGATGCTATGAGTGAGTTTCTGAAGGCCCCTCTGATCCATCCCCAATCCGCTCTCGCTTTGGCTTCACCATAAGCGGAAATGAATGGCGCCGTACCCATAAATACAAGGTCGAGGGGCAGAGTAACGATCTTTTGGGTCACCACGAAAATGACCACGTACGACGGACCCAGCATTTGCGTAATGATCATCGGTTGGCTTTGATAAATTCCCAGACCCGCCAACTGCGTAATCATGTAATTGCCGCCTAGAGACAACAGGTGCTTCGTCGAAGACCAGCGCACTGCCGAAGGCCGCGGAACAAGCCACGGATACTTGCGGAAGAACATGTAATAGACGTTGGCGAGTCCCACCAGGGTCCGGGTTCCGGAAATCGCCAACACCAGTTGCGGCAATCCGCCTTTCATCTGGGCTACGACGATCAGGCTGATCAACGCCAGCGCGCTGCCCGCGATATTCCAGATATTCGCCATGAAGCCGTCCTGATAGGCTCCGTAAACCGAGCTGACCATGCTCAAAGGAAAACCCACCACGAAAAAAATCAGCGAATAGGCGCAGGCCAGACTCAGTTCAGCCGCCGGCACGGCCGAAGAAACGTGAAATACCTCTTGCCATGGAATGTAGTGGAAGCTGAACAGGAAGATGCTCCCGATGCACAGACTCAAGCCCACCAGCGCCCAGAAGGCCGAAGCAGCATGCTGGCCCGCCAGCCGCTTGTCCTCTTTCCCGTGTGCGTCGGCCAGCAAATTTACCAACGCGTTCCCCGCGATGCCGAAGTCGGTCATCGACATCCAGGTCAAAAGACTGCCGATCGTGAGCCATACCCCGTACCGTTCCGACCCCAGATAGTGCACCGTAAGCGGTACTGATACAAAGCTGATGACTATGGTGAGGGCTTTGGAAATGAACGATGCGGAAGCGGTCAAACCGGCCCGGCGATAACGCTCGCGGCCTGCGTTCCCATGCCTCTTGGTAAGAAAAGACTTCAGCGCCTCGATGGTCAAATACTGTTTGAGCATCTGCAGCAGACGCTTGACGTCGCGGCCTTTTTGCAAATGTAAGGGTGCCATGTATTCCTTCGAGGGCATGATCACCACGGCGAAGAGCAAACGCCGAAAGTCCGGCTCTCTCAACTATTTGGGCGGCTTCAAATTATCTTTCTGCTGGAAGCAGCTCGCTCTAACCACGCAGCCAAAATTGCAAAATCCGCTCGTCCACTTCAAAAAAACCAGGCGGAAAAAATATCAGCGGCCGTACCACTGAAGATCACAGAAGGGAGTATGTGTAAGTGCCAAACGCGTTGGGGGGAGGCGTCAGCTTGTAATCTATCGAGTGTACTCCACAGTCATGTCAATTTGTTACCGCTGCCGTTAGGACTCACTGCAACGCCATTCATGTCCACTGGACAGGCCTTATCAGAGACGGAAACTTTCTGTAGTCTCCACGCCCGGCACCGAGAAAACCTCATTTGTTTCAGAGGGTAACGTCGAGCTCTCTTTGAGCGCGTTTGCAAGTTTTCCGACATGCAAATCGAGAGCGCGATAGCAGCGCCGGACATCTTCCACTGTGCCTAGATTTGGGTCCGGCACTTCCGGATTGCGCGATCCGCGCTGCTGGCTGATGGCGCTCAGATAGAACACTTTATCCTTAGCCGCCGGGAACGATACCAGCATGCGGGCCTCGTTGAAGTAATCCATGATGAAGATCAGATCGGCCCGATCAATTAATTCTTGTGTCAACCGCTGTGGCCGGTGCGCTTCGAGCGACACGCCGAATTCGCCAGCGATGGCTCGCGAGCGGGAGTCTGCTCGCTCCTGTGGTTGGTCGGTTAATCCCGCCGAAGCCACGGCAATCGCTGGCCGGCCAGGAGACTGCTGAAGGTAGTTGCGCAGCATGGCTTCCGCCATGGCGCTGCGAATGATATTGCCGTGGCACACAAAGAGAACCGAACGGACACCGGCCACGTTGCGCGGCGCATAGGCGCGCCTCAAACCGAGAGCATAGAGAGCACGCAAACGCAGAGCCACCATGGAGTTGCGGCGGCCATGATAGCGATATTCGGCAATCGTCTGCTTGAGGTCTCGAATCGTTCCCCGGACGAATGCACCCACTGCGTTCCGAAGGGCGCCTCTCCAGTCTTCCAAAGCCGGCATTGGATCCGTCCAGGACCAGATAGCGGGACAAACCGGGCCGGCAAAGTCTTTGAGGAAACGAAGCGATTCGCCGGTCTTCGAAGGCAAGGGAAATCCATCCCCCCTGGTTTGATTAAAGAGACTTCCCAGCCGACGTATATCTCCGCCCAGCCAACGGAAACGCAACCCGGCGGGGTAAGAGGCTGGG
>CAZSUK010000130.1:0-6523 GCA_964609355.1 uncultured Acidobacteriaceae bacterium | reverse complement strand
ACGTCGCGGACAAGAAGTAACACTTACTCTCAGTCAGGCGGGGTAAGGGGCGCTCAACCGCTAGGAGCGCCCCTTGCTTTATCAGAGCAAGAACCACGGGCAACAAAATGGCGGAAGGCAGGACAAACTGACTGAGACGATGTGGAAATACGAACAATTGAGGGCGGGAAAAATCTACAACCAGGTCATGTTCAACACGCGGGAGGAAGCGGAAAGCTTCGCCGCGCAGATGACCCGGGTTGAACCCGATCTCTTCTGCAGAATTGAACCAGTTGAAGCCCGTTTGTGGTGGAACTGAACTAACCCTGGGCCGCCGTTTCGGCGGCCCGGCTACGTTCGAAACATAAAATTGAATTAAGCAAACTATGGCCCAGACACCGACAAAAGATTATTACGCCATTCTTGGAATCAAGAAGACGGCGACTTCGGACGACATCCGAAAAGCCTTCCGGAAGCTTGCGCGCAAGCACCACCCCGATGTCAATCCCGGGGATAAGAAGGCGGAAGAAAAATTCAAGGAAATTTCGGAAGCCAATGACATCCTGAGCGATGAGAAAAAGCGCAAGGTCTACGATGCGCTGGGGTACTACTCCGACCAGATTGATCCAGCAGCGGCAGAAGCCGCGGCCCGCGGAGGCTATGGATTTTCCGGCGGCGGCCAGCCTGGGGGCTCTCCGCGGCAACCCGGCGGAGGCCGAGGCGTTCCCATCGACTTTGGCGGCTTTGACTTCTCCGACTACGCGGCCGGCCGTGGCGGCGAACCCGCCGGCGGAGCCTCAGGCTCGAGTTGGGGTGGCTTCCGGGACATCTTCTCCAGCGTTTTTAACCAGGGAGGACAAAAGAACCGGGGTCCGCAGGAAGGGACTGACCTGGAGTACCAGGTCACGGTGGATTTCTGGACGGCGATCCGCGGCGGCGTGGCAAAAATCCAGATCACGCGGCAGGAGACCTGCCCCAGTTGTAAAGGAAAACCCAGCGGCGGCGGCGGTACCTGCCCGGAGTGTCAAGGCACAGGACAAGTTACCCAAATGGGCGGACGGATGAAGTTCAACATCTCCTGTCCGGAATGCAAAGGCACGGGCAAACTCGAGGACGAATGCTCAGCCTGCGGGGGCGAAGGAACGGTGACCCGCAACGAAACAGTGGAAGTTCGTATCAAAGCCGGCACGCGCGATGGTCAGCGAATCCGGTTAGCAGGCAAGGGCAACGCCGGAGTCAATGGCGGCCCAGCGGGCGATCTGTACCTCATCATCAAAATCAGTACTCATCCAGTGTTCAACCGCACCGGGGATGATATTCAGGTGATGATCCCCATTACCGTGCCCGAAGCAGCGCTGGGGGCCAAGATTGAGGTGCCGACTATCGATGGCCGGGCGCAGTTGAAGATTCCGCCCGGGACGCAGAGCGGTCAGAAACTACGGATGCGCGGCAAAGGAGTTCCGTCGGCAAGCCACGAGGGAACTCGCGGCGACGAGATTGTCACGGTGGAGATCGTGGTGCCCCCAGTGCGGGACGAGCGATCGAAGGAAATTTTGCGGGAGTTCGCCAAGCTTAATCCAGAAGATCCCAGAGCTGCGACTTTCGCCGGAGTATAAAGAGGCGCGAGAACCAAAATGCCCACGAAACGTAAATCCAAAGGTGCATACATGATCTCGGCGGTGGCCGAGATGTACGAAATCCATCCGCAGACGCTGCGGCTATACGAGCGCGAAGGGCTGCTGCAGCCGTCGCGCACCGTCGGCAACACACGTCTCTACACCGATGAAGATCTGGAGCGGCTGGAGTTCATTCTTAACCTGGCACGCGATCTGGGGGTCAACATTGCCGGCATCGCCATCATCCTCCAGATGCGGGAGCGGATGGAGGAAATGAATCGCCAGATGCAGGACTTTGTCGAGTACGTGCGGAGCGAAATGCTCGCCAAGATGCAGCAAGGCATGGGTGGAAGTGAGGGCGCCCTGGTCGCGTTGAGGAGGCCCGTCGTTGTCCCGGCGGCCGCTTCCCGCAGGCGCTAACTCTCTACTTTCGGAGCCCTTTCCGGGCAAAGTGTACTCTAAAGGGAAGTTTCCCAAAGCATGATGCGTTTCCTGCTGATACTGAGCATTGTCGGCATCATCACCTCGACCATGTATGCCCTCCTGGTGGTGATAGGCGCCCTGCGCCTGGCACGGCGACGAAAGGCGGCCGAAGCGCGCGTGTTCACACCGCCGGTCAGCTTGCTCAAGCCTCTCCACGGGTGGGAACCGGACCTCGAATCGCACCTGGAAAGCTTCTTTGAACAGAAGTACCCCGAATTCGAGATCATTTTTTGCGTTCGCGATGACCGGGACCCGGGTCTGGAGACCGCCCGGCGAGTGGCTGCGCGTTATCCCGGGATTCGGTCCACTTTCCTGCTGAGCGGCCCAGCGCCCTACGCCAACGCAAAGGTGTGGTCGCTGGAGCGCATGCAGAGCGCGGCCGAGCACAAATTTTTCGTGGTCAGCGACAGCGATGTTTCTGTCACCCCGGATTACCTGCAGGCGGTGATGGGGCCTTTTATTGACCCCCAGGTTGGCCTGGTGACCTGCCTTTATCGTGGAGTCGGCAGCAATCTCTGGTCGAGGCTGGAAGCCGTTGGGATGTCGGTCGAGATGTCCGCCGGGGTGCTGGTTGCGGAGTTGATCGAAGGCATGAAGTTTGCCCTGGGGCCGACTATGGTGGTCCGCCGGGAAAGCCTGGAAGCGGCAGGCGGTTTTCATGCCCTGGGGCCCTATCACGCGGACGACTTCATCTTGGGGAACCTGATCGCTGCGCACGGGCACCGGGTAGTCCTGTCCACCCACACCATTGACCACCACGTCCTGAACTCATCTTTTCTCCCGTCTGTGCTCCACCAGATCCGGTGGATGAAAAGCACTCGTTTTTCCCGTCCGAAGGGACATCTCGGAACCGCACTCACGTTCAGCATGCCCTATGGGTTGCTGGGTGCGAACGTTGCGTTGGCCTTGCATCGGCCCATGTTGGGGGTAATTCTGCTGTTGTGGAGTTGGGCATCGCGGGTGGGCGTCGCCGCTCTGGTCGGCGGGCTGGTGGTGGATGAACCGCGGTTGGTACGGAGCGCACTGCTCTATCCTCTTCGCGACCTGCTTGGGTTTGCTTATTGGATTGCCAGTTACCTGAGCAACCAGGTGCGGTGGCGCGGCGAAGTTTACAACCTGCTCGAGGATGGCTTCATGCACAATGACTCGCAGTCGGCAAAACGCGAGCCCGAAGCTATTCTCACTGCCTAGAATCCCTTCGAAGCCGAGAAAAACATTTCCGAGGAGGGACCGCTGAACCGCAAATCTCTCCACTGCGCTGGGCTTCGGTCGAGATGACAAAGGGGCGCTTCCGGGGAAAGCAGCTGGCGAACAGATGACGCTGATGACAATTCTGTGGCGCTCACAGAGGGCGGTCGGTGAAGAGAGCTTTATCGGACAGCTCTTGCAGGAGATAAGCGCGTCTTCCCAGCAGGCCGTCCACGTGGGCGCGGGCATCACCGGGAACAAAGAGAAAGCGACGGGGCCCTGCGCCCCATAACGCCAGGAGATCCTGATCACTGATCAGCACCCGCGGAGCGTCCGGATAATTTGAACCCCAAAGCACCGAACTCAACCGGCCATTCACCAATAACGCCTGGCGCTGAGTGTAGAAAAGCAGCGAGGATCCATCGGCCACGTCCCCATACAGGATCAGCGTGGCATCGGTCCCCTTGGGGGAGATGTGGTTGATCGTGTCAGCCATGGCGCGCGAGGAGAGCATTGGCTCGAAGCGCACCAGGGCGATATGAGAGGCGATGAGAAAGACAGCGGAGGTAAAAGCGACGCTGACCGTAGCCTCGAAATGATTATGCTGGCGGCGTAACACCAAGGCCGTTATCGGACCCAGCAGAAGGCCAACGGCAGCCAGCCCAGCAGGCAAACGCAAAGCGGCAAAGGATGGCCCGGTGAGATCAAACAGGTGAGCCATCGAGAGCGTGTAGCCGGCCACGTCCCGATGCGCCAGTAGGGCGCCAATATCACTCGCCGAAGGCAGGTTGCGAGAGGACCACAATCCGTATCCCAAAGCAACCGCGGCAACAGCACCAATGCCCACAAGAAAAGCCTGTCCTGCGGTCAGCCACTTGCTCGAGATCTCGGCTTCCTCGCCCGCCAGCGCACCAGCGGTGAGAAGCAGCAGGGGGAAATAAACGGGAAAGGTGTAGTACTCCTGATTCGTCGACAAGGAGAAAAAGAGCAGGATCACGGCCGCGTAGATGGTCAGCAGCAAGTTGGTCCTCACCCGGAAAAGCGCCGAGCGCGCGCTCACAAAGTCCCATCGGGTTCGGGCGGCCCATGCGCGCCTGAGAACCACCGGCAAGTAGATACTCCAGGGAAAGAGCCAGACCAGGTGCAGGCTCCAGTAGAGAACGAAGGGAAGCTTGTTGTAATCGACTGGATAGCGCTTGCCCAGGAAGCGCAGCACTTGCTCGTTGATGAAGTAGAAATAGAAGAAGCCGTGAACATTGCCCATGGCAGGAATATTGCCTACGGGATGACCGGCACCCGGATTGCGCAGCCCAGCGAGAATGTGCCACGGAGCCGCGATGACAAAGAACAGCAGCAAACCGGAGGCCAAGCGGAATTCACGCCAACGGCGCCAGTCGCCGGTGAACAACAGGTACGGCACGGCGGCAAGGAAGAAGAAGACAGGCGCCACCAATCCCTTGGCCAACATGGCCAGACCCAATGCCGCCCAGGTCAAGTAAAAGCGAGAGGGTTTCTCATCCTCCAGTCCAATGAGAAAATTGAAGAAAGCAAAGGCCAGCAGGAGGGTCAGCAGAACTTCCGGAATGAAGATTCGGGTGAAGAGAAAAACACCCACAGTGGTGAGGATGCTCAGGGCGGCATAGAACGCAGCCCGGTCTCCGTAGGCGCGACGGCCCCACGCCCAAGCCAGGATAGCGAGGCCAAGCACGCCAAGCGAAAGCGGGAGGTGGGTAGCAAAAACGTTGAATCCGAAGAGATGGTAATCCGCAGCGGCCAGCCAATAAGGCAGGGGCGGCTTTTCCAGGTAACGGATTCCATCCACTTTGAGCGTAACCCAGTCGCCGCTCCTGGCCATATACTGGGCGGCAGCCGCATGGTTGGCGTCGGCGTCGTCCAAAAGGGGGGGCGCAAAGAGGGCGGCAAAGTGCACCGCAGCAAAAACCAGCAGCAGCAGTGTCCAGGCTCGCCGAGGAGAAAGGGCAATCGAGTTCTCGGCAGGCGCTTCAAGGGAAAGAGCGAAGTGATTCGACATGGCTTACAAAAGCGCGACAACTAAACAGCAGGATACCAGCCAGCCGAGGGCCCACTTAATCGCGACAGCAGAAGCCTTCAACACCGCAGTCACGCAATGCGTTGCGGACGCTGCTCCGGAAGCGGTGCATGTTCTGAGAACGGGCTCACGCCGTCTGCAGGCGATGCTCGAAGCCATGCTCCGCGAAGATGCGGCCGCTTCCCTGCAGCAGCCAGCCAAGGGATGGCTGCGCCAACTGAAACAGGTTCGCCGGACAGCCGGCACAGTGCGCGATCTGGATGTCCACCGCAAGCTGCTGGAGCACTGGATCGCCAATGAAAACAGCCCGCTCGAAAAGCAGGCAGGAAAGCTCGATGCCTGGCTCAAAGGCCGGCGCAAGCATCTGGCCTCCGACATGCAGAAAAAAATCGGCAAACGCCAGCAGGAACTACAACAGCGGCAAGCCGCGTTTCTGGCTGCGCTCGCCTCTGTTCCTCTCCAAGGGGTGGGGGGCCCGCGTTCGGCCGATGCTGTGGCGCTGGAGCAATTTGTACGCGCGGCGGACGCGATGCCCTCGCTGGATGCTGAGAACCTGCACGACTTTCGTAAAGCAACCAAGAAGGCGCGCTATGTGGCCGAATCCGGGAGCGCGGGACAGGAATACAGCAATGTCGCCAAGGCATTGAAGCGCGTACAGGATGCAATCGGCGACTGGCATGACTGGGTATGCCTGTCGCAAGAAGCCGACGCGGCTCTGAGTAAAGGCGGCACAGAATTGACTACGTCTCTCGGACGCGAAGTGGATCGCCATTTTTCTGCGGCCTTGAGAACTACGCTCACCATGCGCGGCCGCCTCGTGGGCGAGTGGATGGCGGCCCGGGGCAAGCGGCCACCTGCATCTGTAACGCTGGAAGACAGAGGGATCGCTTCCGGCTTCTAGAAGCCACGTAGGAACAAGTGGTATATCTTGAGGTGAACTTCCCCGACAATGCAGACGTACGCAGCGATTGATATTGGTTCTAACTCCTGCCGATTGAAAATCGCGCGAGTCCAACAACATCAGCTCAAAGTTCTCCACGAAGACCGCGAAGTTACGCGGTTGGGGGCTAGTGTGTTCGAGACCGGCGTGGTTTCCCCTGAAGCCATGGCGGGCACCTTGGTCGCCCTAAAGCGCTTTTATCGTTCGGTCAAGCTGCATGGTGGCGACCATGTGCGCGCGGTGGCCACATCTGCCTTGCGCGATGCT
>CAZSUK010000129.1:0-17390 GCA_964609355.1 uncultured Acidobacteriaceae bacterium | reverse complement strand
CTCTTGATCACGGATGCAAAGTCATCGGAGTCATTCCGCGCAGCCTGTCTGGCATTGAAGTCGCACACCAGGGTTTGACCAGGCTGGTTCTGGTCGAGACCATGCACGAGCGCAAAGCAATAGTGGCCAAGGAAGCGGACGCCTTCGTCGCCCTGCCGGGTGGTTTCGGAACGCTGGATGAATTTTTTGAGATCCTCACCTGGGCTCAACTGGGAATTCACGCCAAACCGTGCGTATTGGTCAACACCGCCGGCTATTACGATCACCTCCTGAGCTTCCTTCAAGCAGCGATTGACCAGGGCTTCCTGAAGCAGAAGAACCATACCCTGATCAACGTCGTTCCGAACTCCGCCGAGGCGCTCAAATCAATCCAGAAGTTATGGAAAGCAAAGCCGGTAAGCCACGAAGCTCCAGCGGCCCCGGCCCCGTGACCGTGTCCTGCAAGTCCACTATTTGCACTCACACAACTCTTTAGGGGTGCCCCATTGTTCGCACCAGCGTACGTGGGCCGAAGAAGATGGGGCGAAGCCCCAACGATCGATTTTTTAGGAAGCTGTGCGGCACTGCTCACAAAGGCAATGACGGCGAAGATAATCCCAGGAATAAATCCCGCTCTGGTGCCCATCATTCCAATGGAAACTAATCGCATACCGGCCGACAGGAGAAACTGACTCAGGCCGGGCTGGAGCCTTATACATCTGCAGCAGCGTCGCGGGTTGTGGCTTACGCTCCCCCGGCTTACGCCCGCTGGCTCCCCGCTCTTCATGACAGGTCGCACACGGGCAAGCATCGCGCAGCCAGCTGAACGTCCAACTACTCTGGTGGCCATCCTTCCAGTCGATCTCCATGCCCGTACCGGTGGTCTTCTGCACCCGCACCCGAGCCGGCTCAGTCGCCTCGCGAGGCAGATCGTGGGCTTCCTGCGCCAGCTTCTGGGCATCTTGTTCGCTGATAAACCGTATGCCTTCGTGACTCATGCCAATCCTTCTCTAAGCATACTGCTTCCAGAAAAAGTAGGCCGCCATTCCCAGGCCAATCAGGACTACCAACATCCGCATAAACCGCGGATTCAATCCCCGTGAATACCGCGCCCCCAGATAACCACCCACTGCCGCGGCGATCATCATCAGCAGGCAATATTTCCAGACAATCTGCCTTTCCACGATAAACGTCACCACGGCAATCCCATTGGCCGTAGCCGTGGCGATGACTTTCAGCGCGTTGATCTGGTTGATGTTCTGGATGCCAAAGATCGCCAGCACCGACATCATCAGAAAGCCCGCGCCCGCACCGAAATATCCAATGTAAAAACACACAACAACAACCCCAATCCATAGCGGAGCCAGATGGGGATGGGAGCCGGCAACGCTCATCCGGTCCCGTTGCAGCCAACCGGAAACCGGACCGCTGGCAGCAAAAAGCCCGGCAGCCAAAAGTAGCAACCAGGGCACCAGGGCCATGAAGGTAGCCTGGCCGGTGCGTAGCAAAACAATTGCCCCCGTCAATCCTCCCAACAGCGCCGCGGAAGCAATCGGGACCACCAGGCGCACGTTAGCCTTCAGGTCTTGCCAATAGGCCGCGATGGATGTGAACTGGCCCGGCCAAAGGGCAACCGTATTAGTGGCGTTTGCCTGGATAGGCAGAACCCCCACCCCAAGCAGGGCAGGAAAGGAGAGGAAAGAACCTCCGCCCGCCATGGCATTCAGGGCGCCGGCAAGAAAAGAAGCGAGGATCAGCCATGCATGTTGCAGTTTTGTTCTCTCAGTCGACCTGCAGGATCAAGCACTTCAGATATTCAGTTTCGGGGATGTTAAGCACGACGGGGTGATCCGGCGCCGCGCCTCGGCGTTCCAGCAAGCGAACCCGGCGTTGCGCATCTCCCGCTGCATCGGTCACCACGCCATGAAACTCGTCCCACGAAACGTGGTGGGAGCAGGAGCAGGTCACCAGAGTCCCACCCGGGCGCAGCATCTTCAAGGCGCGCAGATTAAGTTCTTTGTATCCGCGCAAAGCGCCGGGCACGGCGCGTTTAGACTTGGCAAAAGCGGGCGGGTCGAGCACCACCGTATCGAAGGTGTTGCCCGCCGTGCTCCAGTCCCTCAGGAGGTCAAATGCGTTGGCCTCGACCCACTCCACCGGAGCCTGAATGCGATGCCGGTTGACCTCCAGATTCTCCTCCGCGACCTCGAGCGCGGCGCGCGAGGCATCAATGCCGGTGACCCTGGTGCAGACTCGAGCCAGGTGCAGGGCGAAACCACCCTGATAGGTGCAGACATCCAGCGCCTCGCCATGGGCGTAGCTTGCTGCAGCGGCATAGTTCAGGCGCTGGTCGAGGAAGGCTCCTGTCTTCTGCCCGGCGTTGGCGTCATAGTGAAAGGCCAATTCATTCAGGTGGAAGATGGTCCTCAATTGCACAATCGGATCCGCGGAATAGAGCGGCTCCGCCGGCGGCTCGCTCAACTGCTCCAGTTCCCGGATGCGGGCGTCGGAACGCTCCACGATCGTGGCCGGTTCAAGTTCCGATCGCAGCACCTCGACGATCGTCGCTCGAATGTCTTCCCGATCGAGGGCCTTGGCGAGGATCTCAAATAGGATCAAATCGCCGTACCGGTCAACGATGAGTCCGGGAAGTTGGTCCGCCTCACTAAAAACCAGGCGGCAGGCATCGGTTCCTTCGTCCAGCATTCCAGCCCGCAGCTGGATGGCTGCGCGCATCCGCTGGTCCAGCAGCCCCAGCCACGCTTCATGGATCAGGTGAGGCTCACTGGTAAGAAGGCGAAGCGCGATCTGCGACGTGGGACTCCACAGCGCCGTCCCCAGGGGAAAGCCGCGATGGTCAGCCACGGCGATCAGCCCTGCCTCGGTCTCTACAAGATGCTCAATATCCGAACGGTAGACCCAAACGTGGCCCGCACGCAGCCGCTCCGCCGCCCTGCGGGAGATCGTGACGACATGGCCAGTTGGTGCAGAGATAGGTTCGCGGGACACAAATAATCTTCGCACAGCTCCAAACCGGCATCTGGCTCTACCTTGGAAGCGCCCTCTCTTCCCTTTGTCATCCCGACCGGAGCGTAGCGCAGTGGAGGGACCTGCGGTTTCTGTTCCCCTAACCGCTGCTCCGGGCCATAACGACCCTACCCTTTGTCATCTCGACCGGAGCGTAGCGGAGTGGAGAGATCTGCGGTTCAGCGGTCCTTGCATGGAAATGTTTTACAACTGTGGCAAATCCAAGCCGGCCATGGCCTTAACCCTGCGCCGGTAGCAACCCTCATCTAACCAGCCTATAATCAGGTATGGCGACTGTGCACTCCACGCCACTCGAGCCCCCCGCGGAGCCAGGCATCCTGGCAGCGAAGTTCGCCGAGTTGCTGGCAACCATCGGCAAAAATAGGCCGAGTGATGACATCAGCATCATCCGCAGAGCATGGGAATTCTGCGTGCAGCATCACAGCGGGCAACTCCGCGCTTCGGGAGAGCCCTATGTCTTGCATCCCCTTGAAGTCGCCCAGGTCTTAGCCGAAATGAAACTGGACTCGACCGCCATAGCGGCCGGGCTCCTGCACGACGCCGTCGAAGACACTCCCGTTACCACTGAAGACATCTCCGAGCAATTCGGGGAGCAGGTCGCGCACATTGTCGAAGGCGTAACCAAAATCGACAAAATCCAGTTCGCCAACCGCGAAGACCGCCAGGCCGAGAACGTGCGCAAGATGCTTTTAGCCATGGTCAGCGACGTGCGCGTCGTCCTGATCAAAATGGCCGATCGGCTTCACAACATGCGCACTCTGCAGCATCTGCCACCTGATCGCCAGGAATCCATCGCCCGCGAAACATTGGATATCTACGCGCCCCTCGCGCACCGTTTAGGCATGGGCAAGGTGCGCGGCGAATTGGAAGACCTGGCCTTCCGTTACGTCGATCCCTTTGGCTACGACCAGGTGAAGACTGCGGTCGATGCGGCGCGCGATGAGGATGAGCAATTCCTCAACTCGGTGGAATCCCTGCTTAACGAACGGCTGCGGGAAAACAACATCAAAGCCCGCGTAGAGTGGCGCATCAAGCGGCTCTACAGCATTTATCAAAAACTCCAAAAACAGAAGATCACCGTCGACCAGGTCTACGACTTGCTGGCCGTCCGCGTGATTACCGCAACCGTGCAGGATTGTTACGCCGCCTTTGGCCTGATCCATTCCATATGGCGGCCGGTGCCGGGCCGCATCAAGGACTTCATCGCCATGCCCCGGCCCAACCTCTACCAATCCCTGCACACCACGGTGATGGGTGAGGGCGGGCATCAATTCGAAGTCCAGATCAGGACCGAAGAGATGCATCGCGTCGCCGAAGAGGGCATCGCGGCCCATTGGAAATATAAAGCGGCTGGCTCGCCGAGCAACGCCCGCGATGAACAGCGCTTGGCTTGGGTACGGCAGCTGGTCGAGTGGCAGCGGGAAATGAGCGATCCCAACGAGTTTCTGTCCACACTCAAGATCGATCTTTACCCGGAAGAGGTCTACACCTTTACACCCAAGGGCAAGGTAGTCGTTTTGCCCAAGGACGCGACTCCGATCGACTTTGCCTATTCCATCCATACCGAGGTGGGCAACACCTGCGTCGGCGCCAAGGTGAACGGTCGCATGGCGCAACTGCGCACTAAGTTGCATAACGGCGACATCGTCGAGGTGGTTACCCAGAATGGACACACCCCCAGCCGCGATTGGCTGACCTTTGCCAAAAGCTCGCGCGCGCGCAATAAAATCAAGCACTGGCTCAACGAGCACCAGCGCGAGCGGGCGGTCGAAATCGGCAAAAAACTGCTCGACCGCGAAGCGCGCAAGTACAAGGTATCCCTCAGCAAACTGACCGACACGGATTACGCCCGCGCGGCCGGCGAATTAGGCCTGGCGACCGCCAGCGACCTGATGGCCGCCATCGGCTTTGGCAAGTATTCTTCGCGTCAGGTATTGAACAAACTTGCCCCTGGCGTCACTTCGCATACCGGGACCGAAGTGGAGCCTGGCAAGGAGATCCCCCTGGGCGGCATGTCCCAGGCCGTTCGCCGGGTTCACATGCACGGATCGGACTCCCTGCAGGTGGAAGGTCAGGACGACCTCCTCGTCTACCGTGCCCGATGTTGCAATCCCATCCGCGGCGAAGAGATCGTTGGCTACGTGACCCGCGGCAAAGGAGTGGCTGTGCATGCCCGCAGCTGTCCTAACGTGCAGAATCTCCTCTACGAGAGTGATCGCCGCATCTCCGTTGAGTGGGCGCAGATGGCCGACGAGAATGCCGGCCGCAAAATGACCTACCCGGTCAAGCTCACTGTCTTTTGCGATGATCGCGCCGGAATGCTGAAGGAAATGACCGCGGTTATCAGCGATGACGGCACCAACATCCGCGGGGTTGATTCCAAATCCACAGCAGACTCAGAAGCCATCGTCGAATTTGTGCTCGAAGCGGAAGACATGCGCCACCTCAACCGCTTGGTGAGCGGCCTGCGGCGGGTGCCGGGTGTCCGCGACGTGCAGCGCGCCCACAAGGTTTAATGTGGTCCCATGAGTCTTTCTGGTAAGTCGCCAATTTCTACAAAGAATGCACCCGAAGCCATCGGCCCCTACTCGCAGGCCGTGGCCATCCCGGAGCTGATTTACACTTCAGGGCAGATCCCGCTCGATCCTTCTACTGGTCAACTGGTCGAAGGCGGGATCCGGGAACAGACCAAACGTGTGCTTGAAAATCTCGAGGCTGTGCTGGCCGCGGCCAAAAGCGATCTGCAACATGTGGTCAAGACGACCGTCTTTCTCAAAAGCATGAATGATTTTGCTGCGATGAACGAAATTTACGCAGCGTATTTTGCCAGGGAAGGCTGGGTTCCGCCGGCGCGTTCTACTGTCGAAGTAGCCAGGCTGCCCAAAGACGCGCTGGTCGAAATCGAAGTCATCGCGCTACGATAAGCCGCGTCCTTCACCGGACGCATCGCATCGAACATTGGAGAGCAATTCATGGAAAAAGTAGAGAAGACGGATGCCGAGTGGCGTGCCGAACTAACTCCGGAGCAGTACTACGTGATGCGGCAAAAGGGTACGGAGCCGGCATTCTCGGGTGCGCTTTACCGCAATCACGCGGACGGAACCTACCGTTGTGGCGCCTGCGGCGCGGAGCTATTCAGCTCCGATACCAAATTTGAATCTGGCAGTGGCTGGCCCAGCTTTACCGTCCCGGCAAACGCCCAGGCAGTGAATTTGCATGAAGACAAGAGCCACGGCATGACTCGCACCGAAGTGACCTGCGCGCGCTGCGGCGCCCACCTTGGACACGTCTTTCCAGATGGTCCAGGCCCCGGCGGCTTACGTTACTGCATCAACTCTCTGTCTCTCGGTTTTGACCCCAAACAGGCTGGCGAAAAGGAATAGACAGGGCTCTGATTGAAGGGGCTCTAAAGGCTGCGGAAACTCTGTTTTGTATCAGGGCCCGACTAAAGTTGTTCAGTCTCATGACATCCTTTACAGATTGTCTCTGGACATCCTTTACACTCTCGATTTTTGGAGGGTGGAGGGTAGGAGATGGCGTGGAGGACGATGGAGGTTCAGGATCAGCGAGTTCGATTTGTGATTGCAGCTAGCCATGGAGGGGAGAGCATGAGCGAGCTATGCCGGAAGTTTGATATTTCTCGTCCGACCGGATACCAGTGGCTGCGCCGATATCGAATCGCTGGTGTATCTGGGATCTGTGAGGGGAGCCGTCGTCCGCGGAGATCGCCCCGGCGCACGGCGACAGGAATCGAACAGCGAATTGCCGAGCTTCGCCGCGAACGGCCCGACTGGGGAGCTCGGAAGCTGGCGGTGCTGCTGGAGCAAGAAGGGATAGCAGTTCCCCGAGCGACGATCCATCGCGTGTTGCTGCGCCTGGGGCTGGTGCGATTGGAAGATCGGCGCTCAGCGGCGAGTTCACGATTCCAGCGCGAGGAGCCCAATCAACTCTGGCAAATGGATTTCAAGAGTCCCAAGGGCTGGGGCAGCAAGATTGGCCCATTGTCTGTGCTGGACGATGCGACGCGCTATGCGGTGGCGTTAGAGAGCACGGGCAGCACCCGTGGGGAAGCGGTGCGGGAGTGTTTGGAGAGCACGTTCAAGACCTGTGGTCTGCCCGATGCGATGCTGATGGACCATGGTTGTCCGTGGTGGAACCAGCAAGCTGTCGGTGGTTAGACGCAGCTTTCGGTGTGGCTGATGAAACAGAGCATACGGCTCTACTTTTCTGGGGTGCGCCATCCCCAGACGCAGGGCAAGGTCGAGCGGTTCCACGGAGCTCTGGAGATGGCACGCAGGCGGCGCGGTCTACCCGAAGCGGCCTTGCATCAGCGTTGGCTAGATGACTTTCGTCAGGAATATAACCACTTGCGACCGCATGAGGCCTTGGCGATGAAGACACCAGCCAGTCTCTGGCATGCAAGCGCGCGACGCTACGATCCCCATCCGCCCGCTTGGCAGTATGCGGAAGGCGCCGAGGTGCGGCGATTGGAATCTACCGGACAACTCTTGCTCAACGGACGCCGCTGGCAGGTCGCCGGGCCGCTGGCCGGCGAGCTGGTGCAATTG
The DNA here is from genome assembly GCA_964609355.1 of uncultured Acidobacteriaceae bacterium. Taxonomy (GTDB): domain Bacteria; phylum Acidobacteriota; class Terriglobia; order Terriglobales; family Acidobacteriaceae; genus PALSA-350. The sequence continues at coordinate 9,795 of CAZSUK010000129.1, read as the reverse complement.
GAGCGTGTGGAGCAGCGGGTGCTGGTGTTCTACTGCAACACCCTCATTCGCGAACTCAACCTTACCGCAGAGCAGAAAGGAAAAGACGGCGGCCCTGCCGCCTTGCAAAACGCTGCGCGTTTCCCACTTTCCCTTCCTGCGGCTGCGGCAGTTGGCCAACCCTAAAATCAAAAAAGTGTAAAGGATGTCTCGAGACTTTACAACTTTAGTCGGGCCGTATCTGATTGGGGAATATAGGGCTCTAGCCCAAAGGGTACGTCTTTACTGCCCTTCGCACTCTCTTTACCCGCACGGCGAGCTACGCCTTGACTACCTTGCCCGCTTTAATGCACCGCGTGCAGACCCGAATCCGTTTGCTGCCGCCGGGGACCTCGGCCTTAACCGGACGAAGATTGACATTCCAGCGCCGCTTGGAAACATTGTGCGCATGCGAGATCTTATTGCCGAACTGCGGACCCTTGCCGCAGACTGTACAAACCTGAGCCATGACCAACTCCAGATAACTTATGCTTTTCGCAGAAACATGCGGCAGTCTTGATTCTGTGCGCAGGGCACACGACGGGGCACGCACCAAACCGGCGAACCCTTAGTATAGCCGTCCGCGTAACCTACGACAACCGGGTTGATAGAATCTTGAGCGCTGATGAATGCTCCTCCCCAGGCATCTCGCGCCCCGTGGTCGGTGGTTTGGGTGGCCTTTGCGGTGCGTGTCCTTTACCTCACCCTGGCCCATACCTACCGCATCCGCCCCTACGATGACCACATGTTGTTTGGCGAGGAGATGGGGCGGATTGCCCGTGCACTGGCCACCGGCTACGGCTTCTCTGACCCTTTTCGCGGCCACACCGGTCCTACTGCGTGGGTAGGGCCCCTCTTCCCGCTGCTTCTCGCCGGTGTGTTCAAGCTATTCGGTGTCTTCACCCCGATATCCGCGTGGGTCATTCTCACCCTCGACAGCCTGTTTTCGGCGCTGACCGCGGCTGCCATCTGGGAAATCGCCGCAATCTGCTTCAACCAGAAAGTAGCCCAATGGTCGGCATGGATCTGGGCCCTCTACCCGGCAGCCATGCAGTATGCAGTGCGCTGGGTTTGGGACACCTCGCTGACCACCTTTCTGTTCTCCTGGGTGTTGGTGGTCGCTTTACGCATGCGCTCCGGCGCCACCCTCGGGCGCTGGGCACTCCTGGGGCTGCTCTGGGGCCTCACCGGCCTTAGCAACCCCGCGCTCCTCATCTTTCTGCCTGCTTGCGGGCTGTGGGTACTCGTGGGCACACCTGGCTGGAAACGTCAGGCTGGCGGAGCCCTGCTGGCAGCGGTCCTCTTCACCGCCTGCCTGGGACCCTTCACCTGGAGGAACTGGAAAGTCTTCCATCACTTCGTGCCGGCCCGGGGCAATTTCGGCGCCGAGCTGTACTTAGGCAATGGACCAGGAGCAACCGGCTTGCTCATGGAGCATGACCATCCGATCCAGGCGCCAGACCAGCTACGCCTCTACACCCGCTTGGGAGAGATTCCGTACTCCAACATGCGCGGCCAGCAAGCGATGGCCTTCATCCACTCCGACCCAATGCTTTTCGTGGGCAACACGGTCAAGCGGGTCTTCTTTTTCTGGGCCGGCGTTCCACATCCATCGAGCAAAACCGAGTGGGTAGAATACGCTCGAAGTCTGAATTTCATCTTTGGCAGTGTTTGTGGCCTGCTGGGACTCGCCCTGGCACTTCACCGCAAAGTTCCCGCTGCCGGGCTGTTCGCCTGGGCCTTCCTGTTGTTGCCGTTGGTCTATTACGCCGTGGCCGCGCACGCCCGCTTTCGTCATCCGCTGGAGCCCTTGATAGTGGTGCTGGGGGTCTACCTCTTCCAATCCGCCGAGTTGACCAAATCTGGCCCTAAACGTAAACTTAGAGAGCTTGGGATCTAAGCCTACGTCTGCTCACCCCAAGGGTTTGAGCACCTTCGGCAATCCATTTGCAGCCCAGCTAGTTTTGTTCGCGCCATTGTGAATACGGCGTGTGGAGGTTTTTATGTACGCAGTGATCCGCACAGGCGGGAAACAGTATCGCGTCGCTCCCGGCGACGTTGTGAAGATCGAAAAGGTCGGAGGCGAAGCCAACTCCCCGGTGGAGTTCAATAACGTGCTTGCCTTTACCGATGGAGATTCCCCAATTGCCAAGCCGTCCACAGGCAAGGTCCTGGGCACGATTGTGAGCGAGGGACGAGGGGACAAGGTTCTGGTCTTCCATTTCAAGCGCAAGAAGCAATACAAGAAGCTTCAGGGGCACCGTCAGGCCTATACCGCGATCCGGATCAACAGCATCGAGGTCAACGGCTTCAGCTACGGTAGCGACCAGTCAAAATCGGATCGGGGATAGGCAATGGCACATAAAAAAGGCTTAGGTAGTTCCAAGAACGGCCGCGATTCCAACGCTCAGCGACTGGGTGTGAAGATTTTCGCCGGCCAGGTAGTCACCGGTGGTTCCATCATCGTCCGTCAGCGCGGCACCAAACTGAAGCCCGGTTTGAACGTCGGCCGGGGTAAAGACGACACCCTCTACGCCGAGATAGCCGGCAAGGTGAACTTCATCGACCGCGGCAGGACCGGTCGTTTTGTCACCGTAGAGCCCGTAGAAACGCCGGCAACCTAATCTCCGGGATTTTTGCTTCGTATCAGGGCACGACAAGAGTCGTGCCCTGAACTGCTTGCGCCACCCTTTGGCCCGAACGAACCTAATCGGTGAGGACCAATCGGCGAGGAGACCCAACCAAGCACTCCCGCAGGGACGACACAGCCTGTAGCCCGGCACGGCGGTGCGGGGTAGGTGAGGATTACGAGGCGAGTCCTGAAGGGACGACACAATACCCAGCTTCAAAGCAAAAGGCCATAACGGGAACTCCGTCATGGCCTTTTGTGCTTTGAAGCGCTGCTGGGTTAACTAGCTACGTGCAGTGAGTTCTTGATCAGAATACGATCGACGACCTTTTCGACATCCTGAAGGAAGAAGTCGCTGGCCGGAACCGCGACCACCGGTGGCCGGGGAGCACTCTGGCCCAGCGAAGTTGCGATTTCGTTCCAACGCGCCAGGGGTGAAGAGGGGTTGAGGACAGCGGCCCGGCGGACCGGCTCGCGCTGCAGGAAGTATGCGGACCAAACCGTCAGCGTCAACAAGCTCGCTGTAGTCGTGACTACGCTGATTGTTGAAGTCATCATATTGTGTTTGAAGTGAAGAAAGGCTGCGGAGACCACCAGGTCGCCGGCCGCCATAATGCCGAAGCCAAAGCTGATCCCGAATACCCTGCTGCGATACGAAAGGCCAAGCTTACCAGCCGTCAGCATAAGGAAAAGAAGCAAGCTAAGGATGAAGATGCTCTCACAACGCATCACCTGGGCGACCATGGCGAGGAGAAATTTGTCGCCCCGATTACCCGGCCCCAACAAAGCCGCCGCAGCGGCAACAAACGAGATGCATGCCACCCAGCGGAAGGATATGGTGCCCAACCACTTCAAACCGGGAAACGGATCCATCGAAGACTGGAACATTTCCTGAATGACCAGAAAAACCACGATCGCGCCCGCGATATAGCTTAACCAGTACGCGTAGAAGTACCACGCATAAGCAGTCTTCTCGCTGATCGCCATGAAGCGGGGTACCTGAAGCAATAGGTGGAGCAGCACCGAGGACCCAAGCCGAAGCGAAAGGTAAGCGAAAAGTGCCGGGAAGCGCCGCTGTTCACGGGACCTAAGCAGGGCAATCATGGCGATGACCATGATCACGGGCTCTGCTGCGTACAAGATGGTGAGGGCAACGCTCGTCATCACAACACCCCTTCCGAGTCTTGAGAATAGCTCGAAAGGGAATGCTGCTCAACTGAAGAAAGCCTTTAAAACTGGCACTTTCGTGCTATGCCAGTATCGTTTGGGTACTAGCGGGATCTACGCTAGTACCCAGAATCGTCCTTAGTATGCACATCCAGTTGCGGGATCGCAGCTGGGAACCGGCATGGCGTGCGAAAACGCACATCCAGTGGCAGGGTCGCAGCTCGGTACTGGCATGGCATGAGATACAACCAGACTGTGATTGGTGGTGGGGAATTGAGCTGTCGGCTTAATAGTTACCGCGCTGGCTACAAAACCAGCAAATACGACCGAGAAAATAGATGCATTGATAAGAAGCTTCATAGTCTGGTTACCTCCGGGGGTCATCTGTTCCGTTTTCTGTAGAAGATGGGAATAAGTCAGAGTATAGTTCGCCAGCCGCTAAACCACGCTGCTTTAAGCACATATACATGCTATGAACTCTCATCGTTACCCAGGTACCTCAATTTGACTGCTCTAGAGTACCCCAAATAATGGTTACTTCTGAATTCGTCTAACGGGCCATATTGATCACTTAAGTACCGATTTCAGGCTTTTGCTCGCCGCCAGGCCGTAGCTCCTTCAGAATCACAATTAACCGCCGTTTTCCACCCCACTGCGAGCACTGGCAACCCGGCTGTGGAAGCCTCAGACGTGGTAAACTTAGGGTAGTCAAGTGCAGTCAAACCCTGCACTTTCAAGATGTTATTTCCCCTCGGTGCCTTCGTACCGAGAGCCGCTACTCAGCTTTGTTGTTCGGAGTTGCATGTCCACAAAAGAACTTACCGTTTCCGCCGCTCTTCCCCCTGCAGCCATGCGTGACAACATCATCCCAGAACGCACCTACACCGGCGACAACATCAAGATTCTTGAGGGTTTAGAAGCAGTCCGCCTGCGTCCCGCAATGTACATCGGATCCACCGGAGACCAGGGGCTGCATCACCTGGTGTACGAAGTTGTGGATAATTCGGTCGACGAAGCCCTGGCTGGCTACGCAACCCACGTAGACGTAATCATCCACATCGACAACTCCATCACCGTCACCGACGACGGCCGCGGCATCCCCGTAGACGAAATGGATGTTCCCGGAGGCGAGCGCATGCCCGCCTTGCAGGTGGTGCTAACCAAGCTGCATGCGGGGGGCAAATTCGATTCTTCCAATTACAAGGTCTCAGGAGGCCTGCACGGCGTTGGCGTCTCCTGCGTCAACGCGCTGAGCGAAGAACTCGACGTCGAAGTGTGGAAAGACCTCCATACCTACGAGCAGACCTACGCAAAGGGCATTCCTGTAACCAAGCTGCGCGAGACTGGGACTACCAAGAAGCGGGGAACGAGGATCCACTTTCTCCCCGATCGCACCATCTTCACCGTGAGTGAATACAACTTCGACACCCTGGCCCAGAGGCTGCGCGAGCTCGCCTTCCTCAACAAGGGTTTGGAAATCAGCTTGGTCGACGAACGCACCACAGACCCCAAAACTGGGGAAGCCAAGCGCTCCGACTTCAAGTACGCCGGCGGCATCGCCGAATTCATCAAGCACCTGAATCGAGGCAAGCAGGTGCTGCACGATAAGCCCATCGTCATGGAAGCCTCCCGTGACAGCGTCGAACTCGACATTGCCCTGCAGTACAACGACAGCTATTCCGAGTCGGTCTTCAGCTTTGCCAACAACATCAACACCGTCGACGGCGGTACCCACCTCTCCGGTTTTCGCACCGCGCTGACCCGTACCATCAACACCGCCGGCCAGCAGATGGGGTTGTTTAAAGACGTCAAAGAGAATCTCTCCGGGGACGATGTGCGCGAAGGCCTGGTGGCCGTGGTCAGCGTCAAGCTGTCCCAGCCGCAATTTGAAGGACAGACCAAAGGCAAGCTCAATTCCGATATCGCCGGCACCGTACAGGCCTTCGTCAACGAGCGCCTGGGCATGTTCTTCGAGCAGAATCCCCCCATCGCCAAGCGGATCATCAACAAAGCCATCGAGGCTGCCCGCGCTCGCGAGGCTGCCAGAAAAGCACGCGACCTCACTCGCCGCAAAGGTGCACTCGACGGCGGCGGCTTGCCTGGCAAGCTGGCTGACTGCAGTGAACGCAACCCTGACCGCTGCGAATTGTACCTGGTCGAGGGTGAATCCGCAGGCGGGACTGCCAAGCAGGGCCGGGATCGGAAATTCCAGGCCGTACTGCCCCTCAAGGGCAAAATCCTCAACGTAGAGAAGGCCCGCTACGACAAAATGCTGGGCCATGAGGAAATCCGCGCCATGATCACCGCCCTCGGCTGCGGCATTGGCAAGGATGACTTCGATCCTTCCAAACTGCGCTACGGCAAGATCATCCTCATGACCGACGCAGACGTCGACGGCTCCCACATCCGCACGCTACTGCTGACCTTCTTCTTTCGCCACATGGTCGATTTGATCCGGCGTGGCCATGTATACATTGCCCAGCCGCCGCTCTATCGCATCAAGAAGGGCAAGTTCGAGCAATACATCAAAGACGACCGTGAATTCGTCAAGGTGATGATCAAGCGTGCCTCCGAGGGAATGGGGCTGCGTTACGGTTCCCAGGGCAAGAAGCTTGAAGGGGGCGCCCTGACCCGGTTTATGGGCCAGCTGAACGACTACCTGAGCGTCTTTGAGAAAGCAAACAAGCATCTCCGCAACGAAGAGGTCACCGAACTCCTTCCCAAGTTCGAGCTTATGAAGCGCGCCGACTTTGAGTCCGAAGGTAAGGTGCCGGCCAAGCTCGCCAGGCTCCATGCCGAATTACAAACTATGACGAAGCGCTTCCAGTTCAAAGCCGTCGCAGCCCCACGCTACGAGGAAGAGCACCGCACCTGGTCGGTGAGCTTTACCGATAGTCAGGGCGCCGAGCGCCGCATCGATTGGACCTTGGCTTCCTCGCCGGAATTTCGCCAGATGATGGCCAAGTACTCCCTCATTCGAGAAGAGCTCGAAGGGCCCTACGTCATCGAATACGCCAAGGCTGCCGAAAGCGAAGAGCCTGAGGCGGAAGCTGCAGCACCGGCCGCTCCGGAAGCGGGCGCCAAGCCTAAGAAGGCAAAGCGCGCCGTGCCCGACCCCGTAACCAAGCAGTCGGCCCGGGAAGTCTTCGAGTACGTCATCGAGGCCGGACGACGCGATTACGACGTGCAGCGCTACAAGGGCCTGGGCGAAATGACCTCCACCCAGCTATGGGAGACCACCATGGACCCCGACCGGCGTACTCTGCTCTCGGTCAAGCTCGAAGACATTGCCGAAACCGAATCCATCTTCAGTACGCTGATGGGCGAAGACGTTGAGGCGAGGCGCAAATTCATCGAAGACAACGCCTTAGACGTAAAGAACCTCGACATCTAACGCTTTTGGGTTTTATCCCCGCCACAAAAGCCGGGTGCCCCACATCTCGCTTGTTTTTCGCGAGATGTGGGATACCGCAGGCCTCCCCCTGAAGCCTTTTGCGGACCTCACGGCTCTACAGGGGTGCCCCACGTTCGCCTGAGCGTACGTGGGCCGAAAACGATGGGCGAAGCCCAACCACAGTTTTCTGCCGGCTGCTAACATCCGGCCATGGCCCTGCTTGAAGTAAACCAGCTGACCAAGAACTACGCCCGCCGCTCCGGTTGGCTAGGCGCAACCCAGCAAAAGTGTGTCGTCGACCGGATCTCCTTCTCCATCCCCCGAGGAGAAACACTAGGCCTGGTGGGTGAATCAGGCTCCGGAAAAAGCACGGTAGCCCGCATGATCCTGGGGTTGATCCCACCCACCTCTGGAACCGTCTCCTTCGACGGCCAGGAAGTCATCCATGGAGCGTCCAGCGCCCGGCTGCGGACCCTGCGCCGCCGCATGCAACCCGTTTTCCAGGACCCCTTTGCAGCCCTGAACCCCCGCATGACGGTTCGCCAAATCATTGCCGAACCCTACCGCATCCATCACCACGACTCCGAGCTGACTGCCCGTCCCAAGACGGCAACTGAGCTCCTGGCTGAGGTGGGCCTGGACGAGTCAGCCTTGCCCCGCTATCCTCACGAATTTTCCGGTGGCCAACGCCAGCGAATCAACATCGCCCGCGCCCTTGCCCTTCGTCCTGAGCTACTCCTGCTTGATGAGCCCGTCTCCGCGCTCGACGTCAGCGTCGGGGCCCAGATCATGAACCTGCTGCGCCATCTCCAGCAAACCCTTCATTTGACTTACCTTTTCATCTCCCATTCCATGCCCCTGGTCCGTTATCTCTCCACCAACATTGTGGTCATGCGTGCCGGGAAGGTGGTCGAAGCCGGAACCAGCGAGCAAATCTGTCATTCCCCCGTCGAGACATACACCAGGACCCTGTTGGAGGCCACTCCCGAGCTGCCAACATAAATGTGATGCATATACGCTCATATTTTATGAGTCTTTTATGGTACGATTGCCATCAAAACAATGGCTGGGTAGGAACCCGGCAAGCATTTGGAGGAGATTTATGGCAATTAATCGTTGGGATACCTTCCGCGACGTGGTCGCTTTGCAGAATCGTATGAACAGTCTTTTCCAGGATTTCTCCCGGAACGGCGAGAACGAACTGGTAGCCGCAGGTTTTGTTCCCCCGGTCGACATCTATGAGGACGAGCACAAGCTCGTGCTCACCGTGGAAATCCCCGGCCTGCGCCTGGAGGATCTCGATGTCCGCCTGGAAAACAACACTTTGACCGTGAAGGGCGAGCGCACTTTCAAGGGCGAAACCAAGGAAGAAAACTTCCATCGCGTCGAGCGCCGTTACGGCAGCTTCTATCGTGCGTTCACGATTCCCAACACCATCGACCCGGACAGCATCAAGGCCGAGTATGACGCTGGTGTTCTTCGCTTGGAGCTGCAGAAAAAGCCGGAAAGCAAGCCCAAGCAAATCAAGGTGAATGTGGCCCCCGCCAGGCAGCTGAACCAAAATCAACCTGCTGGCCAGCCCGTCAGCGCATAATTAAATTAGTAAAATTCACCCCGGCAGACAAAGACTCTCCGGGGTGAACTACATACCCGTTTCTCAAGATCAAAACAGGAAAAATACGACCAGGCTTCTAGGCATCGGAGCGATGCCAACTTGCTTTCGCCACCCAGGCGATTCAGCATGATCTGGTCAGTGAAGGATGACAATCAATCATGGCAATGCGTTGGGATAAATTTACGCTGAAATCACAGGAGGCAGTCCAGAGGGCCGTTGCGCTGGCCAACGAGAATGGCCAGCCCGAAGTGGTCCCCATGCATCTACTGCTGGCCCTGATAGAAGACAAAGAAGGCATTATTGTTCCGCTGCTGCAGAAGATCGGCGTGCCCGCGGATAAATTGTTGGGGACTGCCCAACAAGCGATCGCCGGCATGCCTAAGGTCAGTGGCTCCACTTCCGAGCCGGGCCTGTCTTCGAGCATGCAAAAAGTACTAAACGAGGCCTCCAAGGAGGCCAGCGATTTCAAGGACGAGTACGTATCGACCGAGCATTTGTTGCTGGCGCTGACACACATTAAAAACGACCCGGCGCAATTGCTGTTGACGTCCGTGGGAGCAACCCGCGACGCCATCCTCAAGGCGCTCACCTCGGTGCGCGGCAACCAAAGAGTCACCGATCAGAATCCGGAAGGCAAATACCAGGCCCTGGAGCGTTACGCCAAGGACCTGACCGAACTTGCGCGGCGAGGGAAGCTCGATCCGGTCATTGGGCGGGATGAAGAGATTCGCCGCGTGATCCAGGTGCTCTCTCGCCGGACCAAGAACAATCCTGTATTGATCGGCGAGCCGGGAGTGGGCAAGACCGCCATCGTCGAAGGATTGGCGCGCCGTATCGTCTCCGGAGACGTGCCTGAGCTGCTGCGTGACAAGCGCGTCATCTCGCTTGACCTGGGCTCCATGCTGGCGGGCGCGAAATATCGCGGCGAGTTCGAAGACCGGCTCAAAGCAGTGCTCAAGGATATCGAGGAAT
>CAZSUK010000128.1:0-3652 GCA_964609355.1 uncultured Acidobacteriaceae bacterium | reverse complement strand
CAGCGTCAGGAAATCGGCGCTGCGGAATAACTCATCGACTGAGCACAGTCGCACGCCATTTTCTCGCGCCACCGCCGGCGCAACGAAAGGATCATGCCCGAGCAGTTCCATCCCGAAGGCCTTGGCCCGACGCGCCACTTCGAGCCCCACTCGTCCCAAACCGAGGATGCCCAGTTGCTTACCGCGCAGCTCAGAGCCCTGCAGCGACTTCTTCTCCCATTTGCCGTCATGCAGCAATGAGTTGGCCCGCGGCAATTGGCGCGCCAGCGCCAGCATCAGGCCGATGGTCAATTCGGCCACGGCAATGGCGTTTGCGCCGGGCGTGTTCATTACCACGATTCCACGCCGTGTCGCCGCATCGGCATCGATATTGTCTACCCCAACGCCGGCACGTCCGATCACCCGCACCTTGGGAGCGGACTGCAGCAGTGCTTCATCCACCTGCACGGCCGAGCGAACTACCAGCGCATCTGCGTCCTTCAATTCCGCCGCCAGCCCATTCTTTATCTGATCGTGCGTCACCACCTGCCAACCAGCCTCATCTGCAAAGACAGCAAGGGTTGCGGGCGAGACTTTCTCTGCCAATACGATCTTCATCGTTCTCCTAAGGGGTTCTAGCGCGTGGGAAGGGAAGCACCTGCCATGGCGAGCTCTCGCTTCGCTGCCTCATCGGGCGCTCGTGAAGCGAAAACATTCTGCGCAGCGATCAGCGCTTTACCAAAGGCAAAACCAGGCAGCTTGAGTGCATGCGCGACTTGTTCCAGAGCGCCTACCAAGGCAATGGTGTCCATGTAGTCGAAAAATCCCAGGTGCGCGATGCGGAAGATCTGGCCCTTCATCTCGCCCTGTCCGTTGGTGATCACGGCGGCAAAGCGGCTCTTCAGCTCTTTCACGAAAGCACCTGAATCCATGCCCGGCGGAGGTAGAACAGCGGTTGCAGCGGCAGACGGAGCATCTGGAGCGAACAGCTTCAGACCCAAGGCTTCCACAGCCGCGCGGGTCATCGCCGCGCAGGTTTCCGCGTTCTCCACCAGCTTGGCTCGACCTTGCGCCAGGTCGCCGTCGGCCTGACCGGCAATGTAGTCCAACGCCGCACCCAAGGCGGCGATCAGCGCCACCGCAGGAGTGTAGGCGGATTCCCCTTTGGCTGCATTCTTTCTCTCTTTGCGCAAATCGAAGTAGTAGCGCGGATTGAGGCTGATTTCCATCAGGTCCCACGCGCGATCGCTGACCGCAAGATAGGACAGGCCCGGTGGGATCATCACTGCTTTCTGCGATCCGCCGATCAGCACGTCCACGCCCCAGCCATCCATGTCGATGTGCGTGGTTCCCAGGCCGGTGATGGCGTCCACCACCAACACCGCGTCTTTGCCGCTCTGCTTCAATACTTCCGCGACCCCGCGGACGTCATGCCGCACAGCGGTCGAAGTTTCGGTTGCCTGCATGAACACCGCGCGGGTCTCAATCCTGAGAGCTTTGCGCACTTCTTCCAGATCGAACGTCTTTCCGTAGGGCGCGCTGACCACATCCACGTCGCACCCAAATGCCTTGGCAAGGCTTACCCAGCGCTCGCCGAACTTGCCCGCCGAAAGCACCAGCACCCGGTCCCCGGGCGACGTCAGGTTTGAGACCGATGCTTCCATCGCTCCGGTACCCGAGGAGGAGAGCAGGATGACATCGTTTTTGGTTCCCACAAAGGTTTTCAGATCGCGCAGCACCTTGGTGTACAGAGCGCGAAATTCCGGGGTGCGGTGGTGTATATCGGCTGCAGCCATGGCGAACTGGGCAGCGGGCAGAAGCGGCGTCGGGCCGGGAGTAAATAAGCGCGTCTTACGGATCATGCCTCTATTGTAATAAAGTCGGCGTATGAGCCTGGTTGAGAAGATTCACGAAGATATGGTCAGCGCCATGAAGCAACGGTCGGTGGATCGCTTATCCACTCTGCGCATGGTGAAGTCAGCGTTGAAGAATAAGGAGATAGACCAGCGCTCCCCGGTGACGGACGCTCAGGCGCTGCAGGTTTTAACCACCTTGATCAAGCAGCGCAGAGACTCGATCGAGCAATTCACCAAGGGAAACCGGCCGGAGCTGGCCGAAAAAGAAGCAGCAGAGATCGTGGTGATCGAGGAATACATGCCCAAGGCAGCCGGCGATGACGAACTGCGCCAGCTGGTTACTTCAACGGTGGCCGAGCTACGAAGTCAGGGGACCCAGCTCGGGCTGAAGGACATGGGAACGGTAATGAAGGCCGTGCAAGCCCGCATTCAATCCACCGGCCTGCGAGCAGACGGACGCGTGGTCAGCGACCTGGTAAAGACCGCGCTCGCAACTTAAAGGTGCGCCGAATCCGGGGGAGCGGGTTTCAAACCCGCTTGAGTGCTTGCGTAAATAAATCTGGGGCTTTAGCCCTGGTGGTTGCTTCTAAAGCGGTTCGACTTTTCCAGGCCCTTGACGTTCAGAACCCAAATCACTCCGGGATGACCTTAACGAAAATCCCGTCGGGCAAGTCTCCACCTAGGACATGCACGACTCCACCCTTTACGAAGCCGCGAAGCATGGCTGCCTTTGGCGCCGCCGGTGGGGTCGAAACCGGCTTAGCATCCGGCGCCCTGCCCATCCCACGGTCCATGGCCAGGTTCGCCAGCCGGTCGGCATGCCGGTTCTTCTCCCGCAGAACATGTTGAATCTGGAAACGATCCAGCTTCGGGATCCGCCTGCGAGCCTCCTCATAAAGAGGACGAAGTTCAGGACTATTCACCCGGTACTGGCCTTTCATCTGTTTCACCATCAGCTCTGAATCGGAGATCACCCGCAGGCTCTTGTGGCCGTTGTTGATAGCAAACTCAAGCGCGGCAAGAAGCGCCGAATACTCGGCAAAATTGTTGGTATGCGTCCCCAAAAACTCGCTCAATTCGGCCAAAGCCTTTCCCCCTGAGTCCTGGATATAAACGCCGAAGCCGGCCGGACCGGGGTTACCGCGGGACCCGCCATCGCAATACGCGACAATCTCATCGCCAGAGTCAAAAAGTTGGGAAGACATAGGCTTGAGTCTACCGAAAACTTGCTCACCAAACGGCCCCCGCTCCGTCTTAGGATTGCGGTTGAGTGTGTATCTGGGAGTTGCCATGCCGGCGGACGCGCTGCGCTTCACTTCGCAAGGATCGATCAAAGCTGGGAGTTCTGCCTGGGCTCCAAAGCGGACGGTACAATCCACATCAGGCATGGCAAGCGAAGCATGGGGTCGGGCTACCGAGACCGAGCTGATTCGCGAAGCGCAAAAAGGCTCGCGTACTGCCTTTGAAGCCCTGGTGCGCCAATATGACCAGCCTGTCTTGCGCCTTGCGCTGCGCTTAACCGGTTCCGAGCAGGACGCCCAGGACATCCACCAGGAAGCCTTCCTCAAGGCCTACCGCTACCTGGCAAACTTTCGCTTCGAGTGCTCATTCTATACCTGGATCTACCGTATCGTCACCAATCTCTGCCTCGATCACCTGCGCCGCCGGAAATCCCGTCGTGAAGAGCAGTCGGTGGTGGTCGATGCCAGCGGTGGCGAGATGGATCTGCTCAGCAATATCTCCGACGATCGCTCCATGGCTAACCCGGAACGGGAATTGGAGCGCAAGCTGCTGGGAGAGAAAATCCAGGAAGCACT
>CAZSUK010000127.1:0-4377 GCA_964609355.1 uncultured Acidobacteriaceae bacterium | reverse complement strand
CCACAGTATTCAATTCCGATCCGGATTCTTTGTGGTTGCACATGATTCAGAAGACAGAATTGCAATTGGCGAAGACTGATACCTTCGCAGAAACCTCCCAGCCAGCAACATTGTTTTGATAAATCCGGAGTCAGCGAGCCGTTATTTGGTAAATTTCGTCGTTCCGGGAGAGTCACCGCCAGGCAGGAAGTAACGTTGGGAAAGGAGCATGATCGGCCAACGGCGAGGGGGCCGGCCGTCTGGCACATCGTGAAGGATTCGGCAAAACGGATCGGATTGGAGAAATTGGCGCCGCACGACCTGCGTCGCATCTGCGCCCGCCTCTGCCATGCTTCGGGAGGGGGGACAGATCCAGTTCCTTCTGGGACATGTTTACATTCAGACGACGGAACGCAACCCGGGTTGCAAGCAGCGGATTCGATCGGCGGTCAAAGATCAAATTGGGATCGAGCCCAGTCGTTAACGCCGCGCCAGCTTGATTTTTAGGGGCATAAAATGGACGTCAGGGGGTTTCGATGATGCCTCGGATTGGGGCCGGCTCAAGAGCGAGCGCTTTCGCGCGGTGCGCCTGGTCGTCGATACGGGCATCCACTCCAAGGGCTGGAGCCGCGAGCAGGGGTCGACTTCTTCCGCAAATCCGGCACCCTCGACGAACCCGAGATCCAGACCGAAACAGACCGCTACATTGCCTGGCCGGCCCAGGCTCTTAGTTACAAGATCGGGCAGCTCAAGTTCGTCGAACTTCGCGAACGCGCTCGGAAGGAACTGGGTGCAAAGTTCGACATCCGCACCTTCCACGACGAGATGCTGAATGGTGGCGTTCTCCCGCTCGACTTGCTTGACGCCCGCACGAATAGCTGGATCCAAGCGCAGATAGGTGCGGGGAAACCTGTTGCAGGCAATTGAGCTAGCATGAACCCCGCATAGAGCTTGCTCATTCGTCCGGAATTGGAGCTTTCGTCACCAACGCGGAAAGCTAGCCCGTGCGTTTGAACAGCACGACCATTCCGCTAACCTTTAATGAATTACATGGGGATTTCACAGCATCGATTGCTACTTCTTATTGCGGTATGGCCGTTTTGAGTGAATCGATATACTCACGCCACAGAGCTGCCAGATAGGTCCAGTCTGCGGGTGATGGGCTTTCCTGTGTCGTCTCGGTTCGAGTGACAAAATACAGGGCAGGGATTCCAATGGAGGGTTGCGCCTGCATATAGTTCCACCATTCTTTCAGGTTTGTGGAGGAAGCATTATCTGTATCGACAAGGGGCCAGCCGGTGATGTTCGCCATGCGGGCGCGAAGGCGCATCATCTCACTGACGTTGCGGCTGGCATACCAGACATCGTTCAGGCGGATCACGTCCGATGAATCGCGAAAGAGCGCGTTGGTGGTTTGCGTTTCTACCATTGCGTCCGGCTTCCACTTGTGCGTTTCACTGTAGAGGATGGCCTGGAAGCGGCGGACGAATTCAATGCCCGTGGCCGGCCCAGTCAGAGGAAGACCGGGGGCGGCAGGTGACCGTACCCAATCTTCCTTGAAGCCGTCAACACCGAGATCCTGGACGAGATGGCGAACGCGCGAGCGGAGCCACGCTTCGTATTCAGGTTTACCCACATCGGCGATGACGCACTTACCTTGGTAATTCACGCAGAGTGAAGGCGGCAAGCCGTCCGTATCCGCGACGGGAACCCAGAGGAGCACATGGCGTCCTTTGGCATGCTGCCTGGAGATGAAGCCTTTCAGGTCGGGCCACTTTTGCTCATCGGCTTCAAAAGTACCGTAGCCCTGTTGCCATTTATCGTCGATTACGACAGTTCCCACCGGCAGCCCACGCTCCTCGAGCATGGCGAGCCATTTTTCATAATTCGACTGCGTGGAGAGCTTATTGGGTGCCCCGCCCTGGGGAACCGATTCGACGGTCTGCTCGGCCCAACCACAGAAGATGGGCAGGTGATGCCACAAGACATCCTTTGTAACATAAGACGTTGCGAATCCGTTGGCCGAAAGCCATGACGTGTAGCCACGGAGGGCGTCAAGCGGGCTGTAAGCCATGTTGATGGTGAGAACGGGCGAGCGAAAGCTGTCGTCAACGCTGCGATAACCCATATAGTCGACATAGAAAGACGCGCCGGCATAGCGTGAGCCGGAGTATTCAAGCGCCGGAAACTGATAGTCGCCGGGTTTCGCTCCGACGCCGATGCCGATCCACGAGTTGTCGAGATGGAAAGCGAGGAACAAGGGGGGCGGCGCAAAGGTCCCAGCCATGCGTTCGGGACGGAAGTCCAGCTCAGAGCTTTCTTCACGGCCGACACCGAAGCCTAGAATCTGAGGCATGGCAATATTGAATTCGAACTGGTCGGCGAGGTTTGGGTTGGGCGCGAAATAGCGGTCCGCATAGATGGCAGCGTCCCATGCGCTCCCGCCTGTGGTGCCGTTGTCCCAGCGGTTGGAGACTCCATTGGAGAGGAAGTAGCAACGGCCAAGTTTGCCGGCCCCCGTGGCGAACTGCTGGAACTCAATGTGGTCTGAGAAGAATCGCCACTGAAATCGGCGGGCTGTCCACAAACTGCTTTTTGCTGCGGCATTTAATTCGAAGGTGTCCTCGCCGGACTTGCGCAGCGAGTAAGAGATCTCAGATAGATACTCTTCGGTCGACGGAGAGGCCAATCCGGCCACGATCGGCATTTGGAAGACGGTCTGGTGTTCCCGTTCGAGCTTTAGCTGCGGAGGGGCTCCGGGATGATCACTGGGCGCGATGGTTGCGGAGTATTCAGGCATCAGGATGGACTGCGAGGCAGTCGTTGACGCCTGTGCGCTACAGTAGGCCGAATAGACGGCGAGGAGCAGAACAAGGATCTGTCGGCGGCGCAGCCATTTTTTCATGGTCCTTATCGCATGGTGAAGCTGTTTATGTTGAGTGTAGTGTATCGCGTGGAACCCCTGCGATCTTCATCACCACCGACGAATCGGGCGGACTGTACGACTCAGGGTACATACAGACGATCGATTTCTTTGGAGATTGTCCCCGGATTATGCTGCTGCTGGTTTCTCCCTATGCCAAGCAGGGCTACGTCGATCACACCAAATGGCGATCACGCTTCGTTGTTGAAGTTCCTCGAAAAAAAACTAGGGCCTTGGTCCCCTTTCGCCGGCAAGCCGCGATAACCTTCCCAATCCTCTGAACAATGAAAGCCTGCCGTATGTGCCCACAAACAGTCCGGCAGTTGGTGACCTGACAACGATGGTCAACTTTTGACGCCAGGCGCCAGGATTGCTTCCAGTGGAGGAGGACCATTGGTTTCCCGGTTATCGCTTGCATTGAGTCAGTTGCTGTAGTGTTGGTGCATGAATAAATACTTCGCCTTTGCTGCGCTGATGGCGGTCCCCGGCGTTCGGGCAAGTACCCGACCCTACGTCCCCTAGTTACAAAATCGGACAGCTCAAGTTCGTCGAACTTCGCGAACACGCACGGAAGGAACTGGGTCCAAAGTTCGACATCCGCACCTTCCACGACGAGATGCTGAATGGCGGCGTCCTCCCGCTCGACTTGCTTGACGCCCGCACGAATAGCTGGATTCAAGCGCAGACAAGTGCGGGGAATTGAGTTAGCTTGAACTCCGAATAGAGCTTGCTCATTGGTACGGAATTGGAGCTTTCGTCAGCAAAGCCGAAAGCTACTCCCGTGCGTCGCTTCTAAGTGCAGCATGGAGATGACGATATGCAACCAACAAACGGACAGATCCTCGTCGTTGGCGGCGACCATAACTCGTGCTCGCCGAACCGAGGAGGAGCAAACGGAGCTGACACACGACAAGTGTGGCCAGCTCCGCCTGTCCGTGAATTTTCAAAGAAACCGAGTAGATGGAAGCATCCGTCCAGTGAAAGGCCGGAAGCCGTCATTTTCTTCAGTCATCGTGCTTGAATTGTCTGCGTCCGACCTCGGTGGCGACGACGCCCGTGTCTTGACAGATGGCTTGATATTCATCCCCGCTCTCATCGATCACGAAGGAGTAGTTAGAAGTAAACGCAGGGCTTGTAGCGGTAGCAGGGGCAACGTGGGTGAAAGTGCCCTTGCAATCATCATTATTCACCGTATATGTGCCCGTTGCGGTCCCGGGACCGATATTGCCATTTAGGCTCGAATTGAAACTGAAGGTGACACCGCCTTTCCCGTCGAAGATTACCCTGCCGACCTCGGCGGACGGCCCCACTAGGGCGGCGACCGGGGCAGCAACGATGAATCCGGTGGATGTGTAGGCGAAAGTGCCCATCAGGGTTTCCTCAGAGCATTCGGCACTTGCCCAGGGTGCGACACCCAGAGCAAGTGCGGCTATAGTGATTGCGAAGGTTTTTGCGCTGGTGATGCGTTTCATGAT
>CAZSUK010000126.1:0-3238 GCA_964609355.1 uncultured Acidobacteriaceae bacterium | reverse complement strand
GCCTCAAGCAGCGAAGGAATTTCTTTGCTGAGGGCCTGGGCACTGCGCAAGTCAGACACGGTGACCTGGGCGCCGCGGCGACGCAAAAAGAGCGCTGCGGCAAGACCCGACTTACCGAGCCCAACGACCAGTACTTTTTTTCCTTTTAATTCCATGCGCTCCAGTATTAACGCAGTTTCAGGGTGGTGAGTGCAAGTAGGGCAAACACCAGCGCGGCAATCCAAAAGCGCACGATCACTTTGGATTCCGACCACCCCATCAGCTCGAAATGATGATGCAGCGGCGCCATTTTGAAGATACGCTTTTTGCGCAGTTTATAGCTGCCTACCTGCAAAATGACGCTGATTGCTTCGAGTACGAAGATGCCGCCGATAAAAGGCAACAGCAACTCCTGCTTGATGACCACAGATACGGTGCCGATCGCGCCGCCCAGGGCCAGCGAACCAACATCGCCCATGAATACCTCGGCGGGATGAGCGTTATACCAGAGGAACCCGATGCTGGCGCCCACCATGGATCCGCAAAAGACGGTGACCTCGCTCACCATCGGCATACGCTGCAGTTCGAGGTAATCGGAAAATACGGCGTTTCCACTGACATAGGTAAGCACCGTCAGCGCAGCGGCGGCGATGATGGTGCAACCGATTGCCAGCCCGTCGAGGCCGTCGGTGAGGTTCACGGCGTTGCTGGAGCCAACGATGAACAAGGTGACGAAGATCACGAAGGGAGCGAAGGCGAACACACCCAGATGAGGAATCGCACCCAGAATATGGATGGATAAGTCGGGGCGAAAGCGTTTGAAGAACGGCACCATCAAGTGAGTAGAGTAGCTGCTCACACTGCGCATGGCCAGCAACACCAGGGCTATGGCGACTCCGCTGATGATCTGCAATCCCAGTTTTTGCGTGGGGGTGAGGCCGAGATTTCGTCGCTGGACGACCTTGATGTAGTCATCGGCGAACCCGATGGCCGCGAAGGCCATTGTGGAACACACTACCAACCATACGAACGGATTGGATAGGTCACTCCACAGCAACGTAGGAAGAAGGATAGCGATGCAGATGAGCACACCGCCCATGGTGGGTGTTCCAGCCTTCTTCTGGTGGTCTTTGGGACCGTCTTCCCGGATGTATTGACCGATTTGAAACTCGCGCAGCTTCTCGATCACGAATGGCCCGATGAGCAGGGCGATGAGCATGGCGGTGAGACTGGCGAAAGCGGTGCGAAACGTCAGATACCGGAAAATGCGGAAGGGTCTGAAGTAGGGAAAAAGTTTTTGATAAAGGAGCCAGTAAAGCAAACTTCCTCCGCCATCCGCTTGTGGCTATCTTACAGTCGTTGGCAGGGTTGTCTCTGTTGGTTTTCGACGCGAACCATAGCGGCAACTAGGTCGATCATTACAGTCGTTGATCCCACACTTCGCAAAAAAGCGCGAAGGATGGGCGTGGATACCGCGGGAAGAACAGATGCTTTTACCCGCGGTAATCGCATGGGGCACCCGAAATTTGTTACCGAGATTCGTTAAGACGGCGACTCCAGCAGACGCAATGCTTTCTCCAGGCCTACGCCGCGCGAAGCTTTTAGCAGGGCGGCATCGCCTGCTCTTAACTCTGCTTTCAGCCACTCACCGGCTTTCTCCGCGTTGACGAGAAAGAGAGCCAGTGCGCCGGCGTCGCGTGCGCCTTCTACCAGGAATTGGGCGTTCCCTCGTACACCGATCACCAAGTCAATTCCCTTCTCGGCAGCAACTTTACCGCAGTCGCGGTGCAAGGCTACTGACTCGGCGCCTAGTTCCAGCATCTCGCCGGCTACCAGGATGCGCCGTTTGGCGGGCATCGCGGCGAGCGTTGCGATCATCGACTTGAGTGCTTCCGGATTGGAGTTGTAGCAGTCATTGATGACTGTTGCGTCGCCAATGCGTAGCACCTCGCCCCGCTTGTCCGACGGACGGAGCTTTGCGGCTGCAGCGGCACAGTCGGCTAAAGGGCTACCCGCTTCCAGGCCCGCGGCGATCGCCGCCATGGCGTTCCAGATGTTGTGACGGCCAAGCAGCGCCAGGGTGACGGTTGCGGTCTCTTCTCCAGCGGTAACTTGAAACCGCATCCCGTCGGCCCCCAGTTCCTCGATGTTTGCGGCCCTTGGATCGGCACAAGGCCCTATGCCGTAATAGATGGAGCGACCGTGAAAGTCGCGTCCAAATTGGCCTACGTAGGGGTCGTCACAATTCAGGATGGCGATGCCGGAAGTGGGCAGACTCTGCACGAGTTCATATTTTGCACGTGCGATGCCGGCAACCGCGTCGGGAAAGTTCTGTGCGTGGGCCGTGCCCACGTTGGTGATGACTCCCCAATCAGGGTGAGCGATGCGGGCCAGGGCCGCGATCTCTCCGGTATGCGACATGCCCATCTCGATGACAGCAACCTCGTGTTCCGGCTCCAGCTTCAGTAACTGCAACGGCACGCCGAATTCGTTGTTCAGGTTTCCTTGTGATTTGAGGACTTTGAAGCGCGCTCCCAGCACTTCGGCGACGGCCTCTTTGGTGGTGGTCTTGCCTGCGCTGCCAGTGATCCCGATCACCCGCTTGTTCCAATGAGTGCGCACCGCCGTGGCCAGCGTCTGCAGAGCGATCAGCGGATCGTCCACGATCAGAAGCGTGTGAGTATGCGCCAGGTCGAGCAGGTCGGTTACTTTGCTGCGGGCAACCACTGCTGAGCGAGCACCGCGCTCAAGTGCGGCGGCAACAAAGTCATGAGCGTCATAGCGCTCGCCGCGGATGGCAAAAAATAGATCCCCCGGCGCCAGGGTGCGGGTGTCGATGGAATATCCTGTCGCCGGCTGCCTGGCCGGATCACCCGCATGCAGCCGCAGCTCAGCTCCCGTCCAAAGGGCAATGTCCTGGAGTTCCAGCTTCATTGGCTTCTTTCCCGCAATACCTGCCGCGCAATGGCCACGTCATCGAACGGTATCACCCGTTCGCCGATGGTCTGAGTTTTTTCGTGCCCTTTACCGGCGAGAAGCACCAAGTCACCAGGCTGTGCCTGAGCAATCGCCAATTCGATGGCGTGACGGCGGTCTGGTTCGACGATCACGGTCGCGGGTGTTCCGCTCAATCCAGGAAGCACCTGGTCAATGATCGCCAACGGATCTTCCCGTCGCGGATTATCGGAGGTAAGGACGACAACGTCACTGCCCGCGCCGGCTGCCTGGCCCATCAGCGGACGTTTGCTGCGATCACGGT
>CAZSUK010000125.1:0-3227 GCA_964609355.1 uncultured Acidobacteriaceae bacterium | reverse complement strand
TTCAGCTCCAGCTTGTTGAGCGCCAGCACACTGACCATCTGCATCAGGCCAGGCGTCAATATCTGACGCTGTGCAACCTTCAAGCTTAGCTTTGGTTGTAGAAGAGCCATGGCGTTCCACCGCTTCGAGTGCTAGAGCATTTTCACTATCTACTCTACACAGCCAAGTTCAACGAAGTGCGGCTTTTCTTAAGGAAAAGCCACGTCGGAAGCGGTTGCTCTGTATACACCAGAAGTGAAAATAGTCCAGCGGCCTTAGTTTACATTTTCTGAGCCCTTTATGGTGGAAGGCTTTTCCATCGCCGGGGCCCATTTGGACCGAGGCGGTCCAAGAGAGCTGCCAGACCGTCCCGGTTACGTTGGTGCAAACTGGGACAGATGTACGGTGCCCATCTTCCTAATTCAGGGAAAAACCCTCGCCCAAATAAACCCGGCGTACTTCAGGATCTTTGCCCAACTGTTCCGGGGTCCCGGTGCGGAAGATGCGCCCTTCATTGATGATGTAAGCACGATCGGTAACGGAGAGTGTTTCGCGGACATTGTGGTCCGTAATCAAGACCCCGATTCCGCTCGCTTTCAGATCGAAGATGATCTCCTGCAAATCCAGGACGGCGATGGGATCGATGCCGGAGAACGGCTCATCCAGCAGAATGAAGGAGGGTTGGATGCAGAGGCAGCGGGCGATCTCCACCCGGCGCCGTTCGCCGCCGGAAAGCGCGTAGCCGCGAGTCTTGCGTATATGGCCCAGATTCAACTGATCCAGTAGTTTCTCCGTGCGGGCGCGGCGCACTTCGAGCGAAATCGACTGCACCTCGAGCACGGCCAGGATGTTCTCTTCTACGGATAGCTTGCGAAAAACGGAGGGTTCCTGGGGCAGATAGCTGATGCCGTATTGGCGTGCCCGCAGATACATGGGAACGCGCGTGATATCGATGTCGTCGACGAAAACCTGTCCCGTATCGGGAGCGATGAGACCCACAATCATGTAAAAGCTGGTAGTCTTGCCGGCGCCATTTGGACCCAGGAGTCCAACCACCTCGCCCTGGCAGACTTCAAGGTTTACCCCCCGAACGACCTGCCGGCCCTTATAAGACTTGCCAATTTCGTCTGTACTAAGCTTTTGCATTCATCTCGCAACGCGGGTCTGGGTCACGGCTTTGGAAGCGCCGCCACTCACCACGACGCTATCATCGCGATCATTGAAAATCAACGCAGTCCCGGTTACCGTGCCGTGCACCTGGTCGGTGAGGTGCGGAGGCGCAGCACTCGTTCCCGTGAGCACAAACTTGCCGTCCTCCGCGGTGTACGTGAGATCCTCGCCGGTCCCCTTGCGGCCGGGCTGCTGGATTTCCACGGCGCTGCGGGCGACGATCTTCGAGACCTGGTTGCTCTGCAGTGCCGGCGTCTTGCCTGGCGACGGCGCCGCAGGCCCAGGAGTGGTCTGCGCGGGCGCAGGGCTGAAGTAGACATCCATGAAACTCGAATGCAAAACCCCACTGGAAGTCTGCGCCACCACCCCGCCCGAGAAAACCGCCTTGTGATCAGCGTCGGCGTAGAAGAGAGTACGGCTCTGCAAACGAACCACAGAGGTTTGAGCGGTACCGGCCGGCGCGCCCGGCGTAGCCTTGGCGTTGCTGGGGGCACTGGTGAATACGGCATGCACCGCCGCGGCATCGCCGCCCGGACCATGCGCGGCCAGCGTTGCCCGCATCCTGGAGAGTTCCAGCACCGGTGCGGAAACAGAATCGCTCCCCTGCCACAGACGGGCCAAGTCGCCAGACTTTCCGTAAAAAGTGGTGAGATCTGTGGCGTGATCGAGATGAGCATGGTCGGCGACCACATGCACCGGGCCGGCTCCGGTAAAGGGCTGCTGCTGCCCGCTCGACTGGCGATAGGTCGCCTTGACGCCGCCGGTGGCATTTGCGTTGCCGGTTGTGCGTTCCATTTCAATGAATGTCGCGCTCAATTCTCCGCTGGCATTCCGGATACGCGGATCTCCTGACAACTGCGTCACCTGGCTGGCAGCGTCATAGGCCGCTCGCTGGGCGAAGGCGGTAGTCACAACAGGAGCTCCTCCGCCAGGCTGCGCGGTGGCATCGGCCGGCTTCGCCGGCGTTTCCTGGGGCGTTTCCTGGGTCAGGGTCACGTTTCCCACCTGCACCGCGGACTGCAACTGGGTGGAAGGCTGCGGAGTAGGACCAGTGGGGTTTCCTTTGACCGCCTTCGCCTCTGGCTTCGCCGGAGGAGTACGAGGCGGAGCGAAGGTGAGCAACAGGTTGTCGCCAGTGCTGCTCTGCTTCACCCCGTTGGGGCTGACAACGACCATGCTGGTGTGGCCGGTCCCGCGCAGGCTGGAGAGAACCTCCCCGTCCAAAAGCGTGGCAAAGAGTTGATCGCCCTGTACGGTCGTGTCCTCGGGTGGCGTTTTGGCATAGATGGTGTGCACGTTCAGCCGCGCGCTCCCTACGGCGAGAATGTGGTCGGCCATGGGGCGGCGGTCTGGTCCGGAGACGAAGTCGACGTCGACCTTGGAACCGCCCACCTGACGGGTGGTCGACTCGGGCGGGTTCTGCCCGGACTTGCCCGGCGCGCTCGAGACCGGCTGCAACTTCTCCTCATCGACCACGGAAACAGCGTCGCGCAACTGTGCGTGCTTGATGGTGGATTGCGGGCCGAACAAGAGCGTTCCCGATGAGGCCGACCCATGCAGCAGGCGCGCTGCATTATTGGCCACATAGAGCAGGCCGCCATCTAAAACTGCCTGCTCCGGTTCGCTCTTGGGGCCCAGGTCGATGTGCGCCTTGCGGGTGTTGATCTGCTGGCCGTCACTTGAGGTGAGAATTACATTGCCTTCCGCTTCAATCTGATACGCCGACCCATCGGCGCGGAAGGAGACCGTCGCCTGGTCTGAGGAACTGTGACTGTCTGCATAATCGGTTACGTCCTGCAGGAGATAAAGCAGGCGGCTGGCGCGATCGTACTGCGCATGGTGGGCACGGACGGCCAGCGGGCTGCCTCCCACGCTGGAATTGAAAGCCACGTCCGCAGCCAGAATCACGATTCCTGATTGCGAGTCAAAGCTGGCGCCGGTGGCGCTGCCGGCTGCTTCGGCGAGGCGGAACGCGATTCTCTCCGTGGTAGTGGCGAGGCCGGTCTGTTTGTTGAAGACCAAGCCAGAGGTTTTGACATGCACGGTATTCTTGTCTTCGCCTTCATCCTCCAGGGCCT
>CAZSUK010000124.1:0-4009 GCA_964609355.1 uncultured Acidobacteriaceae bacterium | reverse complement strand
GTGCGCAAGGTACAGGCATTGGGCGTGCCCGTCATCTACTTCGGCGTGGATACGGCCACCCTGTTGCCTGCCATGCGCGAAACCGGTGCCGACGTCATCGGGCTAGATTGGCGAGTGCCTTTGGACCAGGGTTGGTCCACCGTGGGTCACTCGGTGGCGGTACAAGGCAACCTCGACCCCATCATGCTCTTCGCCGAGGAGGATCTGCTCCGCCAACGCGTACGCCAGATTCTCGGGCAGGCCGGCGGCCGCCCAGGACACATCTTTAACCTTGGCCACGGCATCGTTCCCGAGACGCCGGTCGAAAACGTGCAGCGCGTGGTGCAATATGTACGCGAGTACAGTGCGAATCCAGGAGACCACCCCCGTGCCTGATGCAGCATCCCAGCGCCGGGCTGTTCTGTTGCTAGCCCACGGAACCCCTCAGTCGCTGGACGAGATCCCTGAATACCTGCGCAACATCACCGGCGGGCGTCCCATGCCGGAATCGGTGGTAGAAGAGATCCGTCATCGTTACAGTCTGATCGGGTCGAGCCCGCTTACCGAACTGACCATGGAGCAAGGCCGCCTGCTTTCTGAAGCGCTCAGCCTCCCCGTGTACGTCGGCATGCGCAATTGGAAGCCTTATATTGCCGACGTGGTGCGCCGGATCCGAGAGGACGGCATCACCTCGGCAGTGACCATCTGTCTTGCCCCACAGAACTCGCGTACCAGCGTGGGACTTTATCGCCGTGCCGCCTTTGCCGAAGCCGGCAGCGCCATTGAGATGGACTTTATCGACGGATGGGCCGAACATCCTCAGCTCGCTCAGGCGTTCGCCGAACGGCTGCAGCCGGTGTGGCAAAGTCTTTCTGCGCGTATCGGGTCCGTTGCGCCGGTGCTCTTTACTGCCCACAGCGTGCCCTGCAGAACCATCCAGGCCCAGCCTGACTCCGGACCAGATCCTTATCCGGTCGAAGCCAAGCGAACAGCAGCCAATGTCGCCGCCTTGCTCGCACCCCAAGGGCTCAAAGACTGGTTTTTCGCCTTTCAAAGCCAAGGCATGTCCGGCCCCAGCTGGATCGGTCCCACGGTCGAAGACACCCTCACCGCTCTGCGCAAGGAAGGCCACTCCGCAGTCGTGATCCAACCCATCGGCTTCCTCTGCGACCATGTCGAGATCCTCTACGACATCGACATCGGCTTCCGTAACTTTGCCTCTTCAATCGGTCTTGAAGTCGTGCGACCGCAGTCACTGAACGACTCCCCGCTGCTGACCGCAGCCCTTGAGGATCTGGCCCGCGGCGGCTTCGCCCGCTTATCTGCCAGGGCATCTCTCTCCACACCTGTCGCCGCCCTATGATCGCGATCGTTGGTGGCGGCTTAAGCGGCCTGGCGACCGCTTATCAGCTGGCCTTGGACGGCGTGGCGTTTACTCTTTTTGAAGCTTCGCCGCGGCTCGGCGGCATCATCGAGACGGTTCATCGTCAGGGTTTCGTCATCGAGTGCGGTCCCGACTCCTGGGTGACGGAAAAGCCCTGGGCCCGCGAACTGGCGGTAGAGCTCGGCCTCGAAGATCAAATCATCCCCTCCAACGATCAATGGCGACGCACCTATGTGCAGCAGGGCAGCTATCGCCAGAGGCAATTAGTCCCCATCCCGGACGGCATGCGCATGATGGTTCCGGCCAAATGGGGGCCGTTACTGGACTCGCCGCTCTTCAGTTGGCAGGCCCGGCTGGCCTACCTGCGCGAGCCCAAGCGAGCCGAGGAATTGAAGCAATCCGCCCCCGCGCAGGATGAATCGGTGGCCGAATTCGTACGCCGCCACTTCGGCGAGGAAGTTGCCGTCACCATCGCCGGTCCGCTGCTCGCCGCAGTCTTCGGCGGAGACATCACCCAGCTCAGTGTGCGTGCGGTGATGCCCACCTTCGTTCGCATGGAAGCAGAGGAGGGAAGTCTGATCCGCGCCCTGCAGCGCCGCGCGCCGCAATCGCCCCAGTCCATCTTCACCACAATTTCCAGTGGCCTCGAGACCTTGATTGATCGCATAGTTGACCGCTTGCCGGCTGCATCGCTACGGCTGAACCAGCCAGTGCTGCGGATGGAGCCGGACAACGGTGGCTGGCAGCTTACCACCGCATCCGGCCCAGCTCGTTTTGATGCAGTAGTCCTGGCCACGCCGCCTCATGTCACCCGGGGACTGTTGCAGGATCACCATCCTCGCCTGACTGATCTGCTGCCGTCGCAAGCTAGTTCAGCCATCGTCGTGGCTCTGGCCTTCACTGCCGAGCAAGCGAGCCGTCTGCGCATTCCACGCGGCTTTGGTTTTATCGTTCCCCCAATTCGGCCGGACATCCTCTCGCGTGAACCTGAGCTGCTGGCTTGCACCTTCGTAGATCAAAAGTTTTCCGGTCGTGTCCCCCCAGGGGCGGTGCTGCTCCGCGCCTTCTTTGGCGGCCACTCCGGCGACGCACTGCTGGGCGAATCGGACGAGCAAATCATCGCCTGTGCCCGCGTGCTGTTGGCCCGCGTACTGGGTTTTTTGCCTCAAGCTGTAGAAACAGTGGTGCGCCGCTGGCCCCAGTCGCTGCCGCAATATGCCGTTCGCCACTTGGAACGCATGGCAGAGTTGGAATCGCTGCTGCGTGCCACGCCCGGTCTCTCTCTTGTCGGCAGTGCTTACTACGGGGTCGGATTGCCCGATCTCATCCGTCATGGTCGTGCCACCGCGCGATCGCTAGCCGGGCAGCCAAACACCGTCGCCATTTGAACTTTGGCAGGAGCAAAAAGAAACCTGCCAATTCCTTATGGGTTCAATTTGGATGATCTCAAGGTGTAGCGCTACCGGGTCAGGTGTGAAAATTTAAGACAGTAACTCATCTGCGGCACTTATAGGCCTATCGCTATTTTTCATCGGAGTTGCATCTCACCAATCGAATGATCAAGCCAAACCAGAAGGTCGTCATTGTCGGGGCTGGTCCGGGAGGACTGGCCGCTGCTATTTTGCTGCAACGATCGGGCGTCGACGTGACCGTTGTGGAACGCCGCGAGGTTGTCGGTGGCCGCACCTCGACCGTGGAGAAAAATGGTTTCAAGTTCGACACCGGGCCAACCTTTTTCCTTTACCCCAGAGTATTGCGCGAAATATTTGCCTCAGCCGGCCGGGATCTGGATGAAGAAATCCCTATGTATCGCCTGGATCCGCACTACCGCTTGGTCTTCGGCTCTGGCGGCGAACTGCTGGCAACACCAGACCTGGAGCGTATGGAGCGCGCGATCGCGCAGCTAAGCCCGGAAGATGCTTGCGGCTTCCATCGCTTCTTCTGTGACAATCGCAACAAGCTTGAAAAGTTCACGCCTTTTCTGGAGCAGCCTTTCGAAAGCTGGAGAGATCTGGCCAAGCTCAACATGCTGAAACTGTTGCCGCTGCTGCGTCCGTGGCACTCGCTCGATTCTGACCTGAAGCGCTATTTCAAAGATGAGCGCATACGCCTGGGATTTAGCTTCCAGTCCAAGTATCTCGGTATGTCGCCCTTTACTTGTCCTAGTTTGTTCAGCATCCTGTCTTTCCTCGAATATGAGCACGGCGTTTTTCATCCCGTGGGCGGTTGCGGCGCAG
This sequence comes from uncultured Acidobacteriaceae bacterium, assembly GCA_964609355.1. Lineage (GTDB taxonomy): Bacteria > Acidobacteriota > Terriglobia > Terriglobales > Acidobacteriaceae > PALSA-350. The sequence continues at coordinate 409 of CAZSUK010000124.1, read as the reverse complement.
TCACTAAGGCCATGGCGCGCGTCGCGGAGGATCTGGGCGCTAAGGTTCTGCTCAACGAGCCAGTCGAAGAGATGATGTTTGCGGGCCGCAAATGCACCGCGGTGCGCACCGCCAACCGTACGCTGACCGCCGATGCGGTCGTGGTGAATGCGGATTTCGCGCAGGCTATGCAGCGCATGGTGCCCGACAATATCCGACGCCGCTGGACCGATACCAAGATCGAGAAGAAGCGCTTTTCCTGCTCCACCTTCATGCTCTACCTGGGGATTGAAGGACGTTACGACCAGGTCTCTCATCACACCATTTACCTGGCGGAGGACTATCGCCAGAACCTGCGTGATATTGAAGAACTGCACCAGCTCTCCGACGATCCCTCGTTCTATGTGCAGAATGCCTGCGTCACCGATCC
>CAZSUK010000123.1:0-3766 GCA_964609355.1 uncultured Acidobacteriaceae bacterium | reverse complement strand
CACTCTACGCCCGTCCCACGGGTCCCGTCGAGGGGTAAGGCCCACAGAACCCAGACCCTAACCACTTATTTTCCAGATCACCCTGCCCTTCGTCTTATATTCCCGGCCCTAACCAATGGTTACCAATGGTGTCCATCCGCCGCCAGGCGGCACAGCTTAGAGAGAGGAGGCGACGGTTATAGAGGCGGCTGCCGGAATCATCCACGGACAGTGCGCGTAATCCACGATGCTCCCGATCTGTTGCCCAACCAGGGTGATTCGGACAATTGCATACGGTTCGTAGGTTTCAGCGCCATGTCGCATTACGATCACCACAGGTTCGCCATCCACTTCCCCGATTGCCATCTTCCAGGGCATCGACCACCGCTCGTAATTGCCGAAATAAGGCGAGTCTGAGAGTCTCCCCGAAAACGCGTCGACTACCCTGAGGCGAGCATCGGCGCTGATTAATTCAAGCAGGCCGTTCCAATCGTGACGGTTGAAGCGCTCGACATAGAGCCGCATTACCCGGGTTAGTTCCGGATTTACGTCTGGGGACGGCTTCGGCGGATCCGGAGAGGCTGCTAGCTTGGTTCGGGCGCGATTGAGCGCTGCCTTGACCCCACCCAAGGTGGAGTCAACTAATTCCGCGGTTTCCTCCAAGGAGTAGTCGAATACATCTTTCAGGAGCACACACGCGCGCTCTTTGGGAGGCAACGTCCGAACAAGGTGCTCCAACGCCGGGCCTACGCTCAGGGAAGCCGGCTCATAGGGAATCGCGGAATCTGCGACGACAATATTGGTCTCCGCTTTGTCCCGCGCTCCCCGCTGTCGCAGCAAATCAATGCAACGATTGTGCGCGATACGAAATAGCCATGGCGAAAGAGGCCGGCTGTCGTCGAATTGGTCCAACTTTCGATAAGCTTCAAACAGGGCATCTTGAACCACATCTTCGCCATCCATCACCGAACCGGTCATGCGAGAGCAATAACGGTGCAAGCGCGGACGAATTTGCGTGATGGTCTCTAAGAATGCGAGGTATCGCGCCTCGCATGGACCTGAAGCTTCAGCGTTGGGTTCCATAATGTTAAATACGTGTACCGGTGCTGTGAGGATACGTGAACCTTCACCTTACGTGGTACCGAGGCCAGGGGCGCCGTTGTCACCGGTGTACGCTTAGTTCGCGGCCTTTGATTGTTCCCGGGTTCTTCCAAATAAAGGCGGAGTGGTGCCTCCTGCAAGCCTGCACAACAGAGTGAGTTGACCGCGGTGATGGATGCTGTGCAGCAACAGTTTTCGCCAGAGCAGGTCGCTTATCGTCCACGTGGTTCCGTCTGCATATCGAATCTCTTCATTCAGACTGACGGTCTCCAACCGTTTGACCCGGAGCACTGCTTCCCGGTGCACGATCTCGAATGCAGGCGCCAGGGCTTCTACCGTTCCGGGCCGTTCGATGTTTGCCGGCTTGACATCGAATTTGAATTCCCGCCGCTCAATGCCGAGCGAAACATAGGCGTCGACCTCAGCAAGATGCCACGCTAACTCGCCCATGGAACGGCCACCCTCGTCCGGACGAAGGCCATAACGATCAGGTGGCAAGGAGCGCAAAAGCGAGAGCGTTCCCTTTGTTTCATGCTCCCATTGCCGAACGAAGGATTGCAGCTCATTGTTCATTTTGTTACTCCTGAGTTCCCGTCAGTGTTAGGGTCTCGACTTAACCGCGAGGGCTCCATCTACAGGGATGGTGATGATTGCGAACGGAGTTCCCGAGTCGTCGCCGACTGCCGGGAGATGGTGGGAGTCTTGATTACTGCCGAGCATTGCATTCACATAGTAGGGAGCGAACACCATCAGGTGGGGATGCCAGTGGCCGGCCGGCCCCAGGATTTGGTCCGCGGAAAACATATAGCCAAAGCTCACTTCAGGCCTTTGAGGAATCTCGCCGTTTATGTATGCCGCTTGAACCGCAGCCGCTATTTGTTCGGGCGTCTTGCCTTCCAGCCCGAGCTTGTTTCTAAACTCGTAATAAGGCAACACGGTGCGCGCTGCCTGCGGATCGAAACAGATGGGAGCCCGCGTTTTCGGGTCATATGCAAGGTAGGTGCGGACTGGAAGAGGTGTGAAGGTTGGAGCGCCGGTGAAGCCACGCATCACGATACAGACAAAACCGTTATCACCCTCATGCACGACGCGATAGCCTGCCGGGGTAAAGACCTTGATGGTTGCGTGGTCTGAGATGTTTGCCGGAGCTGCACTCCTTGCGAGCGACACCTCGGCGTCCTGGGGCATCGCGTACTCGCTCAAGGGCGAGTACTTCGTTTCCTGGGCCAGCATTCCGATAGCATTGAGAGCGCACAGCAATACAAACGAACTAAACCTGAATCTCCTCATTTTCATCCCGTCTTTCCTGGCTTGGGGGCAGGTCTTCCGTTGCGTTCAACTTCTCGCCCCGCAAACTGAGTACACAGCTAATACGGATTCCGGGAGATTTTAGATACGCAGCTATGGCAGCCATTCAAGGAGAACGTGGGAAGTAAGGTTTGCAGGCAGAACTAGAGGGAACGTATCTGATGGCGAGGACTTCTATGCGTACTGCGGGAAGAAGGAAATTCGCTGCGCACGCGCCCCGACGGGTTCGGAGAGTGTTGTCTATTCCGTTGGGCGTCTTTCCATATCCCGTTCCCTCTCCAGCCTGGCGACGAGGAGATTTGCCGGCGCTTCTTTCATCTCAGGACAGATACTTTGGATGTACTCCTTGGCCATTTCATGAATGGCCTTCGGTTCCACCTCGTGAAATTCGCCGACTCTGCGCCCTTCCGGGTCCACAACAACGACCTGGTTGCCGAGTCTCTTCTCACGCAACAGAACAGTGGCCAGCGCAATTCCTATGCTGATAATTTCACCGGGCGTATAGCCGTACTGGTTGGTAAGGGCCAGCACGTCTTCAACCAAGTCGGAGTGGAGATTGATCTTCATTTTTGGCAGCACCGTCTTTTATGAAAGATTCGAAAAAACGTGGGCGTGCGCGTTTGTACTATTAGAACCGTTGACCTCGGTTAGGCAAATGCAACTTCCGGGCAGGGCGGATCCCATCAATAGTGCGAGTGCGCGGTAAACAAGGGGACAATTGCATTACCAGCGGAACGAGATGAGAGTCTGCTCTCAACTACAAAAAGTCCTTTAGCCGTGACCAGACACAAGCCCACAGGGCTGCTGATCAGCTCACATCGCCGACAGATTTGAAGCGGTTGATATCTTGTACTTTCTCAGGGGCAACAGCACAACGAGTATTTTCGTAGAAGCATCAGAAGTGTCATCATCCGGCAAGGCCTGGCCGTTTGTAATAGTATTCGACCGGAGAAATTATGCTGATTCCTCGTACCACTGTTTTGCTATCCGTTCTTTCTGTGGCCTTTGCCCAGATCTCCGGCCAAGCACCTCTGCAGGTCAGCTCTCCTAACGGACAGATTGTGTTTGTTCTTTCCGGTCAGGATGTCCTTCGCTACGCGGTCGATTTCCATGGCAAGCGCCTGATCGATGAATCGGAGCTTGGTTTGGGGCTGCAAGGGCAGCCTCCGCTCGGTCCCGGCTCGCGCTCAGTGAAGGTGCAGCACGGCAGCTCCGACGAAACCTATACCATCCCGGTTGGCAAGACGAAGGACGTCCGCAATCACTACAACTCCCTCACCGCGGATTTTTCTAGCGAGTCCGGCGCTACGTTCTCCGTGGAAGTGCGGGCCTTTGATGATGGAGTAGCGTTCCGCTACATCGTTCCCGAACAGCCCTC
>CAZSUK010000122.1:0-18779 GCA_964609355.1 uncultured Acidobacteriaceae bacterium | reverse complement strand
CGGGATGGTCGCGCAAATCGTTGGTTCCAACTCATGCTGGAAAACAGCGCCAAACGATCTGAGATTGACATTATCCGCCTTATCGAAGTCGAAATATTCGTAGCTGGCGCCCACAAAAATCCGTCGCTTGCCGAGAGTTTCAGCACGATCAGCCAGCACGGGCCCAAAGCTCGTGGCTTCCTGCATCACTCCATTTGCAAAGATGAAGCCGGACACGGGTGATGCGAGCGGCACCTGGCTGAGTTGGACGCCGATTTCTGCATTGATGGGGCTGAAGCTGTTAATGCTCGATGCCTGGAAGTGAACTTCGTGGAATCTTGTAGCCGTGAGAGGGCCGCCATTATCGACGCCGACCAGGCCCCCAGGGCCATACACCTGCGGGACAATGCAAACCAGGTCAGACGATCGCTTGGCGGCGGAACCCAGGATTTCCTGGGTTGGACAGGGGCTTTGAGCCAGGGCCGCTGTGGAAACAGAAAGTAGCAACAAACTGCAAAGCACGGTTAAACGCGACATCCTCAATCTCTCCATGTGGATTGGGCCCCGGTTCACAACAAAATGTGCCGAACGGCTGTCGATCATGATGGTGAAGCGTACGCGGATCCCGTAACGAAAAATTCCGAACTAAAATCTTCACGAGTAGAAACGTCAAAGCGCTTTGACAGAACCACCGTTTAGCAACCCTGGGCTACCGTTTCTGCGGGAACAGAAACGTTTTCGATCGGACAAGATTGTTGCTTTAAATGGCTAGGAGCCCCGGGGGAAGTGTTGGGTGAAACCATAGCACAACCGGGCTCGCTGAACACTTTAATACAGCAGAAGGGGTGCCACGGCGGCTTGGCTACGCGCGGGAAGCTTCGTGTAAACTACGGGTTGTCCCGGCGGGCGCTTAACTCAGCGGTAGAGTGCCACCTTCACACGGTGGAAGTCGCAGGTTCGAATCCTGCAGCGCCCACCATAACTAATTTCCTGTCAGATACTTGCATGTTCCGGCAGCTCCTGAGCCACGTCGGCGTCCTTCCAGCAGAGGCACCCAACCTGCTGGTTTCTGTGGCCATCGTGGCGGATTGTATTCTCGGCGGTTACAGTTGGCCTAACCCGTCCCCGTGAGCAACCAAAATCTGATGAGAGTTGCTTACGCTGGCCATTGCGAGGGCCAATTAGCAAAAAATCGTTAGATTAGCGTTTGCCGCAAAATCGAGATTGAGAGAAAATTGATTGTTTCTCGATCGGGTTTTTGCCGGGATGCGAACGAAGTTCAGCATGGTTCGCTGATTCGGAAACTTGGTTGTCCCTGCCACCCGGAGTTGGAACTTTTGGGTGCTTTTTGTCCCTCGTGTACTCGATGGCTGTTCTCCTTGCGGCATCCGTCCCCGAGTCCGCCGGCATCCAAAAGGAAAAAGAGGCTAGCCATGAATGCACCTAGATTTGTCCACGACGACATTGTCAGAGTGGTCCGCAGGGGCCAGATCGGGACGATAAAGGAAGTTCACCAAACCGGGACCGGCTTTGTCTATGCAGTTCACCTGAGGACAGACGCAGGCGAGATGATCGATGTGGCGGAAGAAGAACTTGCGCTACTAAAGATTGCGAACAGCGATGAGACTGGTTTCGCAATTCGCTACATCACTTAGCGAGGATGAAGGCTTAGTCCGTCCGCCTTGCTGGGACCTGAAGGGCCGTACACTCCGCTAGCGACGGTCAGAAAATATAACTGTTGCCGTTACGTGGCTGTGGAAAACTTTGGGATCAGGGCAGCTTTGCACAGCCATCGGAGCGCAGCGGCCCAATACAAAATCAGCAAACCAATCCCATAAACCAGGACCGCCCTACTAGGACAGTCTTGTATATTCGCTAGAAATGAGTAGTTTACGAGCCGTCCTGCACCGCCTGATCCTGGCTATTGGTTTTCTGGCGGCGCTTTCACCGCTCCTAGCCGAGACACCAAACCTCACTACGGATTGGGTTGCCGGTCCCGGAAGCAGGGTCGCCGACGTGCCTCCCTATGTTTGGCTGAGTGATGGCACTGCCATCCTCGACGATGGCACCTTCGAACGCCTCGACCCGGTTACAGCAAAACGACACCCCATCCTGGACATGAACCGGGCTGTGGCGTCGCTAAAATCCATCGACCCTGGGACAAATGTTCCCGCCAGGCTGCCTTGGCCGATTGCCTTTAACCCCGCGGGGAAACAGGCGCTCTACCTCTTCAGTGGAGACATCTTCCTGCTCGACCTGGACTCGTCCGCCTTCTCCCGCCTTACCCAGACCCCTGAGGAAGAAAAGAATCCTCAATTCTCACCCAACGGGCGCTTCATCTCATTTGTCCGGTCCAACAATCTCTACGTACGGGATCTATCCGATAAAAAGGAGACCCAGCTAACCCACGACGGTTCCGAAACCACGTTGAACGGCACCCTTTCCTGGGTCTATTGGGAAGAAGTGTTCGGCCGTCACGACACTGCCTACTGGTGGTCGCCTGATTCCGCATCCATTGCCTATCTGCAGACCGACGAGGCAGGCGTACCCATCAGCACCTTCGTAGACTTTTCCCCGGTCAACCCGCGTCTGATTCACCAAGCCTACCCCAAGCCCGGCGAGCACAATCCTGTCGTACGTGTAGGTGTAGTTGCTGTTGATTCCGCCTCAAACCACTTCATTCCCGTTACTGACAAACCCTACGAGTGGCTCCTGCGGGTGAACTGGCTGCCTGACGGCAAGCACCTCAGCTTCAAAACCCTGGATCGCACCCAAAGGGAACTGGGCCTCTACCTGTCCGACCCGCAAGGGAACGACGTCAGGCGGCTGCTGACAGAAACCGATCCTGCCTGGGTCAACGTGAACGACGACCTGTATTTCCTGCACGACGGTCAATTTATCTGGGCCTCGGAGCGTGATGGCTACATGCATCTCTATCGCTACGGCGCCGACGGAACGTTGATCAACCAGGTGACCAAAGGCAATTGGTCTCTTGTCTCCTCGGGCGGCGGCGTTTTCTGGGTACACCAGGGAGTCGTCGGGATTGATGAAGCGAATCACTGGATCTATTTCACCGCGCTTAAGGACGGATCCGTAGAGCGCCAGCTCTATCGCGTTAACAGCGATGGCAGCGGATTGAAGAGAGTCTCCACCGAACCGGGAACTCATTCCATCGGCATGGCGCCCGACGCCCGCTTTTATTTCGACGCTTACTCGAATATTCAGACACTTCCCGCGTTGCGCCTCCACGCTGTCGGCGGGGAGTTGAAAGCGATCATCGCAGCCCCGCAGTCCCGGCTGCTGCCTGCTGGCCTGCAGTATCCTCAGCTTTTGACCATTCCAGCCGCGGACGGCTTTCCCATGCCCGCGCAGGTTCTCAAGCCCAAAGGCTTCGACCCTACGCGCCGCTATCCCGTGATCCTGCATGTCTATGGCGGCCCCTCCGCGCCGACAGTCATCGACCAGTGGCAGAATGAAACCCTCTTCGACAACTTGCTCGCAAGCAAGGGTTACATCGCGGTGGCGATCGATAACCGCGCCGCCACCGCCATCAGCAAGACGCTCGAAAACACGCTCGCCGTGAACCCGGGTGAAGGAGAAGCAGCCGATCTGGTTGCCGGCATTCGCTGGCTCAAAGCGCAGCCATGGGTTGACGGAAGCCGCGTCGGCGTCTGGGGCTGGAGTGGAGGCGGCACCATCACTCTGAACCTGATGACCCGGTCAAAGGAATTCAAAGCCGGCATTGCCGGAGCGCCGGTGACCGACTGGCGCTTTTACGATTCCAAGTGGTGCGAGTCTTTTTTGCAGCTCCCGCAAAACAACCCAGCGGGCTACGACAAGGCTTCCCTCATCCCCCGGGCTCGCGACCTGCATGGCGCCCTGCTGCTTATTTACGGTACCTATGACGACAACGTTCATCCCCAGAACGAGGAGGCATTCATGAATGCCTTAATCACTGCCGGCAAGCCATACCAGCTAGTGCTCTTTCCCATGCGCAAGCACGGCTTCGTCGACCCGCCGGCGCTCATTGAGCGCTACAACGCCATGCTCGCCTTCTGGGAACAAAACCTTTAACAGCCTTAGAGTAAAAGTGGGTGGGGTTCTCCGGTAACTATAAGGATAAATAACTGTTAAGGGCGCGAAAACCGCCATTCGCACTTCCGGGTACCCATACGTAACTACGTCTGCTGTTCTTAATTCGGTAGGATAGAACGCGACAGTTACAAACCTTAAGACCCCATCGGGAGGAAACACTGCGCGACCGTCCACACAAGCCCTGCTCTGTGGATGCGTCTTTTGCCGGCCTTCCACAGAGACTCGCTTTCGCCATCCTGGTTGCTCTGTGTTTTTCGTCTCCGCTCAGAGCCCAGCAGCGATCGAATCCTGCTTCCATGCAGAGCTTTCAGATCCCCAGTCACGGGGGACTCCTCAACGCGTTCGTCTATGTTGCTGCGGGTGCAGGTCCGCATCCCGCAGTTGTACTGCTGCATGGATTCCCCGGAAACGAGCGCAACCTCGATCTGGCCCAGGATATCCGCCGCGCAGGATGGGATGTCCTTTACTTTGACTACCGGGGCTCCTGGGGTTCTACCGGAGAGTTCTCTTTCACCCACGGCATCGAGGACACAGCAGCCGCGATCGACTATCTGCGTTCCCCCTCCATGGCCAGGATCCTGCGCTTGGACCCGTCCCGCATCGTTCTCATTGGCCACAGCATGGGCGGATTTATGGCAGTGCAGGATGCCGCTGCCGACCCAAGAATTCTCGGCATTGGTCTTATCTCCGCCTCCGACATTGGCGGACGGACTCCCCAGGCCTTTGCCACAGATCAGGAACAACCAACCATCAGGATGCTGAGTGCCCGATACGAACAGTGGGGAATGGCGCCGATGAGCGGCTGCACGCCCGATGCACTGGCTCATGAAACCCTGACCAACGCTGCGCAGTGGAGCTTCATGGCGAAGGTCAATTCACTCAAGACCCGGCCGATGCTCATCGTCACTTCCAATGATGCGTATGCCCGGGGAGATCAGGCATTCGCGGGCGCACTCCGCCGTGCAGGAAACACCCACGTGGCCACACTCCATCTGCCTACGGACCACGCTTACTCAGACCAGCGCGGTCCTCTTTCTAGTGCAATCCTCAGATGGCTTGCCACGATAGCAGAATCGGAATGAGCTATCGGGTAGCCGAGTGAGGATGATGGTGGTGATGACGGTGATGATGACGCGATGAAGCAAAGGCTGAAGTCGAAATCAAGAAAACCATGGTAAACAACAAAGCTTTTTTCATTCTCGAATGATAGCAATAACGAATTGAAACTGGATGGAGTCGCCTGCCACTTTCGCGTTAAAACGGTTTCAGAATGAACCTGCCTGGTCATGAGAAATCCTTGCCCTGCGCCGGGTGCGGAAGAAGAAGACCAGGGTAATGAGCAAATAAACAAAATAGAGATACGGCAGCCAGGAATAGGGAGCAGCAGGAACGGGATAGAGCGTTCCTGCCAGCGCCATTACCATCGAAACCCCTCCGAGAATCGCTGTCCCTAAAAGAGCCACCGACAGCGCGCCCTGTCTTTTCAACTGCAGCGGCAGGGCAACGCAGGTGAGCCCATAGATGGTGATAAACCCGTAAACCGCAAACGAGCCCAGCCAACCGTAAATGTCTGCGCCTGAATAGCCCAGCGTGGTCAGCACAAGCGGTGGGACCACGACTACGACCGTGGTGAGCACAACAGCAAGATGCGGAGTGTCGTTCCGCCGATGAGTTCGGCAAAAGTAGTTTGGTACCAGCCGGTTATGGGCCATGAGCAGCAGAATGCGCGCAGCGGCTGTGATGCAGGCCAGGATACAGGCAAACATGCTGATCATGGCGCCGGCGTCAATCAGGATACCGAGCACAGGCACCGAAGCCTGGTCGGCCAGCACGTGTAAGGGAGCATCCGCCTTATCCAGGGCCACTCCCGCGTGACGAAAGCCGAGCACCTCCGCGTACGCGGCGAGGATGAAGAAAGCGCCCGCTCCCAGCGCGCATTGCAAAACTGCACGAGGTATGGTGCGCAGCGGCTCTTTCGCTTCGTGTCCCAGCGCCGTCGCGCTCTCAAAGCCAACAAAGCTGAAGATCGCCAGAACCAGGCCCAGCCGGATGCCCGAGGTCGAAGTGCCCTGAAGTCGCACTTGCGGCCAATCGAGGTGCAAACCGTTCTTCCATAAAACCAGCAGTAGCACCAACACGATGCAGGTGACCGATGCACCTTCCAACCAAAGCATGGCTCGCGTGGAGAGCTTCACATCGCGGTAAGCCATGGCTGCCGCTCCCAGAATACTGATCAAAACCAGCAGAAACGGCGGCGCCACATGGCCGGTAAACGCCTTCAACAAGACATTCGAATACTGTACGAACCCCCCGCCTATGGACGCGCCAGTCGCCACATAGCCCAGAAGGAGAGCCCAGGCCGCAATGCTCGCAACCACCGGGGGAAGCGAATCCGTAGCATAGCTGTACAGCGAGCCTGGCGAGGCGGAACGGCGTCCCAGGGCTCCAATCAGCAGGGCAATCAGCGTCACCTGTACGGTCGCCAGGGCATACGCTGCCCAGGTGCCATTGCCGGCCAGGGCAAAAACCAGGGGAATGGTCAACACCGGCGAGGTCGTCGGCGCGATGGCGGCGACCGACTGTGCCAGCGTCTCCCAGGGCGTCAGAATATTGTGGCGCAGACCATATTCCAGCCGGCCCGCGGTAACTTCCGATGCAAAGACAGCTGTGGTCTCAGGCGGCAGTGGTGCGTCTCCAGAAAAACTGGTTCAAGGTAACTGAGTTTGCAAGCGACGAAAAAGGAGGGGCCTTGAAACGATATGAGTGCTGCGATGTCAATAGTTTGCGGGGAAGCCGAAGGGGAAGTCAAAGGATTTATCGACCATTTAGAGTGAGCAAATAGGGAGGTAAGGTGGCAATTCAACTCGTGCAGCAGGCGCTGAGCCTCTACGATCTTCCCCGGAATGTGACTTTTGCGCTCATAAGCCTTTCAGAAAATGAGATTTATAAAGTAGAAACTCCATCCGGCAAAAAATGGGCTTTGCGTCTGCAGCGCCCGGGATATCACTCCAAAAACTCACTCGCATCCGAGATTGCCTGGCTATTGGCGCTCCGCAAAGATGGAGTTGTCAGTACTCCGGTGCCGCTAGCCGGGCTCAACGGAGAATGGATCCAGGTCGTCGGTGAACGAAACCTGGTCCTCTTCGAATGGGAAAACGGCCGCCAACCCGAAATCGAGATGGACTTGCGCCAATGCTTCAAGACTCTGGGTGCGGTGACTGCCCAGCTGCATACGCATAGCAGAACATGGCACCGCCCCGCCGGCTTTGAGCGGTTCACCTGGGATTTCGAGACGGCGGGCGGGGAGACTCCGCGTTGGGGCCATTGGCGCGATGCGCTGGGCATGAACGCAACCCGCCTCGATCTGTTTGGCCAGACTGCAGCGTTGCTCCGGGAACGCCTGGCGCATTACGGAACTGGGCCCGATCGCTTCGGCCTGGCCCACTGCGATCTACGCTTATCGAATCTGCTCCTGCACCATGGGGCATTGAAAGTAATTGATTTCGATGATTGCGGCTTCAGTTGGTACATGTACGACGCAGCAGCGTCGCTTTCCTTTTACGAGCATTTACCCCAGGTGTCTTCCCTGATCCAGCATTGGCTCGATGGATATCGAACCGTGTCCGCGATAGGAAAGGCCGAGGAGGAAGAGATTCCGACCTTCCTCATGCTGCGCCGCTTGCTGCTGGTGGCCTGGGTTGGGTCCCACTCCGAAACTGAACTGGCCCAATCGCTGGGTGTGTCATACACCCAACAAACGGATGCTCTCTGTACTGCCTATCTCAAGCGCTTCGGGTGAGCTCAGTCAAAACGCACCATAATCTTCGAAAATTCACTGGGATTTTCGCTCCATGCCTTTAGTATGGCCGGCGCCTGCTCCAGCGGAACGATCGCGCTCACCGCTTCATCGACAGGGAACCGATGCTCCTCGAGCATGCGGATCACTTCTCGAAAATCTTCGGGAAGGGCATTGCGTGAGCCCAGAATGTCCAGCTCCTTCTGCACGAAGAGCTTGGTTTCGTAGGCCACCGGCTCTTTGGCGTAGCCGATGTACACCACCCGTCCCGTAAACGCCACCTCGTCTACGGCGCTGCGAAAAGTTTGCGGCAGCCCGATGGCTTCGATAATCACATCGGGGCCGCGGCCTCCGGTAAGTTCAAGCAGTCGTTCGTGGAGCGGTTCCTTGCTGGTGTTGATCACGTCGGTTGCGCCGGCGCGCAGTGCCAGGGTTAGTTTTCGATCGTCGAGATCGACGGCGATGGTCTTAGCCCCGCGGAAGCCGCAAGCGGCAATGGCGCCGAGGCCGACTCCCCCACATCCAAAAATAGCGACGGCATCCTGACCGCTGACACGTCCTCTGCCCGCCGCGTGGAAGCCAACTGTCAACGGTTCGACCAGGCAAAGTTCTTTAATGGTCAATCGTGCTGGATAAAGTTTCGCCGCGGGCACCGCGATGTATTCCGTCATTGCCCCGTTGCGTTGCACGCCCAGCGTCTCGTTGAATTGGCAGGCATTCGGCCGGCCCCGTAGGCAAGCCGGGCAGCGCCCGCAGCCGAAGTAAGGCGAAACCGTCACGTCCATGCCTGCGGCCAGTTCCGGATGGGCCTTACTAGGTTCGGCAATCGTCGCTGCCACTTCATGGCCGGGGATCCGAGGGAAACTGATCAGCGGATTCTTACCGCGAAACGAGCTCAGGTCGGTGCCACAAAGGCCAATCATGCGGACCTTCAGCAGCACGTCGTCATTGGTAGCAACTGCATCCGCCACTGTTTCAATCGCCACATCACCCGGCTCTTTCATCACAAAAGCCTTCATGTTTGCACCCTACTCCTGGTTCTCAGGCCGACCCGAAGGCCAGGAATAATTGAACACCGGCGCCAGGATGCTTTCAACCTGAGCCAGCAGAGCCTTATCGGGCTCGCCTTGTAACAGCTTCAGGCTTGTCTCCACCTGGCGCGTGTTGGCGATGCCAATGAGGGTGCTCGACACGAACGGATAGCGCAGAGCGAAACGCAATGCAAGCTCAGAAATATCTCCTCCCTGTTCGCGGCAAAGTACCGCAGCTTTTCTGCCCGCTTCACGTACCTGGGGCGGCGCCGGATGCCAATCGGGAGGCCCCTGTTCCGTCAACAGCCCCATACACAAGCCAGACGCATTGATCAGCCCGATGCCACGTTCCCGCGCGAACTCGGTCAAAACGTCATCCATCTCAGTATTCAGAAGGTTGTAGTGGCAATAGCTGAGAATACTGTCCACCGGTACGGCCTCGGCAATCCGGCGAAGCACCTTCGGCGGATATCCCGTGATGCCGATATAACGCGCCTTACCTTGTTGCTGCAACTTTCTTAAGGCCGGCACCGTCTCATCGATGATCTGTTGCACATCCCCAAACTCAACGTCATGAGCCTGAAACAAATCGATGTAGTCAGTCCGTAACCGCCGCAGTGACTCATCGATACTGGCGATCACGCGTTTGGCAGAAAAGTCGAACTCGTCCAATCCGTATCGCCCGCACTTGGTCGCGATGATGGCGCGGTCACGCCGGCCTGCCAGGGCCTCGCCCAGCCGCGTTTCAGAGAGGGTAATTCCATAATAGGGCGATGAATCGAAGAAGTTGATGCCGCTGTCCAAAGCCTGGTGAACAGCCCTGGTCCCTTCCGCGGGATCAATATCGCCAAAGGCATTGCCTAACGTCGACGTGCCAAAGCCAATCGCGGGAAGGCTAAGATCGGTGCGGCCAAGTTTCCTGTAGTCCATCGTTATTGGTTGACTCCGCTGGCCAGAAAGCCTCCGTCTACCACCACGATCTCACCCGACACAAACGACGCCGCATCCGAAGCCAGGAACACAGCGGCGCCCACCAGTTCTTCCGTCTTACCAAAGCGGCCAATGGGCGTTCGCATCTTGAACTCCCGTCCGCGCTCCGTGCTGTCCAGCAGACTCGCGTTCAGATCGGTACGGAACACCCCAGGTGCGATCGCGTTCACCAGCACCCCCTTGCGGGACCATTCCACGGCCAGTACTTTCGTAAGCGCGCCCACCGCCGCCTTGCTCGCGGAATAGGCGGCAACCTCGAACAGGCCCACGTAGGTCGAGAGCGACGCAATATTGACAATGCGTCCGTAGCCCCGGCTGAGCATGGATTCGCCGAAAACCTGGCAGCCTCGCATCGTCCCCGTCAGGTTGACATCGATGATCCGATTCCAATCCTCCTCCGGAAAATCGATGGTGGGTGCCCGCTTGGTGATTCCGGCGCAATTAACCAGGATGTCGACTTTGCCAAACACCTTCAGAACTTCATCGCGCAATGCTTCTAGGCTGGCGCGATCCTGCACATCCGAGGTGCGGCGCAGGGTTTTGCGGCCTTTGGTTTCAATCTGAGCCGCGGTTTGTTCCACCTGTTCCGCTCTTCGCGCAGACGCTACCACATCCGCGCCTGCATCTGCGAGCCCAAGCGAGAGAGCATGGCCGATACCCGTAGTACCGCCGATGACAACCGCGGTCTTGCCTTGTAAATCAAAAATGGAAGCACTCATGAAGGGATGGTTCTCTCAGCGGAGATTCTACCGGCGCGTTTGACCGTGTCTATAGTTAACGCTACAGTGAGTCTATATCCACGGCAGATTGCCGGCGAAAAGAAATGGCTGCCGAAAAAATTCTCGAAAAGATCCTAAGGATCGACCCCAAAGATAACGTCCTCGTAGCGCTCACCAGGTTACCCGCTGGCGAACCCATCCCCTTCGCTGGGGAGCAGTACATTCCGCCCTCCGATATACCCGCCAAGCATAAGTTTGCCATCCGCGACCTCCCTGTCGGAGAGGAAGTCATCATGTATGGCGGGGTGGTGGGTCTGATCCGCCAAGCGATTCCTCGCGGCGGCCTGCTCAGCACTCGCAATGTGCAGCATGATGCTTCTGGGTTTGGCCCCAAGGTGGGCGAGTATGCCTGGTCAGCACCCGATGTTGCGGGTTGGTCTTCGCGCACCTTTGATGGTTACCATCGTGCGGACGGCCAGGTCGGCACGCGCAATTACTGGCTGGTCATCCCGCTCGTTTTTTGTGAAAACCGCAATGTCGAAGCCTTGCGCGACGCGTTTGAGGAAGAGCTAGGCTATGGCCGGCCGAAGCTCTACCGGCAACACGTGCGGCAATTGATCGCCCAGCATCATCAAGGCCCGCAACCTGTCCCGGGTGATGATTTCAGCCGCCCCGAGCGTGTGTTTCCCAATGTAGACGGGGTCAGGTTCCTGGTGCACGAAGGCGGTTGTGGCGGTACCCGTCAGGACTCAAAGGCGCTTTGCGGGTTGCTTGCCGGCTATATTCATCATCCTAACGTTGCCGGCGCGACCGTCCTGAGTTTGGGTTGCCAGAATGCTCAGCCCTCCATCTTGATGGATGCCCTTCGCGAACGGGATCCGGGTCTTCGCAAGCCCGTCCTGATGTACGAACAGCAGCAGTCCGGCACCGAATCGGCCATGCTTTCTGACGCCATTCGGGCCACCTTTGAAGGCCTGGTCGAAGCCAATCGCCTCACTCGCAAACCCGCTCCGCTTAGCAAGCTCACGGTGGCTTTGAAGTGTGGAGGTTCAGACGGATTTTCCGGTATCTCGGCCAACCCGGCGCTGGGTCATGTCTCCGACATGCTGGCCGCTTTGGGGGGAAAGTCTATTCTGTCGGAATTTCCCGAGCTCTGCGGAATGGAACAGAGCCTTATCAACCGCTGTGTCGATGCGGCTCATGGCGACCGCTTCATCCAGCTCATGCGTGATTACGCCGCCCGTGCCAAGGCAGTCCATTCTGGCTTTGAGATGAATCCCTCCCCCGGGAACATCAAAGACGGGCTGATTACCGATGCCATGAAATCCGCAGGGGCAGCCCGGAAGGGCGGCACGTCGCCCGTCTGTGCGGTTCTGGACTATCCCGAGTATGACAACACGCCCGGTTTGGCCTTGCTCTGCACTCCAGGCAACGATGTTGAGTGTGTTACGGCACAGGTTGGAGCAGGCTCCAATGTAGTTCTTTTCACCACCGGCCTGGGAACCCCTACCGGGAATCCGATAGCCCCGGTGATCAAAGTTTCCACCAATTCGACCCTGGCCGAACGCATGTCAGACATCATCGATATCGACACCGGTGCGGTCATTCGCGGCGAGACCACCATTGAAAAGGTAGGCGAATCCATTCTCGATCTGATTATTCAAGTGGCCAGTGGAAAGGTACGAACCAAGGCCGAACAGCTCGATCAGAATGACTTCATTCCATGGAAGCGCGGTGTCTCCCTTTAGCTTCCGGACGACATGCTCAAGACAGGCATCCTAAATCCCTCCATCAATTCGCTTCTGAGCCGCATACGGCACACCAACACTCTGGTCATCGCTGACCGCGGCTTTCCGTTTTGGCCGCAAATCGAAACCATAGACATTTCGCTGATTGATGACATCCCTCGGGTTCTTGATGTCGTGCAGGCTCTAAGGACGAATTTCGTTGTGGCGCAATTCTTTATGGCCGAAGAATTTCTCCAGGTAAACCCGGCCGAAGTCAAAACTGCTTTCGCGAGCGCGCTGGACGGCGTGCCTGTCATCTACGAACCGCATATCATCTTTAAGAAGCGAGTGCCCAGCGCAATAGGACTGATTCGAACCGCTGATACTACACCCTACGCCAACCTGATTCTCGAATCGGGCTGATATCTTTTCAGTTCTATCCCCGCACCAAAAGCCGGGTGCCCCACATCTCGCTCGTTTTTCGCGAGATGTGGGATACCGCAGCCCTCGCCCTCAAGCTGTCGCGGACCTCGCAGATCCGTAGGGGTGCCCCACGTTCGCCCCAGCGTACGTGGGCCGAAAATGATAGGCGACCTCAGATTTCCTACGTCGCGCTGCCGGCAAGGGCCACGTGTGCGGCTCTCCTTAAAGAGAGCCGCATGAAGTCCATCAACGCCACGGGTCTCCACAGGAAATCTGGGGGGAAGCCCACCATAGGCTTTCGTTCCAGAACATAGCCTTTGTCATCCCGACCGAAGCGGACCCAGATTTCCTACGTCGCACTGCTAGCCACGGCCACCCATGCGGCTCTCCGTAGAGAGAGCCGCACGCAGATCATCAAAGCCGCGGGTCTCGACAGGAAATCCGGGGGAGCGTATTGGAGGGACCTGCGGTGCTCCCAGTGACCTCATCCACTCTGTCTCGTCGGATATTCTACGAAGCAGCATCAACGACAACATTCAGCGCGCGAGCCGCTTGACGCATCACTAACTCCGCCTTAGCCTTAGTCTCATCTCACAGAAATCCACCATCAAATAGGAAAAACTTGAAACTCAAGGGAATGGTATCGGTAGTCACCGGAGCGGGCTCGGGCATCGGCCGCGCGGTTGCGAATGGCCTCAGCGCGGAGGGTTCGCGAGTAGTCCTGGTTGACATAGATCAAACTAAGGTGGAAACAGCCGCTGCTGCAATTTCCTCCCAGGGAGGCGACGCCCGTGCCTTCAAGGCGGATGTCGCGGATCCAGCATCGGTCGCGAACCTCCACACCTTCGTGCGCGAGCAGCTCGGCCCGTTGAACATCTTGGTAAACAACGCGGCAATCCAGGTAAACAAGAAAATCGAAGACACCACTCCGGAAGAATGGAATCGGCAGATGGCGGTCAACGTTGGCGGTGTATTCCTCTGCTCACGCGAATTCCTTCCTGATCTGCGCCAGACCCGCGGAGTGATCATCAACATGTCATCCGTCAACGGCTTCTTCGTCGAGCCTTATTGCGCGGGATATTGTGCCACCAAGGGCGCCATCCTGGCCTTCACCAAGGCGCTCGCCATTGATCATGGCCGCGAAGGAATACGGGTTCATGCCATCTGCCCCGGGTACATTAATGCGGGACTGGCAGAAGGCTACTTCGAATCGCAGCCAGATCCATCGAAGGCTCGCGAGGAAGCTGGTTCGCTGCATGCCCTGGGAAGGATCGGACAGCCCGAAGAAGTAGCTCGTGCCGCCGCCTTCCTCGCCAGCGGCGATGCCTCCTTCATGACTGGCTCGGCGTTGGTCGTGGACGGTGGCTTCAGCGCCGGTTTACCGCCCAAATAGATCAACTGCGCCGGATACGCGCCAGAGCCTCCAGATGAGTCTCTGGCGCGTTATAAGTCGTGCAGCGAACCGTAGCCGAGAAACTCTTGCCCGGGTCTAGTTGGGTATGGCGCCCTTGCTCAAACGCCAGCGCCAGGTTGACTGGATAGCCTGTCCACGGTTCGACCACCGCGTGGTGATATCCGCGCCAGCCGCCATACACCAACCAAAGCCAAAGGTGCGGGCAGGTTTCCAGAGGAAATTCAAATAAAGCGCCCCGGCCTTTGGTTTCGACCGCGAACCAGCCATCCTCCAGGTCGGTCGCGTAGTGGCCGCAGTGCAGTCCTGTCGAGACGTCAGGCACCACACTCATATCTCGGCCATTAATCAGAGGCCAGCCATATCGATTACCCGGTGCCCCCAGGGAAGGATGGTTCGATTGCGCGACAATACCCGTTCGCGCAGGAATCATCAGCCGAGTTCCGTCCTCAACCGCAAACGCGGGGTGGGTGCCCCACAGAAAATCCAGAGGAATCGGGCTCAGACTCTCAATGGAAAAACTCATTTGCAGCACTTTACCGGTCAATCGGACCGTCTTGCTTGCCCGGATCGCGCTGATTGGACCGAGCGCAGAAAGTTTCGCCTCATCGTCTTTGAGCTCTTCGACATCCCAAGCCAGGGAACGGAGTTCTCCTAGATTGGGGAACGGTTCGCCGGCGTGAACACAGGCATCGGCGGTCGGATAAGCATCATCCCAACCTCCACACCAATAATTGTCGAAGTTCGCATCAATGGGATAACTTTGTGGACGAATGCGAGGGTTCTCCCAAAGTATTTGCCGGTCACACGTCTTATCCCGAATCGCTAGAATCTTCGCCCCCACTCCTGGAAGAATAGAAGCAGAAAGCCATTCGTTCTCCAGTTGGAGAAGACGGAGGCCGTGAACAGAGGTATCTCTTAGAGACAAACCGCCTCCTTAAACATCAGCGCACAGGAACAACGTCTGCTTGCCTTTTTTGATGCTCTTCATAGACCGTGACCAGCAGCGTACTGAGCAGGACCAATACCCCTCCTAAGATCATGAACCACGTGAGCCTTTCGTGAAGCACAACAGCCGCAATGACCAATCCGAAGAACGGGATCATGTAGTTGGATAAGCTTGCCTGTGTCGCATCCAGCCGAGTCAACACAGTCAGAAAAATCACCATCGAGAGGCAGTATTGGAATACGGCCAGCAACGCGATCCCGACCCACGTCTTTACGGTGTAGAAAGCTATCTGGTGAAAGGCTCCCGGTTCCGTGTAGAGGGTGATCGGCATGAGGAACGCAATCACGAAATAGTAGCTATAGAGAAGAACTTGGAGTGGCGTATAGCGCTCGAGCAGCTTCTTGCTGTAGACGTTATAGAAGGCGCTTCCACAAACGCTGATGAAGATCAAGGCATTCCCTAGCAAATAACCTTTTCCAGATAAGTCGAGTTCTTTCCAATCGACTCCTGAGCACTCCACCACTCCGGCGATGGCCAATGCGAAGCTTATCCAGCGGATCCGCGACATCGTCTCTCCCAGGATAAAGTAGGCCATGACCGTGGTTGCAATAGGCATGGTCAACGTCAGCAGGGCTGCATTCGAAGCCAGAGAAAAGCGCAGACCCCAGGTGATGAAAAGTTGGGCCACTACCTGGCCCATCACGCCGATAAGCAGGAACCGCAGCCAGTCTTTGCCGGGCACCGAGGTCTGCTTGCTCAGGGACCGGCTTTCCCAGCGCACGATGGGAACAAGCAGAATAGTGGCGATGAGCATGGGGAACGACGTAGCGGCAACCGGCCCCATCTGTTCCTGAACGATTTTGACCAACACGAACTGGCTCGCCCACATCAGGTTGCAGAGCAGTAAGAGGATCCAGTCACGAAGACGTTCAGCAGAGAACACCGGAACTCCTTAACCTCATTACTGGTGAAGATAAGCCAGGTTGTCGAACCGCAGCCCTTGTCCGTTGGTGAACGCAAACGCGACCGAAGTACTTGTATCGCGCCACCCGGTTCTCAAACGGCGTAGTTCTTTCGGCTTGATGGTAAAGGATTGTTCGCGCGTTTCCGGCGATCGCACAGTGACGGTTGCATCATGATCGCCATCGTTGTAGACGTCGATTCCGGCGAAGATGTGCGGCGCGTAAAAGGAAAATGCCGCTTCTGCCACGCTTGAGTCTGACAACGCCAGGGTAAACGTTCCAAATTTGCCGAAGGGTGTGCCAATCTGCCAGCCTCCGTCGCCCCAATCGACCACGCCCGTGGGATACTGCCCCACCAAGGGTGTGCCCGCAGCAAGATGCGGGTCATCGAACGTAATGTAGGACGGCGGCCGATGATCGCTCTGCCCCTGTATGTACTCACTCAGGACGTGCTTCCCCTGGATGTCAACCTCGTTCGAGCCAGTGTGCCGTATCGAAAGGGTCCGTGTCTGGTCGTTGAAGGTGTACCCCTCCTGCTCCAGATCGCTGCGCCGCGCGATTGGCTTGCCGCCAACCAGGATAGTGCTGGGAACGAAATTCAGGCGAAGTACATCCGTAGACTCCCGATCAAACGTCGAATAAGTAACTGTATCGGCCCCATAGGCGATTCGGGTCACCACGGAAACCGATCCCAGCAAGTGCGATTCATCCGCGGGCGCCCACTCCGGGACGGCCCAAAACGCATCCATCATCCTTCGAGGTCCGTCGGAATACTCATCCGTAAACCACCACTGCTCAGCAAACGGAGCATGCGCATCCCTGGGCAGACCCTGAAAATAAGTGACCCAGTTATAGGTTCGGTAGGCTTGTTCCTTGTAGGCAATGTCGCCTGTCTTTGCGTAAAACAGCGCCTCGGTTGCCGCCAGCCGCGAGCTATGGCTGTCGCAACATTGGTTGGGAACATTGCAGCAGAAGTCCTTGCCGTCCCCCTGTTCCGTTGTCACCAGTGCGCTATGCACCAGGTACTTGGGCCATTTCGGCGTCGTCTTCACCCAATCGATGAGCTTGCGTGCATGCTCGCGCCAATCGGGATCCTTCTCCGGATGCAGCAGGATATAGCGGGCAAACTCAAGCGGGATCACCTGGTTCATGTTCGCCATGCTGGCCTGCACATCTTC
Source organism: uncultured Acidobacteriaceae bacterium (assembly GCA_964609355.1). Classification (GTDB taxonomy): domain Bacteria; phylum Acidobacteriota; class Terriglobia; order Terriglobales; family Acidobacteriaceae; genus PALSA-350. Next base: position 1,519 of record CAZSUK010000122.1, on the reverse strand, counting down.
GAAATAACCTACCCACACATTGTTTTGCATGGGATACTTCATCAGCCAGTCCCAGGCCCCCTGTCGAACCCGCTTGTACGATTCGGTATCTCCCTGGTTAAGCCGCATCAGTTCATCGAACAGCATGATCGGCTCCACTACGTTTGCGGAGTAGGGAAACATGCCTTTGCCGCCAACGACGCTGCCATCCCGCGCAAAGCAACGATAAGGCCAGGGTGAATTCTGTTCGTCGCCGGCCTTGAAGTTCTTGACCAGCGCATCCGCGGCGTGGATCGCAGCCTGCAAATACTTCGTGTCGCCGGTCATTTCATAAAGCCGCAGGTACCCGTAGCCGTCCTCGCCGACGACGTGAGGCTCCACGAAATCTTCTCCATGATCGCTCCAGCCTGTATAGCGCGGGTCGCCGGGGTTCGCCGACGGATAAGGCACCTGGGACCAGGCATAACCCTCCGGCGTCAATCCGTGGTCCAATTCGTAATCAACCAGGCTGCGAAGAAATTCAACCGTTCTGCTATCCCCGGTGTAGGGATAAAGCCGCTCCATGAACCCCTGCATCATCGCGCGCAGATAGCCGGTCGAATTCGCCCAGTGCTTATCCGGAAACATTTCAAACGTCGTCCTGTCAAAGTCGTAACAGCAGTAGAACCAGGGAAGCCGCTGCCGGTTGTACTGGTCCCACAAAATCGTCCACTGCGACAGGAAGTAGGACGAATAGGAATATCCCGTGTCGGACGGTACAGGAAACGGCAGCAGCTTACCCTGGGCATCGAGAGCAACCGGGCGCCCGGCGATGCTGGACTCGTCTGCTGTGGAAACTACCGGAAAGGGTTTCTGTGCTGCAGCGGACAGGCTCAGGCACAAAACAAGGAGGATTTTCGAGTACCTGGCAAACAGCTTCATTGATCTCCGTAGTCAGTTGAGTTGGCAGCGATTCCTCACTCTAATGCTCGCGCATATAAACGCGCTCCATGGCCGTGCGAAGACTGGCGTCAATGAGCGCACACATTTCGTCGATGTCCTTTTCTTCGGCGATCAACGGCGGCGCCACCGCGAACCATGTTGGATCCACACGCAGGATGAGGCCATGTTCCAGTGCCGTTCGCTTGAGCTCTTTGCCGAGTTCAGGGAAAGGCTCCATGGAATTGGTGTCTTTCACCAGTTCTACTCCCAGCAGCACGCCCCTGCCCCGAATCTCACGGACCACTCCATATTTCTTCAGATCCGCCAGCTTGATGCGCAGATACTCGCCCAGGCGTTTCGCCTTCCCGCACAGATCCTTTTCCACGATTTCGTCAATGACAGCCAAACCCACAGCGCATGCCAGCGGATTGCCCGCAAACGTATGCCCATGCGCGAAGTGCAGATTCTCTTCCGGCCTGCCCTGAAAAGCTTCCGCCATATCTTCCCGGGCCATCATCGCTCCCAGCGGCATCGCCCCGCTCGAGATTCCTTTTCCCGTGCAAATAATGTCTGGAGTGACACCGAACGTCTGCGCGGCGAACATGTTTCCGGTCTTGGC
>CAZSUK010000121.1:0-18290 GCA_964609355.1 uncultured Acidobacteriaceae bacterium | reverse complement strand
GATGGGTGGAATTTAGGTGGAGGTGTAGTTTGATTCCAACCGCGTTTGTAGCTAGGGAGAGACGCCTCCAACCACTCTCGCTGGAAGCGCCGCCCTTCCCTTTGTCATCTCGACCGAAGCGTACCCGGATTTCCTACTTCGCGCTGCTAGCGACGACCACGCGTGCGGCTCTCGGTAAAGAGAGCCGCATGCACATCATCGAAGCCACGGGTCTACACAGGAAATCCGGGGGAGCGTAGTGGAGAGATCTCTGTGTGGATGCTCTTTCTTGGAAATGTTTTTCTTCCGCCGCCGTTCAGAAATGGTTCATAGCTTAACGCAGATAACGCTGCTCCTTCTCTAAACTAGAGCCATGTCCCTTCTACAGGTAATCGTCCTGGCCGTAGTGCAAGGTCTGGCCGAACTTCTTCCCGTTTCAAGCTCTGCGCATGTGGTCGTGGCTGAGAAACTTATGGGGCTTGATCCTTCGTCCCCGCAAATGACCCTGCTTCTTGTCATGCTGCATACCGGGACCATGTTTGCAGTCATCGCCTTCTTTTGGAAGACGTGGAAAAATGCATACTTTTCGAGCACCGATGCGTTCAAGCGTTTCGCCGTTCTCGTGCTCTGGGCAACAGTGCTTACCGGTATCGTGGGAGAGGCGCTCAAAAAGATAATCGAAAAGACTTTATTCCGCGGCGCACCGAAGGCGGAAATCGAGCAGCTTTTTAGCCATCTTGAACTGATCGCGCCTGCCCTCGCCGCTGCCGGAATAGTGATCCTCATCGCAGGCTTGCTTGAGAAACGGCAGCAGGCCAGTGCTTCCTCAGAAGCGAGAGATTCACTAACCCTCTCCCAAGCGGGCTGGATGGGCGCTGTGCAGGGACTGGCACTGCCCTTTCGAGGTTTCTCCCGATCTGGCTCGACCATTTCCACTGGAATGTTGGTGGGCGCAACCAAGGAGCGTGCGGAGCGTTTCAGCTTCGCTTTGGCAGTGATACTGACTCCGGCAGTGGTAGGACTGGAGGCGTTGCGGCTTCAAAAGGCTTCCCACGCTGCTCAGCTTGCGGGGACCCCCATTGATCTGAAAGCTTCCTTGGTGTTCAGCGTGCTTGGAATGGGATTTTCTTTCCTGGCAGGGCTGATGGCGCTCAAATGGCTAAGCAGTTGGCTGAAGAGCGGCCGCTGGTATTTGTTTGGGATCTACTGCCTGCTCGCTTCAGGTTGTGTCTTCTATCTACACGCGAGAGGCTTCTAGGGGAAGCATCTACTCTCTTGTTAGGAAAACGTCAGCGGAAAGCTTGAAACGGACACTCAATTTTCGTACTTGCTCAACGGTGAGCTTTCGCTGGCCTCGCAGAAACATGGAAACCGCGCTTCCCGACCCAAATTCCGGAATCAAATCACGTTGAGTAAGCCCCCGCTTTTCAATAAGGAACCGTAGAACGGAAACCGGGTCGGCTTTGGGAAGGGAGTAGTGCGACTGTTCATAACGATTAACAAGCAGGGTTAGAAGCTCGATCGCTTCCGCTTCGGCAGGACAAGGATTCTCCAAAGAGGTGAGCTAAAAAGGACTTTCGTATACACCGCGAGTTCGCGATCATTGTGTATGACGCGTGGAGCGCTCCGGGAAATCACTTCCGCCGGGTTTGCGAGCACTGTCCTCATCTTGACCCGACCTTCCTATTCCAATTTGTTCTACTTTACCTAAGCCACACAAAGCAGAGGCGGCTCATATCCGAAATTTGCCTCAATGGCGGCTGCAATACCCAGCACTCGCTCGTCTTCAAACGGACGCCCGGCAATCTGCACCCCTATAGGCAAACCTTCCGGCGACCTGCCCACCGGCACAACGGCTGCCGGGGCACCGAGCAAATTGAACCACTGCGTGTAACGCATCGCATCCAGGTATTCGATTCGCTGCCCATCGACAACCCAGGAACGCTCTCCGGGGCGAAACGCCGGAATCGCACAGACCGGACAGAGAAGAATGGGAAACTTCTCCATCTCGGCTAATAATCTTCGGCGCACGTGATCGCAATCCATCCAGGCCGACAGCAGTTCCTGCGCGGAGAGCGGCGGCTCGCGATGAGCAATGGAGAGAAAATCAACAAACGTGGGGCTCAACTGCGATACCCGTCCCTGCACCAGCGGCTCGAGGAGCATGGCCCCGCCGCGGACAAAAAACTTCCACCATAACTGTCGGGCTTCTTCGAGCGCCTGGGGTCGAAAGGGATGCACTTTGAAGCCCTGGATTTCGAGAGCGCGCGCAGCGTCTCGTACCGCCTGGCGGATTTCCGGAGTGACCGGCCCGTCCTCTTCAAAGAACGCGATCGGTATGCGCTTTAAATCTTCCATCGACTCATTTTTAAGTCCGATCGGCGGACTTACCGGGTCGAGGACATCTTGTCCGGAAAGAGTAAGGAAGAGCAGGGTGACGTCTCGCACGGTACGCGCCATGGGTCCGATGGCGCCAAGGATCGCAAAGGGTCCGTCGCAAGCAGGCAAGTGACCGCGACCGGGAATACGGCCAGGTGTGGGCTTAAGCGAGCATATGCCGGTAAAGTGGGCGGGCTCGCGAACCGAGCCGCCACTATCGCTGCCCAGTCCCGCGGCGGAAAGGCCGGCGGACACCGCTGCCGATTCTCCGCCGCTCGATCCGCCCGCCGTGCGCTCCAGGTCCCATGGATTGGCTGTTCGTCCGTAGAGCCGGTTGTCAGTTTCGTAGGCCATTAAGAATTCAGGACAGTTGGTGGTTCCGAGGATCACCCCTCCAGCCTTCTTAAGGCGATCAACTACAGTTGCGTTTTGGCGGGGTTTGTTCCCCCGGTGCAAAAGGCTACCAGTCTCGCAGCGGTATCCGGCAGTGGCGATCGATGACTTGATAGTCATCGGCAATCCGAAGAGCGGGCCGCTCGAGTTTTCGAGTGCACGCGCCTGCGCACGTACCCGCTCGGCATCGAAATCAACCAGCGCGTTCAGCTGCGGGTTCAGGCGTTCGATCTGTTGGATGTATTCGTCAGCGAGTTCGAGCGGAGAAATTTGCGCTCGCCGTAACATCGACAATAGCTCGACCGCGGGCAACAGTGTGAGGCCGGTCATTGAGCCGGTGATGGAGCCGTGTATTTGTAGTCGAACCCGTAGTGCTGGGCAGCACGGCCGGAGTCAAACCGGTCGTTCCACTCCAGCTCATAACGCATTCGCTGGTCATCCAGCGGGTAATGCTCGTTGGCGGGATAAGGATACGTGCTCATGCCGTGGAACGGCATGTCGGCAACTGTGAAAGGACTCGCTTCATAGAAATCCATGTCCTTCACAAAACCATTCGCATAGAAGAAGTAATCACGCTTCCACCCCGCCGCCAACGGAGGGAGCGAAGCGGTGCTGAACTCCACATCCATGTCTTCGCCCGTGCCGAAGATCACGAACGATTCATCCACCGACTTCAGCAGGGGCGTGACCTCTCCATATCTCGTATAGCTGCCGCGCGAGCGCGTGAAGGGCCCGGTCTGGCTCATGTGCTGATAGTTATAGGTTAGATCGCCCGGCGTCTTGCCATCGATCTGCTCGGGATACCCGCGAAAGGCCAGATGCGCGGAAACCAGCGGCAGCTCTGTCTTGCGTATGAGCTGCGGCGCCTCCGGACCATTATCGATCAAAGCCTGATCCCAGTAGATCTGGAGGTTGGTGACCAGGCGAATGCGCCGCGTGCCGGGTGGTAACTTGCCCGTGAGATCGACGACGATGGTGCGCGGCAGTCCGGCAGGGAAGCCCATATCGTCGATGACTCGCTTCCAGCTGCCGTCTGCCAACTGCGCTTCTACATAGGGCGCCATGGGTTCAAGGCCCGCCTGCCATGCGGCATACATAGAGCTGGCAGAAAAATATTCGATGAAGCCGTGCAGCAGCAAACGTAGTGGATTCACCGCAGACCACTCACCGAGGTCCAGGGTAAGCGTGTGCTGGTTGGCAAACCCGGCAAAGGAAAGATTGGTGAAGTCGCGCACGTAGTTGTGATCGCGTTCACGCAGCAACTCGCTTACGTCGCGGCCTTTGTCATCCCACGCTCCGGCCACAGGACGCGCAGCTGTACTGATAACCGGGCTGCCGGAAGCAAAAGGAGCCTGGTCGAGAAAGCGTTCGCTAGGGTAGACTTCGGTGCCCACGGGATGATCGATGGCGAGCAGGCGAACCTGGTCAATATAATTGACCTCTTCCATCGGTTCGCCAAAGCGCAGGCTGAGCAATCCTCCACGCGGACGCAGCTGCGAACCTTCCACCTTGATCCATTCATCGGGATCAGCATTGTTCTTTGCGGTGGGCGAAACCCAGTGTCCAATGACCGCGGCGCCAATCACATCCGAGATAAATTCATATTTGGAACCATTCCAGGCAAACAGGGTAGGGCAGGAGCTTCCCCGCCGGTCAAGCTCGGTAATGTTGAGCTGATTTTTCGTGCCTATCTCTGTTTCATCCTGAGGAACACCAGTAGGCCACAGGATGCGCACCAGGTCAGCGTGCTCGGCGCTGCCAATGCCGGCAAGAATTTGTTGCGCTCCCTGGCTGAGATAGCCGGATGCTCCGGCGACCTCAAATTTTTGCCAGACGCCATCAGCAAAGACCTCTACCTTGGCGCCGATGCCTGACTTGTTATCGGCAACGCCTTTCATGGCGACCAGCAAAGAGTGATTCCGATTGCCGCCCTCATTGTGCAACAGCATTGGACTACTGTCGGGCTGGGTGACGATCAGATCAGCAGCGCCATCACCATCCACGTCAGCGGCGATCAAGGCGCGCGGCGCAGCCAGCTTTACCTGGTCAAGCTTAACCTTCGTGGTCACGTCTTCAAAGCCCGCGGGCCCCAGGTTGCGCAGAGCACGTAGCTTTGGTCCCTGCGGCGTTTCAACCGCCGCGACCAGGTCAAGCCAGCCGTCATTGTCGATATCAATCGCGGTCAGCCCCCAACCCGCGGTCGCGTTCTCTATCGGTAAGGGCACGCGTTCAAAGCGCTTGCCCTGCACATTGCGCCACAGCGTTATACCCGGGCTGCCGGCATGGGTGAGCGCCACATCCATCCATCCATCTTTGTTGAAGTCAAGCACCACTGCGCCTACCGTGGGGGACAAGCCTGTTTCGGCAAAGAGCGGCGAAGACTTGAACAGGCCTTCGCGGGGGTTGGCAAAGAAGGTGGGCGCCTGCCCCGAACCCGTTACCAGCAGATCCACCGCACGATCGTTGTTTAGATCGGAGAGGGTTGCTGCCACAGTCGCGCCTTCGCCGCCCAGGCCTGCTTGCTCTGTCCAGTTGGTAAAGGTGCCGTTGCCGTTATTACGCCACAGGACATTCGGTTTGGATCCTGCGGCGGAAGCCTCGCCGGTTACAAAAAGATCAAGGTCGCCGTCGTGATCGTAATCGACGAACGTGATGCCTGCGGGATGGTTGGCCGGCTGCACTCCGGTAGTGGGAGTCACGTCGGTAAATTTGCCACCACCATGGTTCTTGAACAGCAGCACGCGGTCGCTCATGGCTACTGCGACATCCGGGAGCCCGTCGTTATCGAAGTCCCCTACGGTGCAGGACACGCCGGTGCCGCTGGCTACCAGACCTGTCTGGGCGCTCGGTACAAGGTTAAAGCTGCCGCTTCCGGATTGCGCGTAGGTGCGAATGGCATCTGGGCCTGAGCCCATCACCAGCAGGTAAGCGTGTTCGCCTGCGGGCGTGATCAGGCATGCTCCTGCGCGCGGCCGATCCCCTGGCTTGCCGGCGGTTGTTGCCAGATCGCCGATGGTTTGTGGAGTAAAGGTGACCGGAATCATCGGGCCCACTTGCGGATTCAGGTTCAGCGCATCTTGTACCCGCGAGTAGTGGCCCTCATCCCCGTAAGTGTGGGCGAGCGGAAAGCCGATCTTCTCCTGGTTCAGGGTTTCGAAGCGATGGAAAGCAGTGGTGGCTTCCTCCCGCTTGCCCAGGCGCTGCAACACTTTCGCGAGGCCGAACTGGGCAGAAGCATGAATAGGATTTATCCGTAGCGCGGTCTGAAACTCTGCCAGGGCCTGCTCCGGTTGGTGTAGTTCCAGCAGAACGGACCCAAGGAAATAATGAGTATCGGCATCCTCCGGATCGAGGGCCGCTACCTTTTGAAAGCTTTCCAGGGCCTGAGGATATTGCGCTTCAATGCGGTACAGGATTCCCATCGCGTACCAGACATGGGGGTCCTTTGGATTCTTTGCCGCGGCTTGCTCCAGCGCTTCCTTGGCCTCCGGCATCTTCTGCAGGTAAACCAGGGCGATGCCGCGGTTTACCTCAGCCTGCACCAGCGCCGGGTCTAGCTGGTATGCATCTGCGAACTTGGCCGCGGCCTTGTCGAGCAACTGTTGATTCATCAGTGCCGTGCCCAGGTTGTTCGCCTTGGCGGCTTCCGCTCGTTGGGAAGCTTGAACATCGGGATTCGCAGGTATTGCGATTGATAGGAGGGCGACAAATATAATTGCTGGGAGACGCATTCTGCTCCGGCTGAAGTGACTGGTTAAGCCATTCTCGACTATAGAACATGGAGGATGGCTTGGAAATGACCGCCTGAATGCCCGATAGAAATCGATTTAGGCGCGTCGCCAAATCAGCTAAGAGCTTTCACCCTGCAGCAGCCGGCCCAGGGTATGGCAGACTTCGTCGATCGCCGAGGCTTCGATTTGATTAAAAAACGGGAGCGCAATGGTACGCGATGCCTCCGCCTCCGTCACCGCTAAGTGAGATGACGTTCGCCACGCAGCATAACTCGGCTGCAGGTGTATAGGGGCGAAGTACCGGCCGGCAGCGATGCCGGCAGCGGCCAAACCCTCGATGATCGCATCCCGCTTGTCGGCCGAACGCACGCGCACCACGTAGACAAACCAACTGATTCGTCCTGCAGGCGACGCAAGAGCCGGCAGAATCAGACCTGCGTACGGCTGCAGACGCTGGTCATAGGCGGACGCGACCGCTTCTCGCTTACATAGAATATTTTTGAGCCGTGCCATCTGCGTCAGTCCCAACGCGCAATTGATTTCCGAAATGCGGTAGTTATAGCCAAGCTCAGTGTGTTGAAACCAATCATCGGTGGGATACCGGCCCTGGTTACGCAGAGCGCGGATGCGCCCTGCCAGCATCGGATCTGCCGTGACCACGACGCCTCCTTCTCCAGTGGTGATCTGCTTGTTGGGATAAAAGGCGAAAACACCAACATGGCCCATGGAACCTGCCTTACGGCCTTGGTATTCGGCTCCGATGGCCTCGCAGGCGTCCTCGATCACCATCAGACCGCGCCGTTCGGAGATCCTCAGAATGGAATCCATGTCTGCCGGACGGCCAAAGGTGTGGGGCACCAGAATGGCCCTCGTCCGCGGCGTGATCGCCCCTTCGATTCTGCCTGGATCGATGTTTAGTGTTTCCGGATCGATATCGACGAAGACGGGCACCCCACGCTCATAGCGAATGACATTTGCGGCGGCGATGAAAGTAAACGATGGAACAATCACCTCGTCGCCTTCCCCGATGTCGAGCGCGCGCACGCACAGGTGCAAACCGGCGGTTCCCGAGCTGACTGCAACCGCGTGAGGCAGCGAAACGGAATCCGCGACCGCAGCTTCAAACTGTTCCGTCACCGGACCGAGGCTGAGCCTTGGAGTGCGCAGAACCTGGACCACTGCCTCGATCTCCGATTCCGTAATATCTGGAGCAGATAAGGGAATCCTCATGTGGGCACGATCTGGTCTTCGGTGGAAACAGCCCGCTTGACGATCAGATGCCCGGTGAGAGGCGTACTGGTGAGCACCTGTACAATCTTTTCCGCTGCGTGGCCATCACCATAAGGATTGGTCATGCCTGCCAACGATTCACGAAACGAGGGGCTCGCGGCCTCAGCGATTTTTGCACGAATGGCCAGCACCTCCGGCTCGGCATCCAGAATATTGCGTGCCCGCTCCCGGCCCTTTTGCCGAAACCCGATATTCACTACCGGAAGGGAGAAAGAGGCGGCCTCCATAATGCCACTGCTGGAGTTACCAATAAGCACAGCAACCTCGCGCAAAAGACTCCAATAGGTCACCGGGTCAAGATTCACGAAAAGGCGCGAGTCCTTTCTGGTAGCGAGGAAGCTCTTCGTCCTTTCGAGCAGGGCGTGATTGCCTGCGTCCGAGTTGGGGTAACAAAAGAATATGGGTGCGTCTGTCTCGCGCAGAGCAGCAAAAAGTGTGTGGGCCTCCTGGGTCGTATCGCGCAACAGGGTCACCGGGTGGTAGGCCACCAGATACGGCGCGATCCGCAGGTCCACCTGCAATTTCTCTTCGAGTTCCTGACGGCCAAGTAAGCGGCTCCGGCGCAGATGGTCGAGCGAAGGGGCACCGGCGCGATGTACCCTCCAGGGCTCCTCGTCCATCGCGATCACTCGTGCACGCGCTCCTTCGGTCGAAGTAAAGTGAATGTGGCTCATCTTGGTGAGCGCGTTTCTCACCGCGTCGTCGATGGCTCCCTCGCTTACCTCACCGCCCTCAATATGGGCGACTGGAATACGCAAGGTAAGAGCAACCGCAGCAGGAGCAAGCATTTCATAGCGATCGGCGATCAGCAGGAGAAGGTCAGGCCGCATCTGCGCCAGCAGATCGGCGAGCGAAAGCACGGCAAGCCCCAGCGTTTTCGCCATGCCCAGATCAGTGTCTGAACTGAGCAGGCATTCCAGCCGCGCTGCGATAGGGAATCCGTCCTTCTCGATCTCTCGTACTGTCTCGCCAAACTGAGGGGAGAGATGCGCTCCCAGGACGATGAGCTTCAGCTCGACATCTGGGTGCTGCGACAAATCGTGCAAGGGCCAATAGAGATGACTGTAGTCGGCGCGTGAAGTCGTGACCACGGCGATGGTTCGCTTCATAGGGCAGTCTCCGCCGCCAGCGCAGCTTTTATCACCGTGCTCGGCTGGTACTCGGGGAGCGCACGCATCACGGCAGCTAACAACCGTTGCAGCGAGCGTTCCCGGTAGGCTTGCTGCAACTGCTGCAAAATCTCGTCCAGCGCCTGGGCCGGCAGGGCGGGGCTGGCAATAGCGCGGAGTGGCGAGTCTGGTGAAGCGGTATACGACTCGCGGCCAGAGAGCAGCGCCTCGCACATCTTGTCGCCGGGCCGCAATTGAGTGAAGATAATGCCCGGCTCGCTGCCAGTCGAAGCTTCTGCAATGAGAAACTCCGCCACCGCCCGCACCAACACGGGCTCACCCAACTCGGGCACCAGGATACCTTGTGAATTCTCCATCGACGCTGCGATCAAAAGCAGCGTGACCGCATCTTCCCGGGTGACAAAGTATCGCCGAACATCGGGATCGGTCACGGTTACCGGTTCTCCGGCTTCGATCTGCTTGCGAAAGAGCGGCACGATGCTGCCGGAAGAACCGAAGACATTCCCCAGCCGGATAGATTTCATGCGAGTGCCCATGCCCATTCTGGCTAGCAGGATGAGTTCGGCGAGCCGCTTCGAGGCTCCCATCATGCTGACCGGCTCTACGGCCTTGTCGGTGGAGACCAGAATCAGCTGCTCTGTCCCATGGTCGAGAGCAGCCTGCGTCAAGAAGCTGGTCCCAATCGCATTGTTCTCGATCGCCGCGAAAGGATTCTGCTCCATCATAGGGACGTGCTTGAAAGCGGCAGCGTGATAAACCAGTTCTGGCCGGAAGCTGCGGAATGTTTCCGCCAGCAGAACGGGATCGGAGACGCTGCCCAAAACATAACTAATAGGCACCGGCAGACACCGCAGCGATAACTCCAGTTCATAAAGGCTGCGCTCCGCAGCTTCCAGTAGCACGATACGCTCGGGCTTAAACTTTGTGACGGCGTGGGTCAGTGCCGAGCCGATCCAGCCGCCGGCGCCAGTGATAAACACTCGCTTTCCGGCCAACCAAGGCTCTACCCTTGCCAGATCGAGGAACAATGGCGGCCGATGAAGAAAGCTTTCCCAGGAGCCCTCCCTGGAGGATCGTACAGTGGTGGAAACATTCTCCTCTCTGATTGGCATACTTCCATTATCGGGCAGAGGCTCCTCTGCGCCACAGACCACCCCAAGCCATTCGCCCGCATCTTTCTATACAGCACCCGCGCGGAGCATTCGCGGGTTTCCAGGAGCACTGGATGGGAAGGGGCGCGGGTTTTCGCGATTTCCTCCGCTCGCCGTTGGCCAAGGAGAATCGCAGCAACCGACGGACTCTTCCCACTTCCAGCTACAAGGTTGACCTCTCGAATTTCGGGGAGGTGAGGAAATCGGGGCCGGCAACCAATGCCGGCCTTTTCCTTTCACGCCTCTCTCATTCCCTTCCTGGTTTGTGAAGAGCACTTGGAAATCGATCAAGTGATGACCCTGCTGAACAAGAAATCAGGGCTTCTCGGTATTTCTGAGAAGTCTCTCGATACGCGCGTCCTGATGAAGGAGTATGGCAGCCAATCCGAGAAGGCTTACAAATTGAGCACGAGTGCCGCCACGCAGCATGACTTGGCGTCATTTGTCGCTTTTGTGGTGTGGAAGCCTCCAGTACGCTCTGCCTTGTAGGCATCGATTTCCAATAGACAGCAGTCACTGTCAAAACCCTGTTAGGCGATCGTCAATCCCTGCCTTATGCGTTTTCCGTTTGCGTAGGAGGACCTGCGATGCTGCCAAGAAGGGTAATTCCATTTGCTCAGCCAAGTGAGAAAGTTTCCTCGGGCGCGGCTCGGCCCCCACTCGTGCAGGTCGGGCGTGATCGGGAACTCCTGCGTCTGCGGGCCAAAATCATTCATTCTGCCGGCTATACCGTCCATTCCATCTTTCCGGACGAAGCCACTGCAACAGTTCGCAAGGTAAGTGGCGGCAGGGTCTGGGTTTTTTGCCATACGCTCGAGTTCTATGAGCTTGCGCTGTTGGCCGTCGCCATCCGCCACAGCTGCCCTGCGGATAAGCTGCTTAGGCTGACCGGCCTGAACGACATTCAACAGCCGCAAGGCCTCTTTGATGAGTGGCTGGACTCGGTTCGGGGTGTGGATGAACTGCTCCAGGTGGTCGGCCGCCTGAGGAATCAATGAGCGCTCGGCCAGTAGCTTTATCCCGCCGCGTAGGAAGGGCTTCGCTCCCCGTAACCTTGCTCGCCCTCGGGTCCGGCCAGAGGTAACAAGATAGAGAACGTCGTTCCATGGGTCGCCGCTTTGAGCGAGCTGCGCCAATGGATTTGGCCGCCGTGTTTTTCCACGATCGTTTTGCAAATCCATAAGCCCAGCCCGTTGCCCGCATCTGCTTTATCACTTTGGAAAGCCTCAAAGAGGCGAGCTTGAATCGCCGGCGGGATACCCCGGCCGTTGTCTGCCACTGTCAGGCGCGCATTCTCGTGCGAAGCTTTCAGCCGGACGCAGAGCGTTCCCCCTGGGCGTAGTGCTTCTACGGCGTTGCGCACCAAGTTCGAAACCAGTTGAAGAAAGTCGCCAGGATAGACAGAGCCGAGTAGCATGTCGGGCATTTCCTTGCGCAGCCGGATATGCTTCTCCTCCAGCAATCCCCCGTGATAACGCAGGGCCGTATCCACCAAGGGGACCAGATCCTTCGCCTGGGTTCGGGGAGTGTCTCGGAAAAATGAAAGCGTTTGCCGGGCAATATATTGTATGCGGACGAGTTGCTCTTCAACTTGTGCAGCATGCGCCCGAACCAGTTCGGGATGGTCCGCATCTTTGGCAATCAGGTAAACCAGGTCAGCAATAGCCTGAGAAGGATTGTTGATCTCGTGCATTACCGAAGCCGCAAGCCGCCCAGCCATCGCCAGCTTTTCTGACCGCCGCAGCGCAGTCTCAAGACGAAGCGTAAGTTCGTCTCCGGGCGGATCGCGATGCGGAGAGCTTGGTTCCATCATAATGGGCCTTTTTTGCTGCACACTAGTGGGAAGGGCCCATCGCCTGCCGGGTTGCTGCGCGCACCTGAAAATGGTTCCTAATGTAACAGCTAAAGGCACTTCCCTATTCACGTCGTGATGACTGGCTTTGCCCCAGTGAACAAAACCTACCTCTTTCCGGAGGGTTTCCCACTTTTAGCCTTTTGCCGCTGATCTTTCTTTGCAGGTTTTCCATTCGCCCCGTCCGGTGTGCCCGCCGTGCTCCCTATCTCGTTCATCACGCTGAGAACCACTCCATCAATCCGGTTATCGATGGTTCGGTAGGGCACAATGCGTAGGACGCACCACTTTCCATCGTTGTCCTGAATATGCAATTCCTGTGACTGGACCTGGTGAATCACATCCAACATATTCTGCTCCAGGCTCCCCATGTCCAGCTTCAGCCTCAGCCTCGGCATGGGCCGGCCGATGTCACTTGGGGTTAAACCGAGCATCGCCGCTGCCTGTGGCGTGTAACGGCGAACACTCAAGTCGGCTCCCACCATGACAATCGGCAAGCTGACACTATAAAGCAGATTCGTCAGGTCGTTGTTGAGCTGGGTGAGCAGCTCGTTGCGGTGTTGCATCTCCTCGTTGACCGTATGTAGTTCTTCGTTGGCTGATTCCAGTTCTTCTTTCGAAGTCTGCAACTCTTCGTTGGTACTTTGCAATTCCTCGTTGCCCGATTGGATCTCTTCGTTGGCCGACTGCAGCTCCTCGTTCGTGCCTTCTTGTGACTCGATGATCGACTGCAGATATTCCCGGGTGGCCGCAAGTTCCTGCCGCAACTGAACAATTTGTTTTCCCAGCGGAGAATGCTCGCTGCCGTGCGCCGGGTCCAGAATCAGCTCGGCGGCTGGCATCGGAGAAAGACCGGTGGTGGCTGATCCGTCCTCAGCTGCCGTCTCACTTTCAAAGACGATCAGAAAGCTATACTGAGTCTGGGTCGGAACCTTAAACGGAATCACACGGATCGCTACCGTTTTTACGTGTTCATCTTCTATCCGAACGTTCTGTCTTCTTGCTTCAAAGCCCTGCTTCCGTGCCTCGTCGATGGCGCCCTGCAGTTCAAACAACAAGCCCGGGCGAGCCATTTTGAGCAGATTGAGAGTGGCTTTTCCCGAAGGTAGTTCGAGAAAAGAGGCAGTGCGGCCGCGGGTTTGCAGTATTTCCAGGTGCTCGTTGATAAGTACGGCAGGGGGTACGTACCTGGCCAGCAGCAACCGGTCTGCCTCGCGCTGCAATTCCATTGGTATCTTGGTCGTTTCCTGAGACTTAGGCGGCGTGATTGCCTGCGGCCCACTGCCGGGCTGTTCGTGCTTGCCCACAGAAAAGCCAAAGGCAACAGGGGATGACACTAATCGCTTACGGAAGATTTTTTGTTTTTTGTCGGTCATTTCGAAGAGCTCCGAACCAGCGCCCAGAAGGCCTTCTGTACTTCCCAGCATCAAAAACCCGGTGGGATTCAACGCGTAGTGAAAAATCGGAATTACCCTCTTCTGCAGGGATTGACTTAGGTAAATCATCACATTTCGGCAACTTACCAGATCCATGCGGGAAAAAGGCGGATCATTGAATACGTTCTGAGTGGAAAAAATGCAGAGATCGCGAATTGCCTTCCTGATCTGGTAGCCACCGTCAGCTTTGTAGAAGAACCGTCGCAGCCGCGCCGGGGTTACGTCGGCTTCGATATTCTCTTTATATATCCCCGCCCTCGCCGTCTGGATAGCGCGCTCGCTCAGGTCGGTTCCAAACACCTGAATGGGAATATCTGCTCGTTCTTCTCCCAGGAACTCGACCAGTGACATAGCGTGGGAGTACGTTTCTTCGCCGGTCGAGCATCCTGGGGCCCAGATGCGTACTGGTCCGGATGTGGAGGATCGCGCCTGCAAAATTGCCGGATACACAACTTGCCTCAGGGACGCGAAGGCCTCCGGATTGCGAAAGAAGCTCGTCACATTGATCAGCAGATCATGGTAGAGGGCGTCCACCTCGGCGGGCTCGCGATGCAGCAAGGCGCCGTAATCTGATAATTTGTCCACCTTGTGCAGAGCCATGCGACGTTGAACGCGACGCGCGATGGTAGGCGATTTATACCCCGTGAAATCCACCGTCGTAGAGCGGCGCAGCAGCCGGAAAATGGATTCCATTTCGCTGTCGTCATGCACGTGATGGCCGTCAGGGGAGACAGCATCGGCAATGTAAGGGTGGTTTCGAATGCGCGCGATTTCCTTAGCTATTTGTGCAGGGGGCAGGATGAAATCAACGCAACCTGAGGCAATAGCGCTTGCCGGCATGCCATCGTACTTGGCGGAGCTTGGCTCCTGGGCAAACGTGATCCCGGCTTCACCCTTGATCGCAGACAGCCCAAGGGTTCCGTCGGAAGCGGTTCCCGAGAGAATAACCCCGATAGCCTCGCTCCCGTGACCGACCGCCAGCGAGCGGAAAAAAGTATCGATGGTGGTATTTGCAGATCTGTGTGGCTCCCGTTCTCGCAGCTGCAGAACCCAGTGTTCGATCGTCATTTCACAATTTGGGGGAATGACGTAAACGTGATCCGGCTCTACACGCATCCCATCTTGTACCTGCACCACGGGCATAGGTGTGGTCCGGGCGAGGATTTCAGTCAACTTGCTCTCCCGCGCGGGATCGAGGTGCAGCACCACTACATAGGCCATGCCAAGGTGGGATGGTACCTCCTTGAAAAAGCTGCTGGCTGCCTCCAGGCCTCCGGCGGAGGCGCCAATGCCCACCACTGGCAAACGACGAGAGGCTTCGGTCGCCTGGCCGCCGCTGCTGCCGGAGGGAGACTTTTTGGCTGACATGATGCTCCTTCAGATGCTTAGCCCACTAGCCCCGCAGCCGCTTCTCTTGGTTGAGAGGATACTCCTCCTTCGGCAAGAGCACTGGGCGGAAACAAATCTTAGATCGCTCTGCCACGCTGCTGGTGGAACGCGTGCGGCTCTCCCTAGAAAGAGGCGCATGCAATTCATGAACGCTACCAGCTCCGAAAGCGAAATCCTGGCTCGTGGAGGAGTGGTCCGAAATCAGCGGCACCTGGTCGAGAGAACTGTGGCTCTTCCATGCGCAGCAGACTTTCAGACGACCGGCAGGGTGAAGTTCTTAAGAGCTTAAGCGATCCGTTCGGACGGGAGGATATTGGTGTTCGGCAGCAGGTCCGGGATGGTTTTCAGTTCCGTGGGCAGCGATTCCGCAGGTTTGGGATACTGCCCCAAGCTGAAATCCTGCAGGCTTTGAACCGTAAGAAGCTCGCATCGCTCAGTCAGCATACGGATAGAGTGGCTTATTTGTTCGGTAAGCTCCTGATTGGCGGTTCTCAGCTCGCGCGCCGTGCGAATGCCCTCTCGGAGGCTAGTACGGGCCGACCGAGATGACTGGGTCGTCTGGGCCTCATTCTTTTTGAGTGCGCGCGCCGAGAAACGGGTCGCCAGCCATGCATCTACATCACCCCGATAAAGAACAACCGCACTTTTTTGTAACGCTCCGTTGGGCCGGCGGACTGGGAGCCCAAGATGGCGTTCCCAGCGCTGTACTGTGCGCACTCCCTTACCTAGATACCTGGCTATGTCTTTCCAGGACGACAGTACCGTGGAATCCTCTGAGACATTCATCTGATTGTCCCCCAGCTGAACACATTATAGACCTCACAGATCCTCAGGATTTTTGGCTCACAGCTGGGCGAAGCCGCCACCCAACTTGTGGCTTCCCTCTGTCAAGACTCAATCAGGCGATGTCAAAAGCAAACCCACCCATGGGCAAAAGTCTCGACCTTGAGGAGCGACCTTGGGCTTCGCCGCCATCCGAGCCTCGGCCCGTAGCCTAGCGACGATAAGCCAAATCGAGTCCTCCCCTCAAGGTGGTAAGCGACGGAGCAGGGTGAGTGTGAGTCGCCCGAAATGAGGCAATTGCAGCCAAACGATAGGTAGGGCCAGGATCGTTCGATCCTGTTAACCGGCGAGGTAGTCGATCAGGGGGCGCTCGCTTGTGGCTACCGCCCTTGTTCTAGGACTGAGGACGACCGTCCCATCGGATTTGAATTCGAAATCGAAATTGCGGTAGCAGGTTCCGCACAGCCAGTAGTGCTCCACAGACATAGTCGCAGTGGAAGTGCGGATTGTTCTTATCACTCGCCCATTACGAAGATAGTCGAGTTTCTTACGGCATGCTGGATTGAAGCACTCGGTCAACATGGTCAGCTCCTGCCTTCGTTTTCAGCCCAACCGATGTTGGATGCCAGTCGGATGGAAAAGGTAGTGTCGTCCGGAAAGTCAGCGTTCTTACTAAGTATCCAGATTCTCCACACTGCAACCTCGCGCGGGAGCTTGCATCCGACACTGATAGGCCGGGCGTTTCAGGCTGCGAACGCGTTACTTAGCATTACCCATTTGATGTCCGACCCCACCCCCAAGGAGCAGGCAATGAAAATTTTTTCAGCGAACATTCAGGACCTTCGAAGCCTCTACATCACCAACCTGAAAAAAGCTCTGGATATGGAGCAAAAAATAGCAAAAGCCCTGCCAGACCTGATCGAGAAATCATCTGACCCCGAACTGGTCGCCGCCTTCGATAGCCATCTGGAAGAAACCGATGGGCACGTGGCCAAGCTGGAGGGTCTGTTGCAGCGCCATGTCGGCGACACCAAGGCCGAGACCTGCAAGGTGATCAACGGGCTGACCACCGAAGCATCCGACACCATCAAGGACGTTCCCGATCCGTCCGTGAGGGACGTTGCCCTGATCGGCGCCGGGCAGCAAGTGGAACATCACGAAATCGCGGTTTATGGAACACTGCGCCGTTGGGCCCAGATTCTGGGCTTGGCCGAGGACGCGGTCGTATTGGAGTCGATCGAGGCCGAGGAAGTCAACGCCGATGAACTGCTCAGCAACATAGCGGAGCGCGTTAATTATCAAGTCGCTGCTTAATACTGAAGGGCGGTCCACGGTCACCGGCCTGGACCGCCCTTAATTTTACGGAGACGCGAAAAATGGCGAAGTACGGTAAAGCAGCAAGCAAGAGCGTCAAGGGCGCGATGCACCGGGAAAAAAGCGGGACCCTTAAGTCCGGCAAAGGCGGCAAAGGCGGTACGGTGAAGAGCAAAAAGCAAGCCATAGCGATTGGTCTATCCGAGGCCCGGAAGAAGGGCGCCAAGGTTCCCAAAAAGAAAAGCAGTTAACGATCTGTTTGGTCTAAGCTGCATCCTAAGTGTGGAATGAGCCTGTTTAGCCCCAGCCCCAGGTCGGCCCAGGAGTACCTGCCCGAGCGCCATGATCTTCGCAGCCTCAAAGTGGCAGCAGCGCAATGTCACGGTTGCGATCTATATCAGCGGGCCACTCAGGTCGTTTTCGGCGAGGGCCCGGTGCACGCCGCCCTGTTCTTGGTAGGAGAGCAGCCCGGCGATCGTGAAGATCAACAGGGCCGGCCGTTTGTCGGGCCAGCGGGGTTGCTGCTGGATAAGTGCCTGGAATCCGCCGGAATCGATCGCCGCGAGGTGTACGTCACCAATGCAGTCAAGCATTTCAAGTGGGAACCACGAGGCAAGGTCAGGCTTCACAAAAAACCGAATTCGCTCGAAATAGTAGCCTGCCGCCCTTGGCTCGAAACGGAGATCGAGGCCGTGCAACCGCAAGTAATCGTCTGCCTGGGAGCGACCGCTGCCCAGGATCTGCTCGGGCCGCAATTTCGCCTCACCAAGCATCGCGGCGAGGTGTTTCCTACCAAATACGGGCCCGTCACAGCCACCATTCATCCCTCCGCGATCCTTCGTATGCCGGAGCCTGAGGCCAAAGAGGCAGAAATAGCTAGCCTGGCTACCGATCTCAAGGCAGCCGCGCAATACGTCTCCGCACAGAGGGCCAAGTGAGAGCAGCCAAAGTAACGGTCAAAGTGACCAAGGATCCGGTTGAGGAAGCCCCGACCGAAACGGCCATCGTCACCCACTCAGACCGGTTCGCCAGATTTTCCGCCAGAAGCTCTCATTATCTCGGCTCCCGGTGGGCTTTTATCGGCGCGATCGGGGTCATTCTGGTTTGGGCGGTCACCGGTCCCATCTTTCACTATTCTGATACCTGGCAATTGGTTATCAATACTGGCACAACGATTGTCACCTTCCTGATGGTGTTTCTCATTCAGAACACCCAAAACCGCGATGCGCGGGCGATTCACCTGAAACTGAACGAGTTGATCCATGCGATCGACAAAGCCAAGAACAAGATGATCGACGTGGAGAATCTCTCAGACCTGGAACTTGACGAGCTAGCCAGGACATACGAAAAGATCCGGACCAGCGCTGGGGAGCGCCAGCAAAAAAACAGCAAACTCACGCCGCGGTAGATCGGAATGACGCCGAATGCAGATGCCCACGGCAATATCTACATCGGCATCTCCG
>CAZSUK010000120.1:0-15491 GCA_964609355.1 uncultured Acidobacteriaceae bacterium | reverse complement strand
TAGCAGCACAGGAAGCAAGACTTTCCGCTGCCATGGGACAGATGGATGGAAATACGTAAGGCCCGATTACAAGACGCGTCGAATATCTACGAGCTGGTCAACAGCCTCTCCTCCGATGGCACGCTGCTGCGGCGCGCCTTTGCCGAAATTTGCGAGAACGTGCGCGACTTCACCATCGCCGAATCAGCCCAGGGGGTTTTTCAGGGCTGCGGCGCCCTGCACCTCTACGGCCCGCACCTGGCCGAGGTGCGCTCGATCGTCGTGCGTCCTGAGGCCAAGAGCAAAGGCACAGGCGGCATGCTGCTGCAGTCGCTGCTCGATGAAGCCGAAGACCACGGTGTCGGCTGCGTATGTCTGTTCACCCGCATCCCCGACTTCTTCTTCAAGCATGGCTTCCGCGTGGTCGAGGATCGAACCGCCCTGCCCGACAAGATATACAAAGACTGCCAGAATTGCCCCCGCCTCTACCGCTGCGACGAAGTTGCGATGGCCCGCGGTCAGATTCCCAGGGTTTCGATTCTGGGGACCAGGATTGAAGCCGAGCAACTGGTCCGCCTGACGGGCTAGTCTGCTACAGCCGCATCCTCCGCCGCGTAGTCGAACTGCCCAGGCATAGCGGCAAGCGGATTTTCCATCTCCCAGCGTATTGTTCGCCGGATCGCCTCTGCTACCTCCACCGGCTCCTGGTAACCCAGCTCGTGGCGAATACGTGCCGAGCTTGCCGACCAATGCTGCGCGGCGTTGCCGGGCCTCAACAAGTGGGGCGGAGTACGCTCCACCGGCAGCACGACAAATTCCCCTTCCCACTGCATCTCGTGGGCAATTTTCCGCGCCCACTCCAGCTCGCTAAATGGTGGTTCTTCGCAAATGTTATAGATACGTCCGGTGGCACGATCATCGGTGGCAGCCAGCGCAATCGCCGCGGCAACGTTCTCGACGTAGCCCCGCGCGGAGCGCCAGCCAGCAAGCGTCACGGGGAAGATTATTTGACGTCGTCCGTCGACGATGCGCTTAACCACTGGGGCAAACCTATGCAGCGGATCGCCCGGTCCATACACCATGGGAAGGCGGAGCACTGTGCCGGGAAGTTGGGGGTCGTTCATCACGACCTGCTCCGCGGGAATCTTGTCGTAGTCATCCGTCGCCCAGGAAAAGATCTTGCGCAGTCCTTTTAACTGCTCGGGAGGGTAAGGATGGAGGCCGCGCCGCAGCTCCGACTCCTCGGTCAGAGGAACCTCCTGCAGCGGTCCAGGTTCAGTGCCCTGGGCCACACCGATCGCACGATACACGTCCATGCTGCTAAGCATGACAACGCGGCGGACCGCGCCACGGAACAAGATCATCAGATGTTCCGCCTGCGTGCCTGAACTGATCACCAGGTCGATCACCACCTCCGGAGCAAAGCGCTTCAGTTCCGCGGCGCTGGCGGCGAGTCGATCGCGGTCGCCCACAATTTGCTCGACACCAGAGGGCGCGCCTGACGTACCACGGTGAAACAGTGCCAGTGAATGCCCTTGTTGCCGGAGCGCCGTCACCACGAACCGCCCGATAAAGCCGTTTCCGCCGACGAGAAGGATACGCATAGACCTATTCAATCACGACACGATCTCGTGCGCCGTTTGTTGCTCACCGGTAAGTGGGATCAATTCTCTTTACCTGGTGTCTAAGTAATTACGAGTTAGAAACATTTCTAACTTAGCGAGGCATCACCATGTTTGAGCACTCCCTGATGGAGTCTGGTAAGACTCACCCAGCCCGCAGTAAATACTGGCCATTTATCTCTTTATTAGTAAATGGCGCAGGGATGATTGCCTTGATAACCTGGCCTCTGTTGCATCCCGAGGCGCTGCCCAGGCAGATGATAGCTACTCTCATGGTTGCTCCATCGCCTCCTCCGCTGCCTCCACGCACCGCACCGGCGGCAAAGGTTCAGACCCGGTCTGAAATAATGAATGCCGAGTTGCAGGCGCCGAGCAGAATCCCGAAGCAAATTCGCGCCGTGAACGAGTCAGCCACGCCACCCTCGCTGCAGGCTACTGGCATGGAAGATATAGGCGGATCACCCCGCGGTATAGGCGGCATTCTCGAAGGTATCGGGACCGGACCTGCCATCATAGTGAAGCTGGCGCCCGCAAAGCCTTTGCCCATTACCTCCCGAGTGATGGCAGGAAACCTGCTGCTAAGAACTCTCCCGCAATACCCAGCGATTGCCAGGGCGGCGCATATTCAGGGAGTCGTCGTTTTGCAAGCAACGATTTCCAAAACCGGTCTGATCGAGAACCTGCGTGTAGTCAGCGGCCCGCCCATATTGCGGCAAGCCGCCATCGATGCGGTTCAAACCTGGCGCTACAAGCCTTATCTCCTCAACGGGGACCCCGTCGAAGTAGAAACTACGATCAATGTTATCTTCAACCTCGGCGAATGAGCTTGCAGTTCTTCCCTACTCAGGAGGGCGGATCAGAGTCAGCCTCTCGTTCTCTCGCACCATTGCCTTGGCTCGGCCCTTCAACAGATCCTGCAGTGTAATGACTCCGCTGACTTGCTTCGTTTTACGATCGACCACCGGCAGGTCTGCGAGACCTTCCGTTGCCATCAATTCTGCTGCGCTGCGACAGGTGGCATCGGAATAGATAAATGTCCCGGGCAGCACAGAGGAGGGCAAATCGACGGAGGCCGGCACCAGCAAATCACCGACGATCACAATCTCCAGCGGATCGATGCCGTACTCGCGGGTAAGATGGTAGCCTCGCCGGCTCAGTTTCTCGGTGAGGATAGAACGCGGCATCAACAGGGCGGTTACCAGGTAAGAGGCAACGCAACCCAACGTAAGCGGTAGCAGCGCCGGCAGGCAATGCGTGACCTCAATGCCAAAGAGTATGGCTGTCAAGGGAACTCCGAGGGATCCGGACAGCATCGACCCCATTCCAATGAGAGCCCAAATTGCTTGCATCTCAACAGAAGTGTGACCAAAGCGCGCGGCCAACGCACCCACCGCCCCTCCTATCATGAGCAGCGGCGCAAGAACTCCGCCCGAAGTTCCCGAACCGAGCGAGAACGCCCACATGAGCGATTTGACCAGGATGATGCCGAGGATCAGTGCCAGCGGCGCATTTCCTCGAAGAAGCTGGGCTATGTTGTCGTAGCCGACACCTAATCCCCGTGGAAAGATGAGACCAAAAATACCAACCCCGAGTCCTCCGAGGGCGGGCCACCACATCCAGTGCAGAGGCAGCCGCTCGAACATGTCTTCGAATGCATACATCATCCGGCTGAGGGCCGCGGCGATAAGACCAAGCAACGCACCCAGGAGTAAGGAACCGACGGCGGTTGGAAGCGGGTCTATCCCGGTAATTGCCGGCATCGGAAAGAGCGGGCCTGGGCCGAGGAGATACCCGCGGAGAACCGCGGCTGTCGCACTGGCGATCGCAACCGGCGCCAGGCTTCGCGGCCTCAATTCGAACAGCAAAAGTTCCACCGCGAGAAGAATTGCCGCCAACGGTGTCGCGAAGGTAGCAGACATGCCTGCTGCCGCTCCGGCCACCAACAGCGTGGTGCGTTCGGCGTCCGTGAGCTTAATCCATTGCGCGATGAGCGAGCCGAAGGCTCCGCCGGTCATGATGATCGGACCTTCCGCGCCAAAGGGACCGCCGGAACCAATAGCAATCGCCGCCGAGATCGGCTTCAGGATCGCGATCTTGGGCTCCACCCGTGCACGATGCAACAAAATGGCTTCAATTGCTTCCGGTATGCCGTGGCCCCTGATCTTGTCCGAACCGTAGCGGGCCATCAATCCAACGATCAGGCCTCCAACCACGGGGACAAGAACCATCCAGTGACCCAACGGACTGCCCGCTGGAGAAACGGAAGCCGCGCTGAACCGGTGGTAGTAGAAAGCATTTGTCGATATGGCGATCAGCCTGAGAAGCACCACAGCGAGCAGGCTTGCGCCAACGCCGATGATCAAAGCGATGGCGCACAGGAGCCAGACCCTTCGGTCTACAGTAAAGTCTCGAAGAGCAGAGGATTCAGCTTTCATGGGTCGCCTGGCGTACTCGCTTTCCTGGTTTGCTGGAAAGAGTTTTCAACTCAGTGAGTGTTTGGATGAGCTGCGGAGCAAGTTCATCCAGCTCGCGTTCATGTTCGATGGAGAGAGAGTCCAGAAGCCGTTTGCCTTTGGATGTCAGTTCAAGCAGCACGCGCCTGCGGTCTTTATCCCCTTGCTTACGCCGGATGAGGCCCGCTTCTGCGCTGCGGTTACTTAGCTCCACGGCAGTGTTGTGGCGCAGACCAAGTCGCTCAGCCGCAAAACCCACCGTGGTGGCGGCACCCCCAGGTGCTCCCGCGATCTGAAGCAGTAGTTGATGTTGTTGCGGTTGTAAACCGAGTTTCTGAGCCGCGTTTTCGCTGAACTGGAGGAACATGCGCAGGCGATAGCGAAATTCGGCCAACGTTCTGAGCTGGGCCATCGGCACCCCGTTTGGTCTTTCAGCCTTCATGGATTAATTATATCGTATTACGATATAAAAACCAACGGCGAGGAAGGGCACGGTATGTATTAGTGCTTCGGAGGGTGTGTACTGGGGAAAGAAACCGCAGGTTTCGTTCCCCTGAGGAGTTGTGGCGGCCGCAACAGGCTTGAGGGGGAGGCCTGCGGTATCCCACGCAATTGTTACGAGGATCGAGGCAAAAGCTTGCTAGCGCATGCCTCTATTGGTCGCGCAGCAGGATTACGGGATCAATCGAAAGCGCACGTCGGGCCGGCGCGTAAGCAGCCAGCAATCCTAGCAGGAGCATAGTTAGAATCACTCCGGCTAGCACCGTGGGATCGCGGGGAGTTGCTTGATACACAATGTAGGAAAGCACCCGGGTTGCCGCCATGCCCAGCAACAAGCCTGCAACTGCGCCTGTCGTCAGGAGCCGGAACGTTCTTCCCAACGCTGCCTGCAATACTTCTTTACGTTGGGCTCCCAGGGCCACGCGGATGCCGAGTTCGCGCAGCCGTTTGCTCACCGAATAAGAAGCCATGCCAAAAATGCCGGTAACGGCGAGCATCGCCCCAAGCGCGCCCAGCACACCCAACGAGATGGTCGCCATGCGCGCGGCAAATAGAGCCGAATCCAACGCTTTTTCCCAGGTCGTAATCGTCGCCGGTAATCCAGCGTCTAGCCCGCGTATTGTGTCGTGCACACTACCCGCAAGACTGAGCGGATCACCATCGGATCGCACCACCAACGAAGTAGCAGTGGAGGGCATCTGGAGCAGTGGCACAAAGAACACCGGTCTGGGGTCTTCTGTCAGCGTCTTGTACTTCCCGTCCTCCACGACACCGGCCACCTCGATCCGCTGTCCGTCATGGACTTTGAAATATCCGCCTACCGCCTGGGCAACGGAGCCAAACACCTCGCGCGCAAACTCCCGATTGACTACCGCCACTTTTGGCGCCTTACTATCGTCATGCAGGTTGATGTTCCTGCCCGCCAGTAGCGTAACGCCGGAAGCCTGAAAGTATCCGGGCGAAATGCTGTAAGTTGTCGTTTCGGCTATCTTGTTCGATTCCCGCAGGTCGGTCGTGTGGCTGGCATAGACTGGCGTGTCGTTCCAGCCCAGGCCCAGGGGCAGGTAGTCGATGAATCCTGAGGAAGCCACCCCGGGAATTTTAGCGACTGCGTCGAGCATGCGTTGCTGCATCACCGGCACCTGGTCGCCGTGATATCCAGCCATGTTGAGATCGGTGCTAATCACCAGCGCATCTTGTGGCTGGAAGCCGAGGTTGCTGTGCAACGAACGCATTAGGCCGCGCACCGCGACCAGCGAAGAGGTGACCAGCACGGCGCATAACGCAATCTGCACCACCAGCAGCACGTCGCGCGTGCCAAACCACCGGCCACTCGTCACAGTGGTTGAACCCGTCTTCACCACCTGCCACGGATTGGCCCGGAGTACCTGCCGCACCGGAACCAGTCCGAAGAGAAAGCCACTCACCAACGCGAGCAGCAATGCTACGAGGTAGGTAGTCAGGTCCGGACGGACTGGCAAATTGATAGGGATACTGGGTAGCGGCTGCCACGCATTCAAGCCTCGTAACAGGACCACGCTGCCGGCAATGCCCACAACCCCGCCCATCAGTGCAACGAGAATCGCCTCGGTCAAGAGCTGCCGCAAAACATTTTGGCGGGTCGATCCAAGCGCCAGGCGCAAAGCAATCTCGCGCGAGCGGTCCGCCGCCCTGGCCGCAAACAGGCTGCCCAGGTTCGCGCAGGCCGCTAATAGAATCAGCCCTGCCAATAGCATCAGTCCGGTGACAAAGGCGCGCACTGGTTGCCCCAGCATGTTGCCCAAGAGCCCAGAACGGGCAAGAGAGAAAGTCAAGCGGTCGTCATCTTTTGGATAGGTGCTGCTAAGGAACGTCGCAATTGAGTGCAGATCGGCCTCGGCCTGAGCAGCGGTCACATTGGGCTTCAGCCTGCCTACCAACCAAAAGCTCCGGCCAGTACGCTGCTTGAGGTAATCAAAGCCCTCAATCTGTTCCTGATCCACTAGCGGTACCCATAGGACCGGTGAAAAAAACAGCTCTGTACCCCGGAATCCAGGCGACGCAACGCCAAGAACGGTATAGGGATGCTCGTTCACTTGGACCACGCGTCCGATCACGCCCGGATCGCCCATGAAACGGCTACGCCAAAAGGAATAACTCAGCACTACATAAGGGCTGCTGTTGGGACCGTGTTCATCGGTGCTATGGAAGAAACGGCCGAGATACGGCTTGATGCCCAGGGTATCGAAATAGTTCCCGCTCGCTTCATAAAGCCATATCTGAGACGGGTCGCCTCCGGTATCCAATCCCGCCTGGCCGAAGTTAAACGCCAATACACCGTCAAAGGTCCGGTTCCGGTCGCGCACATCCAGGTAATCGGGATAAGAATTCAGCGACTGGTTCGATGATTCTATCGAGTAAAAGCGCTGCGCGTTGGGTACGTTGATGGTGTGCAGTACCAGAGCATTTAGAACGCTGAAGACTACTGCGTTGGCGCCAATCCCCAGCGCCAGCGTGAGTATGGCAGTGACGGCGAAGCTGGGCGAGTTGCGCAACCGTCTCCAGGCAAATTTCAGGTCAGCCGGCATAGGGTCATACCCTTCCTGGTTCAAACAGAATAATAGTCAGCTCAGCTAGCAAGCATGTGGTGCACCGCAATCCAGGGGACGCGATGGTTGAAAACGCACGAGTTAGCGAGCAGACTTCGCTGTCCCCTGTCCAGAACTGTAGTCGTCTGTCCGAAAGCGAACAAACATTCCAGGGAGCAGGTAGAAATCTTCGCTTGACATATTCTTATATAGGAATATATTTCTGTTCATGCCCAGGGCCGCGACCACTTCCGATGTGTTCAACGCAATTGCTGAGCCGAGGCGACGCGAACTTATCGACCTGCTGGTGAAGGGCAAAGAGCATGCGGTGGGAGAATTGGTTCTACGCCTGCACATGCCGCAGCCGGCGGTTTCAAAGCATCTGGGCGTGCTTCGGAAAGTGGGTGTGGTGACGGTGAGCAAACGTGGACAACTGCGTTTGTACCGGCTCAACGCAAAGGAGCTGAAACCTGTGCATGACTGGGTGAAGACGTATGAGCACTTCTGGACGCATCAGCTGGACCAGATCAGGGAACGGGCTGAGCGAAAAATGGCAACTCAACTAGCGAACCAACTAAGCAAAAGCGTGGAGGAGAAATGATGCCGGTAAGTACAGAACAGGAAATACGGACGTTAGAAATCGTGAAAGAAGAGACGATCGCAGCCTCGATCGAGATTGTTTTTGAGACGATTCTGGAGCAGTTGGGACCTAACAGCGAGACTCCCGATGGCACATCGATGTCGATGAAAATCGAGCCGTGGCCAGGTGGGAGGTGGTATCGGGATTTGGGAAACAACGCCGGCCATTTCTGGGGGCACGTACAGGCAATTAAACCTCCAGCATTGCTGGAAATCTGCGGACCGCTTTTCATGTCGTTCCCCGTCATCTCAAATGTGCAGTACCGGTTGACGGAGGAGAACGGTGTAACGCGCTTAAAGTTGGTGCACCGCGCAATGGGCCTGATTCCATCCGAACTCACTGATGGCCCTAAAGGCATGAACACTGGCTGGACTCATATCTTGTCGAAGATTCGGGAAGGTGCAGAGCGGCGCTCGGCAGCGGCAAAAAAGTAGCGCTGCGCACACAACAGGAGATTGGTCATGATAGGAGAGAGACAGAGCCAACTCAACGTCGATCCGATTCCCACGCCATCTGACTGGCAGCAGTTGGCGCAGGAGAATCGGACACTGCGGGCGATGATCACTGAGCTGCTGATCAAGAACCAGAATCTCCGTTGGGAACTGCGGGCGCACGGATGCGACGGCTTGCGCGAAGAGACCACGTAAACAATTGGGACAACAAAGTTAGAAACCCAGGTCTCAAAAGCGAGACCTGGGCCACCCACTCAACCATTCGTCCGCGAGTGTTCGTTTGCGGACACGCGATTCCAAATTCGAACGCGCCCTACCTTTGTTATCCCGCCTCTCCCGGCGTGCCGTGGGACTGCGAGCGTATTTTGGGGATCTGACACGAGTGAACTCTGGCCACGAAAATGCTACCAATGGTAGCTATGGACCATGATGAGGAACTCGATGCGCTCACTTTTGTTTGATTTGAAGTTTGTTTTGCGGCAACTCCGTAAGTCTCCCGGCTTCACGGCGACGGCGGTTCTAATGCTGGCCCTGGGTGTGGGTGCGACCACGGCAATTTTCTCCATCGTCGAGGGCGTTCTCCTGCGGCCACTCCCCTTCCCCGATCCTGACCGCCTGATGGTGCTGGCTGACCGCATAACAGGTGCGGATGTAGGAGGCAACGGGGAGGCTGGCGTTACCGTGCCCGATATACGCACCTATACCCGCGATACGCATGGCTTTGCTGCTCTGGGCGGATACCAGTTCTCGAGCTACGAGCTATCCAGCACCGGCGAACCCTCGTTCATCAATGCCTCGCGCCTGACTGCCGGAGTTTTTTCCGCCCTCGCGGTCCAACCACACCTGGGCCGCGTGTTCACTCCCGACGAAGACGAACATAGCCAACCGGTCGCGGTTCTGAGTTACGCGACATGGCAGGAACGCTTCCACGGAGACCCGCAGATACTCGGCACCAAGATTCTGCTCGACCGCAAGCCGTATGTAGTGATCGGAGTGATGCCGCGGAACTTCGAATTTCCGCTCGTGCCCGGGCAACTGAACCGCTCCGAGTTGTGGGTCCCCATGAGCTTTAGCCCACGAGAGCTGGCTAGCCAGTCTGCCGCCAACTGGAGCTGGCAGATGGTGGGCCGCCTGAAACCCGGCATCTCGCCGGCACAGGCGCAGGAAGATGCGCAACGAGTGGCGCAGCAGATCATGCGCAACTATCCCGCCTTCATGGCAAGCCTGCATATCAGCTCGGTAGTGCGGCCGCTGCAAGAAGAAACGGTGGAGCAGTCTCGCTCCTTGTTGCAGACTCTGTTCCTTGCCGTAGCCGTGGTGTTGTTGATCGCCTGTGTCAACCTGGCATCGCTCATGCTGGTGCGCGCGATCCGCCGGCAGAGGGAGTTTGCCCTGCGCCTGGCATTAGGCGCACGCGCGATAGCCCTGCTGCGTCAGGCAATCCTCGAGAGCCTGGTTCTGAGCTTGAGCGGGGGAATGCTCGGCCTTGCGCTTGCCGGGCTGGCGTTGCGCGTGGGTAAAAATCTGCTGCCAGAAAGCCTTCCCCGTCTCAACGAAATTGGGCTGAACTGGAAAGTCGTGGGTTTCGCACTTTTGCTTGGAGTTGTCACGGGGTTGCTCTGCGGATCGGTTCCCGCGTTTGCCGCTCTGCGCACCAACGTGAACGGCAACCTAAAAGAGGGTGGCCGTGCCGGGACCACGGGCGGAGCCCACGCACGTTTGCGCTCGACGTTGGTGGTGGCAGAGATTGCGATCGCCCTGGTACTGCTCACCGCGTCGGGGTTGCTGCTGCGCAGCTTTGAGAAAATGCGCTCCGTCGATCTGGGATACAGGCCCGAGCATGTAACCACTGCCTCTTATTCGCTGCCGCGGAAGCAATACGCCACCCAGGTAAGCGTCAACAGTTTCAACAACGAGCTGGTGCGCCGGCTGCAGCAGCTTCCGGGGGTCGAAACCGTGGGGCTTACGAGCAACCTACCCGCCTCCGGGGGCAACAATAACCAGGCCATCGTGGTGGAAGGTTACGTAGACCCCAAACCCGGGAATGTGAACCTGGCAACAACTTCACAATTGATCGGCGAGTACTTTCGCACCATGGGCACTTCTCTGCTGCAAGGACGTGCCTTCACCGACGCGGACCTTGCCGATCGGCAACTGGTGGTGATCGTGAACCGAAACCTTGCCCAACATTTTTGGCCAAATCAGAGTCCGATCGGGAAACGGATGCGCGTCGGCACCCCAGAGATGCAGACTCCATGGTTGACCGTTGTGGGCGAAGTGGCCGATGTAAAGTTGAACTCCCCTGACGAGCCCACGAAACCGCAGTTTTATGTTCCTGTGGAACAAGCAGAAGCAGGCATCGGCACTCTCGGTTCGCCTGAAGACCTGAACGGCAACGGCGGATTCATCACCTTGCGTTCCGCCTTGCCACCGGAGCAAATGAAGAATGCTCTACGCGCGACAGTGCGCTCGATCGATCCGCAACTGCCATTGACGCAGGTGCAATCAATGGAGCAGGCAGTATCTCAAACCGAGGCTCCGCGTCGGTTCAACACTGTGCTGATCGGCAGCTTCGCATTTGCGGCAGTGTTGCTGGCGGTTCTCGGCATCTACAGCGTTATCGCGTTCTCCGTTGCGTCGCGCGCACAGGAGATGGCCATCCGCATGGCCCTCGGATCGCAACGTGCAGGAATCGTAAGTTTGATTCTGGAAGCGGGCACAAAGTTGGCGGCGATTGGCTGCGTGATCGGCCTGGCGGGCGCCGCGGCGGCGTCTAGCCTGTTGCGCTCATTGCTTTTTGGAGTGAGCCCGTTTGATCCAGTGGTGCTAACTCTGGCCGCGATTGGGGTGTTGTTGTTGGCGGTGGCCGCGTCTGCTTTTCCGGCCTTTAGCGCTGCTTCCGTTGATCCCACGCAGGCTTTGCGGGGGGAATAGACAGGCGCCGCGGCCAGATTCGCTATGTCGAAAAACATTACCAGGAAAGAGCGAATCTGTAGAGCTAAGAGTATTGTGCCGCCCACGTAGATGTGAACTACTTTGCGGCTGTCTTGTTCTCAAACAGGAATAGACCACTCTTGCCGCCGACAGCGAAATCGAGATCGCCGTCCCCATCGTAATCTGCAACCCCGATCTCAATGCCGCCTCCAGTGCGGCCGCCATAATCGATAACATGCCTGGCCCAATCGACAGTGTGCGTCGAAGGATCAAGTAGTCGCTCGTACCAATACACTCCCAGCGGCTCACGCTCTCCGGGATCACGTCCGTTGTGGGCAAAGTAGCGCTTTCCAGTTAACAAACCCCAATTTCCGGTCTTGCGGAAATCAACAATGACCATCGCATGCGGCTGCGACCAGCTGTCGTCTATCACGTGCTTAACCCATTTGTGGTCGCTGGTCTGCTCGAGCCAGAAAATCCCGTACCCGTGCGCTATCGAAGACACGATGTCCGGCCGGCCATCGCCATTTACATCGCGCACGTATATAAACCCAAGGTCTTCGTTGAACTGCCAATCAGGATGAAAAGTCCAGTTCTTCTGTCGCGGGTCGGGCGGAGCCTCCAACCAACCTTTCGGGGTCAGGATGTCATTGCGGCCATCGCCGTTCACATCGCCCACGCCAATACCGTGCCCGTAGCTATGGTCGCTCACGATGTGTTCGGTCATTCCGCCCTTTTCGTCTCGCTCATACCAGGCAAGCGGGCGATCGGCTCCGAACTGGGGCAAAATCTCGTTGGCTTTGCCGTCGTTATCAAGATCCACCAGAAAAGAAAATTCGATGGGCGATCCGGTTGCGATGGGATGCTCTTTCCACATTTCACCCGTTCGCCCGGGATTGCGCCACCATGCCAGCTTTTTCGAAAACCATCCGGAGGTCACCAGGTCAACATAGCCGTCGCCATCCACATCCAAGGGCAACGTCGACAGATCATCCACGTAATTGTTGGTGTAGTCTATCTGGCGGAAGCGATGCTTGATCCATCGCGGCGCCTCGTACCAATACTCCCCTGAGACCAGGTCGAGCTTTCCATCGCGATTGATGTCAACAAAAACGGCGGTTTCTGAAGCTCCCAGATCGATGGTGTGTTTCTCGAAGTTGATCTCGTCCGGTCTGCTGGCAGAACGCCCGGAGGCACAGAGGAAAAGCAGGGTGCAAAGCGCCGTCGTTTTGCAGATCGAATTCCAGTTATCAACCATGTTTCGTGGGTCCTCTCCCAAGGGGAACCCCGCGTGACAGCATACCTCTTCATCTAGTGAAAAGCATTCCTATTCGTCGCAGTCAGCTCTTCTGTGCCATCCGACTCACGGACTTCAAGGTGAGTAATCGCCCTCCCCTTGTCATCCCGAGCGATCTGCAGTGCGCCTCGCCCGGACTCAAAAATCCCGGGGCAAGCGCAAATTTCTCCTTCGTGAATCTTCGCGGCTGCCAGGATCGTCCAATAGGCAAAAGCAATTTGCAGGGAGTAGATGATAATGGCCGCTTTTTGTGCATGCTGTGGAGCAGAGATAACCTTGAAAGCCGAAGCCTGTGCTGTTTGTGGGACTCCACGACATGGTATGCTGCCGCCTGACCTGCGGCCGATGTTGGACCCCGGTGCCCCGCAGCAGGACGCTGGTAAAGACGAAAAGCCGCGCAGACCGCGACTATGATAGAAGGTCACGCGACTCCCAATATTTTGACGATCACCCGCTTGGGGCGCTGTCCGTCAAACTCCGCGTAGAACACCCGTTGCCAGGTGCCAAGATCGAGCCTGCCGTTGGTCACTGGCAGCGTTGTTTCATGGTGCAGCAACAGGGCCTTCAAATGGGCGTCGGCATTATCCTCGCCGGTCCTATGATGCTTGTAGTCCGGCCGCTCCGGAGCCAGTTCCTCGAGCCATTTGCCAATGTCTTCGATCAGCCCGTCCTCCAGGTCGTTGACATAAATGGCGGCGGTGATGTGCATGGGTGAGACAAAGCACAGCCCATCTTTCACCCCACTCTTGCGCACAATCTGTTCCACCTGGTCGGTGATGTGGACCATTTGTTTGCGCTTCCTGGTTTCAAACACAAGATATTCAGTGTGGGTTTTCATTTCAGGACCTCTGGGTTGCCACGACGATCGGTTGGTAAAACGAGGTGACGGCCGGCTCCGACCACTGGATATTGGCAAACCCTGCCGAGTGCAACGCCCGGTTCAAATCCGCCCGCTGAAGAGCACGATACCTGGACACGAAATGCTTTACCGTCCACACCCCCTGGTTCTGCAGGGTCAGATAGAGATGAAGTGAATATTGATCCTCATCCCATTGCCAGACCTGGTGGACAAACCGGCTGCTTCCATCTTGCCCGTAGAACGCGGGCGCCTGCATGGTTGGGCGCACGGAAATCAGCTGATCATAGTCCCTGATGGTCGCCAAAAGAATTCCCGAGTGTTTCAGTTTGCCAGCGATCTCTCGTACGGCCTGTTCCAGATCTGATTGTGACAGGAGATGGGGGAGGGCGTTGTCCGCGATCACGACCGCGTCGAAACCGGTTTCTGGAATCACACTGAGCTGGCGCATGTCCGCAGTGTGGAAGATTACATTGAGGCCTCGCATGGCGGCTTCCTGGGTCGCCCGCGCGACCGCAGACCGGCTCAAGTCAGAACCGACCACGATGTGACCCCGCTGCGCTAATCCGATGGTCTGCGTCCCGATGCCACAAGCGCAATCCAGAACATAGGCGGATTTTTTTTCCGTATGCCGCTCCAAAATCGGGCCAAGGACCGCACCCTGGTAGGCGATGCTGCGGTTCCAATCCTCGAACATCAGGTGGTACCACTGAGCCAGGTCATCATAGAAGCCTTCTGCTGATTCGCCCATTTGAGGATTCCTATTGCCGGGGAGGTACGACAATCACGGCTCGCCCTTCGATCTGCCCGCGGCGCAACGCATCCAGGGTTGAGCTTGCCTGTTCGAGAGTAGTGTGCACCATCGGGATCGGCGCCACGCCGCGGATGCGCACCAGTTCCAGTAGCTCAGACAGCTCGGCTAAGGTTCCTACGAAGTTGCCCTGAATGGTGATGGCGCGCATGGCGATGACAGGAAGGGCCCACGGGGCCGCTCCGCCAAAGAGGCCAACGCAAATCAATTTTCCGCCCTTGGCGAGTGCTTTGAATCCGAGCGAGGTTGTCGATTCTGAGCCGACAAAGTCGATCACCACCCGCGGGGCGCCGCCGACCTTCGCAGACAGCTGTTGCAGGGCGTCCTCTGCCCCGGCATCCACCGTGTCAAGCGCTCCGGCTCGCAGCGCCGCCTCTCGTTTGGCCGGCTGGATGTCCACTACGACCGCTCCCTTCCCTCCCATGGCGCGCAGAAGGTGGAGCGCCATCAAACCGAGTCCGCCTGCGCCAATCAACACGATTGGTTCCTGGTGAATCAGCTCGCCGGCTTTTTTCAAAGCGCTGTAGGTAGTCAATCCCGCGCAGGCATAAGGGGCGGCTGACAAAGGGTCGATGCCCTTCAGCGGCAATAAATACTTCTGGTCCGGCACCAATACGTACTCCGCATAACCGCCATCGCGAAAAATGCCGAGGGTCCTCGGCTGGGCGCACAGATTCTCTTCGCCGCTTTGGCATGGACGGCAACTGCCGCAGCCGATCCAGGGATAAACCAGGTAGTGCTCATTCGAACCGCTGGCCACAGACCTGCCGACGATCTCGTGGCCGAGGGTAAGCGGCAGTTTCACGCCGCGATCCGCAGCCAGCAGCTTCTCTCCATGACCCAGCTCGTAGTACCCATCGAGCAGGTGCAAATCGGTGTGGCAAATGCCTGCGGAAACCACGCGCAGCAGAACTTCAGAGCCACTGGGCTGCGGTAGCGGCAGCTCACGTGTTTGTAACGGTGAGGCGAACGAAACCAGACTTGCGCTCTTCATCGGGGTTCCTCTTCTGCCGGATAGAACTTCGCAGCCTGCAATAATAGAAACCGAATGATTGACTTTACGCAAACCGTTGCTCCCGCGCGGCACAAACGGTTTTGGACCAGCTTACGAATTTTCTTCTTCATCAGCGGGCTGCTGACCTTGATGGCAGCTCACCACCACGCGATGGCAGAACCTACGCCTGCTGCTGTTTCAGCGTTCGGCGACTACGTCCACTCCGTCGAAGCCAGGCTGGCTAAGCAGCACCAGTCACGCGATGGTTTCCTGGCGCCCCCCTTGACTCCGCAAGACGAGCAACGTCTGCGAAAGGGGGAGTTGATCATCGAGCCCATCACGCCGCTCACGGGTTTACCTTTGCCCGGAGCACTGCTGCATGACT
>CAZSUK010000119.1:0-34022 GCA_964609355.1 uncultured Acidobacteriaceae bacterium | reverse complement strand
GGTCCGGTCATGCCGAGGTCAAAGTCGCGGGCCACGGTGAGGTCGGCGGTCAGGGTGGGATCCTCCAGATGCCCGATGCCGGGCGGCCGCACGCAAGCCTCGGTAAGCCGGTCATAGAGCCAGGCGGCGGTGCGGTCGCCGAGATTGGCACTGAGCGCCTGGTGGACGGGGCTGAGCACCTGGAGCAGGACAAAGATCGCGCCGGCGAGGGTCAGCGGGCCGGCGAGCGGATGACCGCGTGCGACCGCGCCCACGAGCAAGCCCATGGCAATCGCGAATGCCGCGGGCAGGATGCCGCGGAGGAGCAGCACTGTCCACCAGGCCGCTGCCAGAACTGGGTCCGCTTTTGGGAGGACGGCGAAGAACTTCCATTCCTTGCGCGCCGTCAATGATTCCAGCATGACCGCATTCTCCGTCACTCTGTGGCCCGGAAAAGCTCACCCTATAATACGGAAACTAAAGCGGGCAGCCCATCAATGAGAGACATCCTGGAGCGTCAGATCGATCAAGCCCTCGGCCGGTTGCCCGCCGACCTGGTCATTCGCAATGCGCGCATCCTGAATCTGGTAACGGGTGAGTCCGAGTCCGGAGACATCGCGGTGTGCGGCAGCACCATCGTGGGCACGCTCGACAGCTACCGCGGGCTCGAGGAAGTGGACGCCCAGGGCCGGTTCGCCGTGCCGGGTTTTATCGACAGCCACGTGCACTGCGAGAGCACGCTGGTGACGCCGGGGGAATTCGACCGTTGCGTGCTGCCTCACGGGGTCACCACCGCGGTCTGCGATCCGCACGAAATCGCCAATGTCCTGGGCCTCGCGGGTTTGCAATATTTTCTCGATGCCGCGCGCAACACCGCGCTCGATCTGCGGGTGCAACTCTCCTCCTGCGTTCCGGCGACCGATCTTGAGACGTCCGGGGCCCGGCTCAACGCGGCGGATCTGCTGCCCCATCGTCACCATCCCCAGGTGATCGGCCTGGCTGAGTTCATGAATGTGCCCGGGGTCCTGAACAAAGATCCCGAGTGCATGGAAAAGCTGGCCGCATTCCAGGGCCAGCATATCGACGGCCATGCGCCGCTGGTTTCCGGTTACAACCTGAACGCCTATCTTTCCTGCGGTATTCGTAACTGTCACGAGACCACTAACCTCGCCGAGGGGCGGGAGAAGCTGGCGAAAGGCATGCAAGTGTTGATCCGGGAGGGGTCGGCGTCAAAAGATCTGGCAGCGCTGGCCCCCCTGATCCGTGAATTCAGTTCCCCGTTTCTCGGTTTCTGCACCGATGACCGCAATCCGCTGGACATCCACGAAGAGGGCCACCTGGATTACCTGGTGCGGCGGGCCATTTCGCTCGGAGCCCCGGTGGCCGCCGTCTATCGCATTGCCAGCTGGTCGGCCGCCCGGGGCTTTGGCCTGGTGGACCGGGGGTTGATCGCGCCCGGATATCTGGCCGACCTGCTGTTGCTGGATGATTTGGAAAGCTGCGCCGTGCATACCGTTTTCCGCCGCGGCCGGGCGGTGACTGGGGAGACGTTTGCCGGGCGGGTCATGCCCTCGCCGCCGGGAGGGAACACCATGCGCCGGGCGCCGGTCACGGTGGAAGCTTTCCGCGTGCCCGCCTCTGGGCCGGGGACGGCGGTGATCGGCATTATCCCGGGCAAGATCCTTACCGAGCACCTACAGGCCGATCTTCCCTGGCGCGGTGGCTTGCGGCTCGCTGACCCGGAACACGACCTGCTCAAGATTTGCGTGCTCGAGCGCCACGGCCGCAATGGCAACATCGGCCGTGGGTTTGTCCGCGGATTTGGCTTCCGCCGGGGGGCGCTGGCGTCTTCGGTCGGTCACGACAGCCATAACATTTGCGTGGTCGGTTCGAACGACGATGATATGGCGCTGGCCGTCAATCACCTGCTGACGCTGGGGGGAGGATTGGCGGCGGTTCAGGATGGCCGCGTGCTGGGGGAGCTTTCGCTTCCCTTCGCCGGGCTGATGAGCCTCCAGCCCTTTGACACCGTCCGTCAGAACCTCCATTCCCTGCGCACCACCGTCCAGGGCATGGGTTGCCGGCTGGCGGAGCCGTTCCTGCACGTTGCCTTTCTTCCACTTCCTGTCATTCCCCACCTGAAGATTACCGACCGGGGCCTGGTCGACGTGGATCGGTTCCAACTGCTTCCTTCCTGACAGGCTGCCGAAAAAATTCGGGACCGGGCAGGCAGGACGTAGGTGCAGGAGTTGCAGAGGCTAAAGCCCAACGTATTTTGAGCCATTTACGGCCCGACTAAACTGGCTGCGGAAAAACTTGGTACCGGGCAGGAGAGATCTACCCGCAGGGACCGAAGGGGGCTAAAGCCCGTCATGTTCTAAGTCGTTTACGGCCCGACTAAAGTCGTGCCCCGATACAAAACAGAGCTGTACCTGAGCCCGTAAGAGCCCCTGCCGATGTCAACACTTCCAGTCCTCACCAGGGCTAAAAGCCCGAAATAGTTCAAGCAGTTGAACAACTGAAGCCGTGCCCTAATACAAAACAGAGTTTTTCCGCAGCCTGATAACCCCAGTTCTGCCCACAAGGTGTTACCTGCAGCTACCCAGTTGAGCCGGGGTAAGGCGCTTTCGTAAGGGCCAGGACTGGATGATTGCTTGCCATAGTCCAGGGGCCCTGCGATCCTTTGCTTGCTGCTTAACGAAGCCCTCTGGTTCAGAAAAGGGCCGCGCAGCGCTTTTACTCTTTTTTGCCCTATCGGGGGTTTTATGAAGTTCTGCCGGGTCGTTCTCATCATGACTCTGGGTATGACCACGGAAGTCATGCTGCAGGCGCAGATGCTGTCTGCGGACAGGATGGTGTCTGCGGACAGCGCGCACGAAGGCACCGTACTGGTCGCCAGCGACGCCCTGCCGGCTGGATTGTTCCCCGATTTGTTGGCTGCTTCCGGCCATGACGCGTTGTTGCAGGGATTGGGGATAGCTCCTGAAATCGTCCAGGCCATCCCCAAACCGCCGCCCGACGCCCCTAAGCCGCTGACTATGCAGGACCGGGTGGTTCTGTTGTGGAACGATACCTACGCCTCCCCGGGAGCCTTTGCCGGGCTTTTCGCCGGGGCCATGGTTGATCAGATCCGCAATGTGCCGGCCAAGTGGAACGGCGATGGAAATGCCTATACCCGGCGTTTTGCCAGCGAATACGGCCAACTTGCCGCCCGCAATGTCATCCACGAGGGCCTGGCCGGCCTGACCGGGCTCGATCCGCGGTATCCCGTCTGCAAGTGCGAGGGTGCGCTCCATCGCACCGGCCACGCGCTCCAGATGACATTCACCAACTACCGCAAGGACGGACGGTTGACGCTCGATATGCCGCAGATCGCCGGCGCCTACGGCTCAGGCATGGTTTCTACTTACTGGTATCCTCACCGTCTTTACAGTCCCCTGGTCCAGGGAATTCAGTTCGGCCACGAGCAGATGGGCGAAGTCTTTGTCGGGAACCTGATCCAGGAATTCGGTCCCGGCATCAAACAAGCTCTTCATTTGCATGCCTTGACCGGTCTCACGAAATCCCGCTCTGACGACGATTAAGCCGGATCGCGAAGGCATGACATGGGTTCCCCTGCCTTACCCGGGCCTCTCCCGGAAAGACATGATTTACCACCCCTGTTCCATCCCCACAAAAGACACAGCGGAAGTGCTCTAATGACAGTGGCAGTCACTGGGCCTTACCCACCGGGCCAGAGGAGGTCCTATGCGACCCGGACAACGCTTTTCCGCCACCATCTGGATGTTTCTTGCTCTCGTCACGACCGCAACGGCAGCGGCGCAGAATCCCTTTGCCGGCACCTGGCAGTTGAACCAGGAAAAGAGCCAGTTGGCCGGCGACACGCTGAAGTTTGGTCCCGCGGAAGGGAACGCCATCCAGCTCACTGCCAGCGGAGTCAGCTACTCCTTCCGCCTGGATGGGGGAAACTACGCCACTCCCTCGGGCAACATTGCCATATGGCGCCAGACCAGCCCCGATAGCTGGACCACCGAGGAGCGCAAGACCGACGGTAAGCTGCTGAGCAGTGACAGCTGGAAGCTCTCAACCGACGGCAAGACGCTCACCGATACCACCAGCGGGGTGAAGGCCGACGGCGACCTGTATACCAATACGGCGGAGTACACGCGCACCGACGGAACCAGCGGGCTGATAGGTTCCTGGAAAAGCACCGCAGTCAAGCTCAGTTCGCCCAACCAACTCATCATCCAGGAGATCAGCCTGGATAAATTGTTGTTCAAGATTCCGGCGATGAAGGCTTCCTGCGAGCTTAACTTCGATGGCAAGGAAACGGCTGTGGACGGCCCCGACCTTCCGACAGGACTGCGATTGAGCTTGATGCGCACAGGGCCTTACAGCTTCCGCCTGGTGCAGAAATTGAACGGCAGCACGATTTCTTCTTCTGTGTACACCGTCGCCGATGGCGGCAAGACGATGACCGAGGTGGGCGGGACGCCAGGGGATCCGCCTTCCACCGTAGTCTGGGAAAAGCAGTAACTGGGAGTACA
Source organism: uncultured Acidobacteriaceae bacterium (assembly GCA_964609355.1). Taxonomy (GTDB): domain Bacteria; phylum Acidobacteriota; class Terriglobia; order Terriglobales; family Acidobacteriaceae; genus PALSA-350. The sequence goes on along the minus strand of CAZSUK010000119.1, from coordinate 29,496 downwards.
CTGTTGGTAGTGCAGTTTGCTTCCTCGCCCTGAGTCTTCTTACTCCAGACGAGCCACGTTTAGCTAGTTAACGGCAGTCCATGGAGCCGAGATGAGTTTGATCAAATCAGTAGATGTACCCAAGCATATGGCCGACAGGTTGCGGTCTCGGCGCATTGCAGCTCGTCTGTCGAGCGGCGCCAAAGCGAGCGTTCCCGCCAAGGTCAGTGTCGTGTCTACCCCCATCCCCTCGGTCGACACCCCCACCACGTAAGGCCAGGCCCCTAAGACTTCCCGGCGCTGCAACGCACGGAACGCGCGTGTGGGCTCTATCTCCGCCAATCGACGGGTCCCCCATCTTCGCTTTCTTGTGAAGGGTGGGATCGTCAAGTCTCGCCCTTCCGGGAGACCCGGGTTTCTCCTCGCAATGACCTCCAGCCGTAACACCCAGGTCTCAAAAGCGAGACCCGGGCCACCCACTCAGAGTCTGGAATTTGCGGCCTTTTTTCGACTGAGTGTAGTGGAGAAATCTGCGGCCCTTTCTCAGGTAACCACAGATATCTGGGCCGCTCATGCGCGTGGGTCGTGTCTCCACCCAAAGATCGAGTGAGAATCATACTCTGGGTCCAAGACCCGACGGGATAGCGTATCTATCTTTGGACTCGCAATCACATACCAGTTCTCCAAGCGCCCCTACCCGGGGCGCCTTTTTTTGCTTCTTCGGGGATTTTCCCCAGGGTTCATACTGGAGCCATCATGATTCGGGCGGGGTGGCGAGGTCACAGTGGGTGGGTCCTGTTGCTGGCGTTCACCACTTCTGCCATGGCGCTCGATTCCCATCGCTCGCTTGACCATTACGGCCATCAGGCCTGGCGGACTGATTCCGGCTTGCCCCAGAATACCGTTCATTCCATCCTGCAAACGCGCGATGGCTTTGTGTGGCTGGGCACCGACGGAGGGCTGGTCCGCTTCGATGGCATCGATTTCGTTACCTTTGACACGGAGAACACACCCCAGTTCAAGAGCGATACCGTGTCCGATCTGATTGAGGACCACGCCGGCAAATTGTGGATTTCGACCGCCGCCGGCCTGGTGAGCTATCGGGACGGAGCCTTTACCGCCTATACCGCTGCGCGGGGCCTGCCAGCGGACACGGTGTGGTTCAGCTATGAGGACCATCACCAACGCCTGTGGGCTTTCACCCCGGCGGGTCCTGCATGGTTCGATGGCAAAATCTTTCGTCCGCTCGCTGGAGCCCAGGCAGCGGCCCCCCTGCATCGCCAGTCACTGGCAGAGGATGCGCGAGGAACCCTCTGGCTGGGCGGCAGCAGCGGGGTCTTCGCCCTCGACACCAAAGCCTCTAAGCCGCAGCTGGCTCTGCACCTGCTTAGCGGCGTTCCCGTGGAAGCGATCGAGCTCGACCAGCAAGGCAACGTGTGGATGGGCACCGACGAGGGATTAGACCGCTATACCGCGGGCACACTGGTCCCCGTGCCGGGCGCTGCCAGCAAGCACCCAGTGACCGCGCTCCAGGACGACAGGCAAGGTGGCATGTGGGTAGGCTCGGCCAGCGGGATGACGCACGTGAGCGCTGCGGGAACGTCCCTTCCACTGGCGATGAATGGCTTGACTGTGGACCTTGTCGACCAACTGTTTGAAGACAGCCAGCGGGCGCTTTGGATCTCAACCGAGCGGGGCGTTTTCCGCTTCGACGGTAGTCGACTCGAGTCTTTCGCCCGGGATTCTGCCCTGGCCGTCAACCGGGTGCTCGCCATGTTCGAAGATCGCGAAGGCAACCTGTGGCTGGGCACCGATTCCGCGGGCCTGCACCTTCTGCGCGATCAGAAGTTCGCCACTTACACCACCAGCGACGGGCTCTCGGGCAATTTTGTGCGCTGCGTTTTTCAAACAGCCGACGGAGCGCTCTGGATTGGAACCGATGGAGCGGGCCTGAATCGCCGCACAAGTTCAGGGTTTGCGCACTACTCGACTGCCCAGGGACTGTCCAGCAACGTCATCCTTTCGCTTGCCGACGGTGGGCACGGCGACCTCTGGATCGGGACCCCCAACGGGCTCAACCGGCTCCATCCCACCGGCAAGGTCGAGCATTTCACCTCCGCCGCGGGCCTGCCCGACGATTTCATCCGCTCACTCGCCAACGACCGCGACGGCAGTTTGTGGATCGGGACCCGTCACGGTCTGGCGCACCTGGCCGGAGGCAAGTTTTCCAGTTTTTCGAGCATGGATGGCCTGGGCAGCGACTTCATCGGCGCCATTCTCAGAGACGGCCGGGGGGCCTTGACCTCATCGGACCCGCTCTGGATAGGTACTTCCGCCGGTCTGAGCCGTCTCGACGGCGGTGTCTTTCGCAACTACACCGTCCAGCAGGGCCTTTCAAATAACACCATCACCGCCATCGCCCAGGATCACTCCGGCCAGGTGTGGCTGGGGACTAATGGCGGCGGCCTCAATCGCGTGGGCTCAGGCAAAGCGGCGATTCAGGCCTATCCCTCGAGCCCGTGGGGGCTGCCGAACACCATTTACGGCATGCTCGAGGACGCGAGCGGCCACCTTTGGATGAGCTCGGAAACCGGGATCTTCCGCGTCTCGCTGGCGCAGTTGAATGGGGGTGGTGTGCCGTCAGTGAATGCCTATGGCACGGCGGACGGCATGAACATCCGCGAATGCAGCGGCGAGGGTCACCCGGCGGCCTGGAAACTGGCGGATGGGAGCTTGTGGTTCGCTACCCTTGACGGGGTCTCCGCGGTCGAGCCGGAGCAAATGCCCGAGAACCGCGTTCCCCCTGCGGTTGCTGTGGAAAAGATCCTGGTCGATGACCAGCCCCGCCCCCTGGGCCTCGATCAGCAGCTCACCGTCAAGCCGGGCGCCAACCGGTTGGAGTTCCAGTATGCCGGCCTGAGTTTTGTGGCTCCTCAGAAAGTCCGGTACCGCTATCAACTGGAAGGCTTCGACCATGGATGGATCGATGCCGGCGCCCGCAGGGCGGCGTTTTACACCAACCTGCCGCCAGGAAGCTACCGCTTCCAGGTGCTGGCAGCCAACAATGACGGCGTTTGGAACATGACCGGCGCGTCCTTCGGCCTGCGCATGATGCCGCATTTCTACCAGACCTGGTGGTTTTATTCCTCCATGGTGCTGGCCCTGCTGTTGTTGGGATACCTAATCTATCGTTGGCGGGTGCTGGCCGTCGAAGCCGAGTGGGGAGCCGTGCTGCGCGAGCGCGGTCGCATCGCGCGGGAAATTCACGACACCCTGGCCCAGGGTTTTGTCGGCATCTCGGTGCAGCTGGAAGTGGTGGCGCGCCTGCTTTCCGGCTCGCGCCAGGCGGCGGCGAAGCCGGGAAATGAAACAGCGCCGGGCGCGGAGCTCGAGCCAGTCTTCGAACAACTGGATCAAGCGCGGGCCCTCGTTCGCGCCAGCCTGGCCGATGCGCGGACATCCATCTGGGATCTGCGCTCCGAGGCTGGAGCCGCCCCCGGTTTACCCGCTAACCAGCCGGACGACCTTCCCGCACGACTCAGCCGCAGTTGCACCCGCATTGCGGGCGGCTCTCCGGTCAAGGTATACCTTCAGGTAAAAGGGACTTACCGGCCGCTGGAACGGCGAATAGAAGAGGAGTTGTTGCGTATCGGCCAGGAGGCGGTCGCCAATGCAGTCCGCCACGCGGCCGCAACGCGCATCGACGTGCAACTGATCTACCAGGCGGAGCGGGTTTCGCTGCGGGTGGAGGATGATGGCCGCGGGTTCGATCCCAGCAGGAACGGAGCAGAAGGCCACTACGGTCTCCAGGGCATGCAGGAGCGCGCGGGGGAGATCGCTGCCACGCTCGAGCTGCGGAGCGCCCCTGGCGAAGGCACTCTGGTCTCGGTCGAAGCGCCGGTCCCATGAAACCAAAGAAGTGAACCAGGGAAATGAACCAGGGAAATGAAAGTAAGAAAGCGAGCAGAATGAACGAACCCATCCGCATCATGATTGTTGAAGACCACGCGGTGGTGCGCCAGGGCCTGGTGGCCCTGCTGCGCACTGTGCCCGAATTTTCCGTGGTTGCCGAAGCGGCCGATGGCCGGGAGGCGATTGAGTTGTTTCGTCTCCACCAGCCCGATATCACCTTGATGGATCTGCGCCTGCCGCAGATGAACGGGGTGGAAACGATCGCCAACATCCGCGTCGATTTTCCCCAGGCCCGCATCATTGTGCTCACCACCTTCGATGGGGACGAGGACATTTACCGCGCCCTCCAGGCCGGCGCCCGGGGCTACTTGCTGAAAGGCATGACCGGGGACGAGTTGATGGACGCCATCCGTTCGGTCTACTCCGGAAAATCGCGCATCCCGGCCCCGGTGGCCGAGCGGCTGGCCGAGCGCATGAGCGCGCCGTCGCTCACCGGGCGCGAAACCGAGGTGCTGCAGTTGATTGTGGGCGGCAACAGCAATAAGGAGATCGCTGCTGCGCTCTTCATTTCCGAGGCCACGGTGAAGACCCACATCAACAGCCTGCTCAGCAAGCTGGGAGTCACCGATCGCACCCAGGCCGCGACCACCGCGCTGCAGAGAGGAATCGTGCATCTTGATTGAGCTCCGTCGATGGCTGCTGGTGCTGTGCCTGCTGAACGCGGCTGCAGTCCAGGCGGCCAGCTGGCACAACGCCAGCGAAGGGCAGCTGAAAGTTTTGATTCCTGCCCGCGCGCCAGTGATCGCGGAACGCATTGAAACGGAATTCCGCACCGCTTCCGGAATTACCGACGGTCAAGGCCATTTCATCGCCGGGGTGGTGTTGATCACGGCCGGCTACTCCGCCGATGGCAAGTATTCTTATTATTTCGTTTCCCAGATGCCGCTCAAGGTGGGGGATTTCCTGCTTGCTCCGGGAGAATACCTGATCGGCTGGGTGCGCGAACAAGACTCACTCAAGGTGACGTTCTACCAGGCGCAGAGCGGAAAAGCGGTCGGCCAGGTGGAAGCCATGCGCAATCTGTCCATCACCCGGGTGGAATCGTTCCGCATATGGCCGCCGGCGGACAAGGCGCTGGTCCAATTGGGGCGCTTCACCTTCCCTTACGCCCTGGCCCCGAATTAGTGTTTGCAGGGTACGGCCCTCAGAGTCTGCAGAAAGTTGAATAAGAAACACCTGAGAGCATCGTTTCATAGCCCTCAACAGGCTTGGGGGGAGGGCTGCGGTATCCCACATCTCGCGAAAAACGAGCGAGATGTGGGGCACCCGGCGATCGGCGCGGGGATAGAGCCCAAAAGCGCGATCGAGTTCTCACGCAGGCTCTAAATCCCGACATATTCGCCGTCGTTTTCGGCGCAAACTTTCAGGCTGTACATAAGTCGGGGATGCGGAGCATCAGGTTTTGTTGGCGGGGCAAAAATCCTGGCGCGGACGGTTTGCGCTACCCTATTATCGAAGCCGATGCTCTCCCTGCCAAAACCGATGGTCCTTGCTGCGATCGCCTGCGCCCTTCTGGTGGGTTGCCGGCAGACTCCGGTCGATACCGGGCCAACTGAGGAACCCGGGCGCGCCGTCATCTATCCGGATGGGGCCCAGGCTGCACAGGATATTGCCAGCGCCCTGGCTCGGGCCGGGAAGGAAAAGAAACGCGTCCTGCTCGACTTCGGCGGCAACTGGTGCGGCGACTGCCAGGTGCTGGAAATCTATTTTCATGATCCTGCCAATTGGCGTCTGCTCCAGCAGAACTACGTGCTGGTGCCGGTGAATATCGGCCGCTACGACCAGAACCTCGACATCGCTGCCAAGTACGGCGTGCCCGTGGACAAAGGGGTGCCGGCATTAGCGGTGCTCGATGCCAACGGTCAGCTGGTTTACAGCCAGCGCAATCGCGAGTTTGAGGCCATGCGGACAGTAGATCCTGCCGCAGTCACTCAATTCCTGTTGCAGTGGAAAGGCTAGCCGTGCGCTGGCCACTTGAAAAATTCCGCCTTGCGCTCGTGACATCGCTTTCCCATGACGTATTCGGCACCGCCAAGGGGGCAGCCTACTCGGCCATCCTCTGCCTCTTCCCCACCATCCTGGTGCTCACCACCCTGCTTGCCCTGACCCCGGAATCGGATAGCGTGCGGGGAGAAATGCGAGCCGCCTTCGCCGAAGTGCTGCCCAACGACACCATGACCCTGCTGCACGATTACTTCACCAACCAGAAGGCGCGGTCGGAACAAGTTCTCACCTCCGCCATCCTGGTTTCGCTGATCGCCGCCATGGGCATGATGCTCTCGCTGATGGAAGGCTTCCGCCGCGCCTATGATTTGCCGCGCCGGGAATGGAGCTTCTGGGTCGAGCGGGGAGTCGCGCTGGCCATGATTCCACTGTGCCTGGTGCCCCTGGCATTTGCCACCGTAGTGGTTGCTTTTGGACATCAGATTGAGCAGTGGGCCATTGCCAACAGCTTTCACGTGCTGGGGCCGGTGGTGCTGTTCCTCTGGCGCATCGTACGCTGGTCGATCGGCCTTTTGACCACCATCGTGGTTCTGGCCATGATCTACCAGTTCGGCACGCCGCGGCGGCGGGCGTGGAGATATGTTTTGCCGGGAGCCTCGGGGGCTGCCCTGATCTGGTTCCTGGCTACCCTGACCTTCGGTTTTTATCTCACCCGCTTCGCCGATTACTCTGTCGTCTATGGCCCGTTGGGCGCCGTGGTGGCCACCCTGGTATGGCTCTACATCGCGACCCTGAGCGTGCTGATCGGCGCCGAGTTCAACGCCCATCTCTTTCCCAAGCCACAACGGGTACCCAATCCGGTCCCGGTCGAAGCAGAAAGACTGGTCGCGGCCGGGGGCAAGCGGCCCCGGCTGGAACGTTAAAATTACGTTCTTCCCGCCGTTCGTATCGCTGCTGTTAACAGGCCTTCCCCGTTCCCCGCCCGACTACGCGTAGAATGTAGCTGCCGGAGACCGTTACCGTTTCCGGTTACCGAGTGTGAGGGACCAATGAGTTTTCCCCTGATGGAAGCGAACGAAACCCTGGGAGTGGAGCCGCGGCGCCGGGCCAAGATAGTGGCCACCCTGGGCCCTTCCTGTTCGACTGAAAATGTTTTCCGCGAATTGCTCCGCGCCGGGCTCGATGTAGCCCGGCTTAACTTTTCCCACGGCACCCACCCGGAAAAGCTCAAGCTGATCGAAATGGTGCGCAAGGTCTCGCGCGAAGAAGGCAAGCCGATTTGCATCCTGGGGGATTTGCAGGGGCCGAAGATCCGCACCGGCCGGCTCAAAAACCGTATCCCGGTGCAGCTCAAGACCGGCCAGCGGCTGACCATCACCCCGCGCGACATTGCGGGGACCTCGACGCTCATCGCCACCACCTTCCCCACGCTGGCGGAAAATCTGGAGGCCGGCGCGCGCATCCTGCTCTCCGATGGGCTCATTGAGCTCCACGTGGTGGCAGTGCACGGACAGGATACGGAGTGCGAAGTCATCAACGGCGGCATGCTGGGAGAACATAAGGGCATCAATCTGCCCGGCATCCCGGTACGGGTACCGTCGCTGACAGCCAAAGACGAAGAGGACCTGGAGTTCGCCATCAAGAGTGGCGTGGACGCGATTGCGGTTTCGTTTGTGCGCACCGCGGAGGATATCCGCCTGGTCCGTCATCGGGTGGCGTCGCTCGGTGCGGAGACCTGGATCATTGCCAAGCTCGAAAAGCCGCAAGCCATCCAGCACCTGGAAAGCATTCTTGAGGCCGCCGATGGGGTCATGGTGGCGCGCGGCGACCTGGGAGTCGAGATGCCGCCGGAGAAGGTCCCGGCCATTCAGAAGCATGTGATCCGCCGCGCCGGCGATTACCGCAAGCCGGTCATCACCGCCACCCAGATGCTGGAGTCGATGATTGAGAATCCCCGGCCCACGCGGGCCGAAGCGTCCGACGTCGCGAACGCGATCTATGACGGCACCGACGCGGTGATGTTGTCGGCCGAAACTGCGGCCGGCAAGTACCCGGTCGAAGCGGTCAAGATGATGGCCAAAATCGTGCTCGAGACCGAAGGTCAGGAGTTGCCCCGATTGAATGATCGCGGCCAGCCCAGGCACGTGCGGCTCTCCGTCGCCGAGACCATTTGCGAATCCATGGCCCACGCCGCCGAAGACCTGGACATCAGCGCCATCGCGGTCTTTACCGAGACCGGGACCACTGCCCGCCAGCTCTCCAAGTACCGGCCCAAATCTCCCATCTTCGGGCTGAGCAGCGTGGAGCGGGTGATCCATCGCATGATGCTGCTTTGGGGGGTGCATCCGATCCTGTGCAACAAGCTGGCCACCGCCGAACAGATGGTGGAAACGGCGGAGCGGCTGCTCGAAGCGGGCGGCCACGTGCTGCCGCGGCAGATCCTGGGCATCGTGGCCGGCACTCGGACCAAATCCGGTTCTACCAATTTCCTCCGCCTGCACGTGCTGGGCGATACGCTGTCGGAATCCTCGGCGAGTCGCGAGGAGACGGTGGCCCACCCGCGAGGGAAACGGCTCCCCAAAGCCAAACGGCCGTCCCAGGCACTGCCCCGGAGGGTGCGCTCAGGACGTTGACGAATATTGAGTGGGGTGGCCCGTGTCTCTCCTTTGGGACTCGCTTTTGAGATCTGGGCCATCCGCGTGGGGTCGTTTTTGTTTTATTTCGGTTTTGGGAATGGGGGAGGCGTGCGGTCCCGTGTTTGAGCGCATGTTTTCGCTCCGGCGTCCGGACACCAGACTGGCGTTGCGGTTCCTGCTAGTTTGAGTAAAGGGAAATTTCCATCATGGGCCGCATCCACATACTGGCTGACCAGGTGGCCAACCAGATTGCCGCCGGCGAGGTCGTCGACCGCCCCGCATCGGTAGTCAAGGAGTTGCTCGAGAACTCGCTGGACGCGGGCGCAAGCCGCATTGTGATCGCGATCGAGGGTGGCGGGCGCAAGTTGATTCGCATCGCCGACAACGGCAGCGGCATGGTGCGCGACGATGCTCTGCTGGCCTTTGAACGCCATGCCACCTCGAAGCTCCGCTCCTCCGATGACCTGCTGTCAATCGCCACCCTGGGATTCCGCGGCGAAGCCTTGCCCTCGATCGCCTCGATCGCGCGGGTCGAGCTCGAGACGCGTGCCGAGGAGGAAAGTGTGGGCACACGCATCGAAATCGCCGGGGGTAAGCTGCTCGGTTGCGACGATGTGGGAGCGCCCCGGGGCACGACCCTCACGGTGCGCGACTTGTTCTTCAACACCCCGGCGCGAAGAAAATTTCTCAAGTCCGAAACCACGGAAACATCTCATGTAACCGCGTTGGTTACGCATTACGCGCTCGCCCATCCCGACAAGCACTTCGAGCTGCACTCCGCCACCCATGCCTTGCTGATCGCGCCCCCGGTGCGACAGCCGGCGGAGCGGATCTTTCAGATTTTCGGCCAGGCCACGCTCGATCAGCTGCTGCCGCTGGCGGCGGAGATGGAATTGGCCCGTGCCGGGCTGCCGGAACCCCCACCCTGGAAGCGGCCCGGGGATTACCAGGCCCCTGCCCCGGGCTGGCTGCGCCTGACCGGCTTTACCTCCAAGCCGGAGCTCGAAAAGCTCAATCGCAACTCCATCTACTGCTTCGTCAATCGCCGCCTGGTGCGCGACCGCCTGCTGCTGCACGCGGTCTCGGAAGCCTATCGCAATATTCTTCCCCCGACTTCCTTTCCCGTGGTGCTGCTCTTTGTCGAGATGCCCGCGGAAGAAGTGGACGTCAACGTGCACCCGGCCAAGACGGAGGTCCGCTTCCGCCAGGCCAGCTGGCTGCATGATTTTGTGCGCGACACCATCCGCCACAAACTGACCCTGGGCCGGCCGGCGGCCGGGTTCCTGCGCGCCCTCACGGTCCACCCCAGCAGTACTCCGGAGTTGGGTCCTGAGTTTTTGACCGGCGCCCGCAGGGCCGAGGACACGCCGACCTCGGACGGCTGGCTCATCGGCAACTGGCAGAGCGATGGCTCATCCCGGGAAAGGTCGCGCACCGAAAACTTTGAGCCCGCCGGAGACGGGTTCACCCTGTCTACGCGCCCGATCGAGCCCGCTCCGGGCATTCTTCCCTTCGCTCCTTTTCCCTCCTCCCCGGCGGGGGAGAAAGCGCAGAACGGGCATTCCTCCGGCTGCGCCACCGCTATCGAACAGATTCAAGACGAGCAAGCGGCCGCTGAAGCAGGCATTGAAGCAAGTGCGGAAGCAGGTGCGGGGCCTTCGCTGCACGGTCTGGCTTCCTTGCGGCCGTTAGGACAATTGCGCGACTCCTTCATCCTGGCGGTGAACCAGGAGGGTTTGTGGATCATCGATCAGCATGTGGCGCACGAGCGAATTTTGTTTGAAAAAGTATTGCGCCAGCGCCGGGTGGAACAGGTCGAGCGCCAGCGGCTGCTCATGCCCATGCTGCTGGACCTGTTGCCGGCACAAATGGTCACCTTCGCGGCCATCGCCCGCGAACTCGATGCCAATGGCTTTGAAGTAGAACCTTTCGGGCCGCGCACGATTGCCATAAAGGCAGCGCCCGTTGGTCTCGAAGGCCCGGCCCTTGAACGTATGCTGGTCGAAGTGCTGGAGCAGGCCGGCAGCCCGGAGCAGGCAGAGAACCTGGAGGCGGCGCGCACCCGCATTGCGGCGTCGATCGCCTGTCACGCGGCCATCAAAGTGAATACCCCGCTCGATGGGCCGCGCATGGAATGGTTGCTCACCGAGCTGGCCCAAACCGAGCACCCGACCAGTTGTCCTCATGGCCGCCCCATCGTCCTGCGGTATGCTTGGAAGGAAATCCAGCGGGCATTCCATCGCATCTAGACGGGTGTTCCCCGGCTTCGGCTGGCTTTGAAAGCGCGGAATCAAACTTGACAGCAGAGCAACTCCAGGCAGCACGAGCGGCGCATTGGCGCCAACAGAAGAACCCTATCCTCACCCTGGACGACGCCGCGCACTGGCTCGAACAGCACCCGTTGTGCCTCTACCTGCCCCGGCGTGCGCAACTGCCGGCGCCGGCGCCTTCCTTTGTGGAAGCAGTATTGGGGACCTCGTCGGCACCCCCCGGGAGCGACGCAATTTCCCAGGCCCAGGCGCTGCTCACCCGGCTGATTGAATCCGGGGCCGTGGTGGCGCTCAACCTGTTTGGCGCCGTCGGCGAGCAGCCGGATTTTCTCGTTGCCTCGCGGGCGCTGCCCTATGTCCTCTGCCTGCGTGCGGATGCCGATTGGAAGCACGCTCCCGAAAAATCGTCCGGCCACAAGGTCTCTCCCCTGGTGCTCGAGCTGTGGAAGGCATTGAACGACAAGGACGATAAAGACGACAAGCACGGGGCGCTGACTGCCTCCGAAGCGCGGGAAATCCTCGGCCGGGAGCTCACCGAAGCCGCTGTTTTGCGCGGCCTGAGCGAGCTTTGGCAAGGCCTGCGGATCGCCCCGGTATTCCAGGAACCTGGCCAGCCGGCTCGCTGGGAGTTGCTGCGGGCCAGGCATCGCAACGCGCTCGCAACCGCGGGCACGACCGGGCAGGTTACGGCCCTGTCGCTGCTGGTCTCGATTTATCTGCAGTCGGTGTACGCCGCCACCAGCGAGGAGATCGAGATCTTTCTCTCTCCCCTGGCCTCACGCTCGCGGGTGCGGGAAGCGGTGCGGGGTTTATCCGCCACGCGGCAGATTCATTCGCTTTCGATGGACGCGCAGACGTATTACTTCCTCGAAGGCGGTTTGCCCGAATTCGCCGAATCCGCGGTGCCCAGCGCTCCCGCGATGCCACTGCCTGGGCCACCCGCGGCCAGCTTTCCCGTGCCGCGAAGGCCGTTGCCGGTGACGCATCCGGTTAAGGACAGGCCGGCAGCAGCAACCAAGGCGGGAACGCGAGAGGGAGCCCGGCCGCCAAGCAGAGAGTGGAAGAAACCACGCGAAGGAGAAAAATCAACATTCGCACGGCCTTCGTTCCCCACCACCCGCAGTTTCACTCCGCCGTCGGGCCCGAGCGCAAAGCCCAATCGCGGTGGGCAAAGAATCGATGGTCCTCCCCGCGGAAGCGGGCAGCCTCCCAGAGGGAGAGAAACCAAGCCAGCCAGGCCAGAGGTCAGCAGGGAGTGGAGGAAACCACCGCGGCCGGGAAAACCAGCCGGCGCACGGCCTTCGTATCCTTCGTCCCGCAGTTTCCCGCCGGCGTCCGCGCAAGGCGCAGAAAAGACGCCCCGTCGACCGCAAAGCAGCAATGCCCCGGCGCGCGCTGGAGCGCGGCCGGAAAAGCGCTTCGGATCACGGTCAGAGAGACCAGGGGGTGAGCGACCGGCGCAATGGGCTCGGTCCGGCCCCAGGCCACCGTTTCGCTCCTCACCGAGTCCTCGCCCAAATCGGCCGAGCGAGCGACCGAGTGATCGACTGAGCGGTCCACCGGGAGAGCGGCGGAGACCAGACGGCCCCGTGTCCGGCCGTCCTGCGGGTATTGCTCCGCCAAGGGGACGCCCGTCTGCTCCTTTTCGCTCCAAACCAGGGGGATTCAAACCAGGAGGACCGAGACCAGGAGGACCGAGACCAGGGGGACCGAGACCAGGGGGACCGAGACCAGGAGGGTTCAAATCAGGAGGATCGGGCCCAAGGCGATCCGGACCAGGACAATTAGATCGACGGCAGGATGGACAACCCGGTGGACAGACCCGTCCCCCTCGCACCAACTATCCGGGCAGCCGCCCGCCCCGGTCTTTGCCTCCCGGCGACGGCGACAGCCAGTCAGCACGTCCACCCTCTGCCTCCTTCCGGCCGGCAAAACCGTGGCAGCGGACAGGCTCGTCCTCAACTCGGCCAAGTGGCAGACCAGGCTCTAAACCAGAAGGCAGGTTTGGCGGAAAACCAAGCGGCAAGCCTGTAGGGAAACCGGGCAAGCCAGCGGGCAACTATCCACCGCACAAACCAGCGCGCAAGAAGCCAGGAGCATGACAGAGAACCAAAGCTCGCCGCTGGTGGTCGCGATTGACGGCCCGGCTGGCGCCGGCAAGAGCACCGTCGCCGCCCGCATCGCCGCTCGCTATGGATTGCTCAACCTGGAGACCGGCGCCATGTACCGCGCGTTCGCACTCAAGGCCATTCAAACCGACAGCGACCTGGACGATCGGGAAGAACTCGGACGACTGGCGGAGAGGACCCGTATCCGGCTACTACCGGCCTCACTCGGCAACCGGGTGTTTCTGGATGAGGTCGAGGTCACCAAGCGTATCCGCGAACCCGACGTGACAGCAGCCGCTTCCCGAGTCAGCGTGCACCCCGGCATCCGTCAATGGCTGGTTGCCATGCAGCGCCAGCTAGGCGCGCGCAACGGCATCGTGATGGAAGGCAGAGACATCGGCACCACGGTTTTCCCCAACGCGCAGGTCAAGATTTTTCTCGATGCTGCGGCCGAGGTACGGGGGCAGCGCCGCTATCAACAGAACAGCCCGGGAGAGACGCAGCACGCTGAATCCGTACTGGAACAGTTGCGCGAACGCGACCGGCGGGACCGCACTCGCGCCGAGTCCCCGCTCCAACCCGCCCCCGATGCGGTGATTATCGATTCCACCCACCTCTCGCTCGAGGAAGTCGTCGCCCGCGTCGAAGACATCATCAACCAGCGGCTGGCTCAGTAAGTCAGTCCCAGCGCGGGACGTACGAGCATGTGAATGGGTAGCGAGTCGTTAGAAAATGGTCGTTGGGAAACGTGGTTGTTACAGAACACAGCGAGAATTTGTAACACTGAACGTGATCGTCGGGGTGTTACCGGACGCGCTACTGCACTACCGGCTGCGGGTTGCTGGCGGCATCCTTGGCGTGAAAGTGTCGTAACTGCTTGGCTCCAGCCGGCGGGGCGGGGGGCGCAGGAGGAGCTGGTGGCGCAGGCATTGCAGGGGGCTCTGGAGGAGCTGGCGGTGCCTCGATCGGGGTGATCGTAATGTCACCGTGATCGGCAACCAGTTCCATCCGTGGCCCACCGCCACCTACCTGGCCGCTCAGACTTTGGCCTTCCCCTGCGCTCGAGACCGGCAGACTTAACTTGGACTCGATCTCCCCGTTCCTGGCGGTCGCCTGCACCTGAAAGCCAAGCCCCGGGGGCACGGTCAGGTTAATGGCCCCGTTTCGATTGTGGATCGCGACCTCTCCCAGCGGCGCCACGACCCCTACAGAGATATCTCCATCCCCATCCTCTACCCGCAAGTCGCCGGTGATCCCGGTGCACTCAACATCCTTGGCGCTGGTAGAGATTCTGGCCGGACCGGTGGCGGTGTTTAACTGCAGGTCGCCGCTGTCGATCGCCAGGGTGCCGGGGATCGACACCACCTCGACGTCTGTCCGGCTGGAGTGGAAATGGACGGCGCCATTGATGTGGGCCAGATTGGTATCGCCGAAGAAGTCGCCATCCAATCCCACCCTGCCGCCGATTTCAGAAATGGAAACATCGTCCAGCTTTCCCTCGAGCGACACATCGCCCGAAATGGCATGGGCGCTAAAGTCGCCTTTGCCCATGTGCGCGTGGACCTGGCCGGCGATGTTGTCGGCTTTGACGTCGCCCCGCGCGGCGTTCACATTCGCGGGTCCGGCCAATCCCTCAAACGTCACGTCCCCATGGGCGGCGGTGACGCTGGGGACGGAGCCCTTGGGGATTTCGATGGTCAGATCGGCATGACCATCGCCGGCATCGCCGGTACGCAGGGTCACGTTTCCGCCATTTACCACGATTTGCGGAGCCAGAGCGTCCAGGTTGCGCTGGGCGGAGCGATCATTCGCCGCATACACGACCAAGTGCGCCTGCACGTGCAACTGGTCGTCGCCGGAAGAAGTGACAGTCACATCTCCATGCAGTACCTGGATGTCGATCGGCGCTTTGGGCGGAATTTGTTGGTTGAGGCTGCGGTCATCATTGTGCTCCTGTCCCAGCAGGTGGGAAAACAGATCCTCTTGCTCCCCGCCGTGACCGAACACGTGCATGCCGTGCAGTCCACGGCTGGTGGCGCCCACCACATAGCCCACCACCGCAAGACAGATGATCAGCGCAATCAGTCCCCCGTGCGACCCTCCATGCCAGCGCCGGCCAACGTCCGCATCCCTGCGATCCAGCCACCAGTCTCCCAGCGAGAGCAAACCCACCCCCACCAGCAACAGAGGCCACCAGCGCATGTACCAGTCCCACAGGTGAACCGGATTCAGTTGATTGGTTTCGACCAGCAGGGCGATGACTCCCACGATGATCAGCACTAACGGGCCGACAATGGAGGGAGGCCGAAGGGACCGCTGGTAGTAGCGTTGCGCGCGGGCTGCGTCCCGTTGGGAATAGGGCGGAGGCAGGGTGGCCATCAGGGCCTCCTGTTGGGGTCAGCCACGGGATCGATAGCAGGGGACGGCGGGGCGGCATACGGTTGGGCCGCCGGGTACCACCCGGGATTCAGCACCGGGGTCCGCCCGGCCAGCGCGGCCCGCTCCGCCAGCCCGAGGAGCCCGGCCAGAATCAGATAGAGCGGCCAACTGCGGCCGAAGCCAAGCACCCCCCACTGGTTCAGCATGGCGGTGACACCGAACAGGATCAAGAAAGCCGGCCCACGCAGCCTGCGGATGAGCAGCCAGGTGGTCATTGCGGACCTCCCCGGGGAAGATCGCGGGTTCTGCTGTACAGAAGCCATACACCGACGCCGATGAGAACCAGCGGCCAGGCGCGGCCAATCCATTCATCCTCAAACACCCCCAGGGTATGCAGCAACAACATCAGGCCAATGACAATCAGCACCACGGCGCCCACGGGGTGCCGTTGCTTTGTGGAAGGGAGCAACCCCGACGTGTAGGGTCCTAAGCCGCCGGCAGGCTGGCCCGGAGCTTCGGGGGGTACAACATAGGAGGCCGGATAGGCCGGGGGCTGAGTATAGCCAGGCGGTGGAGTTTGCCCTGCGTAGGAGCCGGCACTTTGCCCAAAATCGGGAGTGGGGTTGGCAGCCGCTGGTCCTCCGGGCGCCGCGCTGCCTGGCGGGGGAGCAAAGCCTGCAACATACGGGGAGGCGGGAGTCATCCCAAGCCTGGTTCCGAGGTCGTTGAGTCCGAACGGATTGGGCAGGGGTAATCCGTCGCGCCGGGCCTTGGCCGTCTGAGCGGCGTCAAAAACCTGATAGAAGACCCAGGCCGCAACCAACAAGCCGAAAACCACGCTCTTGTCGGCCAGGCTGACAAACACCGCAAAGATGAGCACGTGGGCCAGCGCCTTGACGAACTGCCCGTTGTACATGGCGCCTACACCGGGAATAAAGCCCAGCAGGCCGGCGAGTACGGGATGCGCATGCATTGGGTACTGGGCCGGCTGGCCGGTAGCGGCCTGCGAGGACAGGCGGGCCGCCAGGCAGGTTTCGCAGTAGACCACGCCGCCGACGGTACGCATACAAGCTGAGCACAGGGGTTTCCCGCAGTTCTGGCAATAGGCCACCGCGGCAACATCGGGATGGTTAAGGCAGTTCATACCAAACTCCTCTGGCGCCCGCCTTCATTGGTTGATCGCAAGGCCCGAAAAACTTCTTTGTGAAAGGTGCCGATTCTGCTCGACTGATGGAAGCCGGCGGCCACCATCTCCGCTGCGGAGCCGGCCTTATCCTCCGATTGCGTAGGGCTGCTGCCCGGCGCCTGTGGAACTTGCTGTCCCCGGGGAACTCTCGAACTGGGACTGCCGCTGCCGTCCCGAGCCGGCGGCTTGGGAGTTTCCCGAGGTGCGGGGGCAGGTTCGACCGTGGTCGCGCGCCGCAATTCACGCACCCGCGATTCCATCTCGTAGACGACACGCAGATTCTCGTAATACTTGGTCACTTGTTCATTGGTGGAATAAAACGTCCGGGTGAGATTCGCCCGCAGGCGGGACGGCTGAAGATCTTCCATGCGCAGTTGGGTGAGTTTGATCCCGGTCAGGTTCAGGGTGAGGGCAATGGAGAAAAAAGCCATAGCCGCGGTCATCATCAACCTGGGCTCCATCACCTGCCGGACCGCCGGCAGCACGACCCGGCGCCACGGTCGGGCGGGAAGGGTGCGGCCCGGGGCAGCGACTCCCGTCTGAACTCCCGTTCCTGCGGTTTCGCTCGTCCGGGCAAGAATCTTCCCCAGCAGATCGGCGGGGACCTCGGGCACAACCGTCAGGTATTGCATCCAGGCCTTGCCCTGATCGGTTTCTTTGAACATCTGGGCACACAGCGCACATTCGTTTTGGTGGCGGGTGAAGGCCGCCTGGTCGGCCGCGCTCAGGGTTCCATCCAACGCATCGGCGAGGAGGTTTTCCCATTCGTCGCACCGCAGCGTCCGCCCTTGCCCGCCTAACGGCTTAGTTTGCTCCTGCTCAGACATTTACATCACCTGCCCTTTAGTACGTTCGAGCAACCGCGCTAGTTCCGCGCGGCCCCGGCTGATGCGCGATTTGACGGTTCCCTGAGGAATCGATAGTACCTGCGCAATCTCTTTGTAATCCATATCCTGTAAGTCCCGCAGAATAACAGCCTCACGTAATTCAGGCGATACCCTGGCCAGAGCGTTTTGCACCAAGCATTCCAGCTGCTTGCGCACGGCATGCTGCAGCGGTGTGCTGCGGGGGTCGACCAGGGGTTCGGGCCGGGGTGCGTCCGGGCCCTGGTCCCAACCGGCGTCGAGCGAATCGGTCGCCCGCTGCTGGCGCGAGCGGCGAAAGTGATCGACCAGCAGGTTGCGGGTCAGGGTCGTAATCCAAGTGGGAAAGCTGCCCTTGGCGGCATCGAAGCTGCGCAAGTTGCCGTAGACCTTGATAAAGACGTCCTGGGTCAGATCTTCGGCATCGTGCGCCGAAGCGGTGAAGCGGTAGCAGAGCGCATACACCCGGCGCTGCTGCGCGGCCACCAACTCCGTCCATGCCGCGGCATCGCCATCGAGGCAACGCTTGACCAAAGCGGGAAAATCGAGCTCCGGCGTGTCCGCTCTTCTATCCGCGGGCCATTGCCGGCGCGCGCCGCCCTCCCGTTCCGGCGGCGTGTTCGAAGAAGGATTCAAAGCAGGCGTTCCTCGGGCTGTAGGATATCGCCTCCGGGAATCGGGCTGGAAGCGCTCACCGCTTGCTCCCGTTCCACCGTTGTTCAGGGTAAGCGCGGCAGCCAGACTCATGGGTGGTGATACGCATGAGTACGAGCTTCGGTTCCATCCGCTCTTGAGCGGGATGGCCGCTGGGACCACAGGCAAACGTTAGTGCCGCCGGAAACCGAAGAAGTAGCGTTCCAGCACCCAGGCCACGGCAAACAGCAAAGCAATGATGCCCGCGCCCCACCAGAAAATCAACATGGGCAGCGATCCGGCGATGCTGGCGTCTCGCCGGCCTGCCTTCTGCTCCCAGGTACGAAAGATGTATCCCCCGCCGAGGCAGACGGCGGCCGACACCACCAACATATCGAGCGAGGGCAACAGGCGTTGCTCGAAATGGCTGGCAGGCTCAAGAAAGGCGGCATGAAAAAGGGCATCGAGGGAAAGGATGCTCAGCAGCAAGGAAGCGAATTTTGCGAGTTCCAGAAACACGGCCATCTCTCAAGGCGAAACCCAGCGAATTTTGTGCCGCTCCAGCCACCAACATGGAGTTTCGGAGTTATGGGGGAAAAGGGAGCGCACGCACGGCTGGTCCACAGTGCCCATATAATCAAACTCCTCTTTCTGGCCCTTGAGCGGAGTCCTGAGGAACTGTTGCACCTGGACCGTCGAAGACGTTTGCGCGCGGACGCGCAACCCGATCCAATCCCCCAGGTAAAGGACGACCACAAGGGCGAGCAACAGCTGCAGAATTTGTGCCCCAAGCCGCTTCATCTTGACAGCCATCCTACGCCTTCGAGCGCCTGCCAGGCGGATCGCCGTTGTTTGGTTGTTTTTGCGTGCGAGTGCGTGGCCCAGGTACCGGGAAAAGAAACCGCAGGTCCCTCCACTACGCCGCGCTCTGTCGAAAAACATTTCCAAGGAGGGGCCGCTGAACCGCAGATCTCTCCACTGCGCTGCGCTTCGGTCGAGATGACAAAGGGGAGGGCGGTGCCTCCATCGACAGTCGTTGCTGAACAGGAGCCGTTTTTCATCACCTTGGGTGGGCCAAAGGCCCATGACTCCTCTGTCGAAAAACATTTCCAAGGGAGAGCCGCTGAACCGCAGATCTCTCCACTGCGCTGCGCTTCGGTCGAGATGACAAAGGGGAGGACGGTGCCCCCATCAACAGTCGTTGCTGAACAGGAGCCGTTTTTCATCACCTTGGGTGGGCAAAGGCCCATGACTCCTCTGTCGAAAAACACTTCCAAGAAAGGACCGCTGAACCGCAGATCTCTCCACTGCGCTGCGCTTCGGTCGAGATGACAAAGGGGAGGGCGGTGCTTTCAGAGAGAGTAGTTACTGAACGGGAGCCGTTTTTCATCACCTTGGGTTTGCCCAGTGGCCCATGACTCTGTCGAAAAACACTTCCAAGCAAGAGCCGCCATGATTCCTTAGTGGAGGGACCCGCGGTTTCTTTGATCTGGGTTTTCCGGTAGAACCAGATGGCCCGGAAAACCCAGGTCTCAAAAGCGAGACCTGGGCCACCCACTTATTGTCGAGACTTGTTTCGCGAGGAAAACGTGGTTAGGACTGCTGCATGAAATCGGGGGAGACAGGATTCTCGTAAAGCGAGTAGTCGCGCGTGACCACGGTCAACCCGCTTTGGGTCACGAAGTAGTTGCGCCGGTCCTCTTCCCGGTCGTAGCCGATCACCGTGCCTTCCGGCAGGTGCACGTCGCGGTCAATGATCGCCCGCCGGATGCGGCAATGGCGGCCAATATCGACATGGGTGAAGATAATGCTCGATTCCACTTCGGCGTAGGAGTTCACACGCACATCCTGCGAAAGCACGCTGTTGCGCACCACTGCGCCCGAGATAATGCAACCGGCGGAGATCACCGAGTTGATCGCCATGCCGGTACGCCCAGGTTCGCCAAAGACAAACTTGGCCGGTGGGTACTGCCGCTGCCGGGTGCGCATGGGCCATGCTTTGTCATAGAGATTGAAGATGGGCGAAACCGAGGCCACATCCATATTGGCGTCGAAGTATGCTTCGAGCGTTCCCACGTCACGCCAGTAGAGCGCGTTCTGCTTGTTTTCGTCGACAAAGTTGTAGGCGGAGATTTTGTAACGGCCAAGGATACCGGGCAGGATGTTGTGCCCGAAATCATGCTTGGAGTTGGGATCCTCAGCGTCCTTCATCAAGGCGGGCAACAACACGTCGGTGTTGAAGAGATAGATGCCCATCGAGGCATCGACCATGCTGGGATTGAAGGGAGATCGCAGGTTGGTCGTCTTGGGCTTTTCATGAAAGCCGACCACCTCTCCGGTTCGGCTCACCTCGACCACTCCAAAACGCGACACTTCATCGGGACGGATGGGCAGGGTGGCCAGGGTCACATCCGCCCCGGCGTCATTGTGGTGATCGAGCATCAGCCCGTAATTCATTTTGTAGATGTGGTCGCCGGAAAGAATGAGCACATGCTTGGGCTGCTCGGCGCCGATCGAGTAAATGTTCTGGTATACGGCGTCCGCTGTGCCCATGTACCAGTTGGCGCTGACCCGCTGCATGGGAGGGAGGATCTCGATGAACTCGCCCAATTCCTGGGCCACGATGCCGGTCCAGCCTTCACGGATATGGCGGTTGAGCGAGAGCGCCTTGTACTGGGTCAGGATGTAGACCCGGCGCAGGTCGGAGTTGATGCAGTTTGATAGCGTGATATCGATAATGCGGTAGTTGCCGCCAAAAGGGACCGCCGGTTTGGCTCGATCACGTGTGAGCGGGAAGAGACGCTCCCCCGCACCCCCTGCCAGCAATACTCCTAGTGTGTCTTTCATGGGTTCACCGCGCTGCCCGCGACATCTCTAATCGTGGATCTCAACCCTCTTCGACCGAGATGCGCAGGGAGCGCAGAAAGTGTACATCCTGCGCGTTAAAAGTCTCATCCCCGGGCGAATTTTCGTCCACCGCAGCTTCGAGTTCAGACGATGGTTGTTGTTCTACCTCGTTCAATCCAATCGTCGCTTCCAGCATCAGTAGCACATCAAAGCCCTGCTTGCGGATGTCCTGCACGACCTCGGAGATCTGCTCGGACTCGGAAACCGACTCATGAATGGCTTCCCCCAGTTGCTGGATTAGACGACGAAGTCGTTGGTTCAATGATGTACCCCCACCCGCCACCCTTGGGCGCGTTTTACCTACCTTACTTGTGATGTCGAAGCGGAGCAATCTGAATCAACCGGCTGGTAAACTTTTACCATGGAGCCAAAGAAGGTAGGCCGCACGCTTGGGATTGGCGTCCGGGTGGCCTCGAATATGCTCCGCCAGCGGGTGGAACAGGCCTCCGAAACCAGAAATAGCCGGCCGCCGGCGCCGTCCCCTCCTCTCAGCAGCCGGGTCATCACCGCCAAACGCGGGGTGAAGGCCTTCGGGCAAGGGCTCCTGGGCCCATTTACCCACGCCGGCAAGCTGCTTTGGCTGGAGATTACCGGCCTGTTTTTCGCCCTATTTGCGCTTTACTTTGCCCAGAACGTATACCGCGTCCGCGCCGCGTGGCGGCAGGGACCGGAGCATAGCCACCTGCTGCTCTATTGCACCCTGGCGGCTGCCTTCGCCTGGTTTTCCTTCAGTTCCTTCGCCCGTGCCTACCGCAGGAGCAAGCGGGGCCCCAGTGGATCGTCCTCAAGATAAACCGCTCTGGGGACGCGACGACCTGGAAGGTTTCGCCCCTGATCGCGACCTCGGCTACCCGGGCGAGTACCCGTTTACCAGGGGAATTCGCCCGACCATGTACCGCGGGCGCCTGTGGACCATGCGCCAATACTCCGGCATGGGCGACGCGGACGAGTCCAACCGCCGTTACAAGTTTCTGCTCGCCCAGGGCAGCGAAGGGCTTTCGGTGGCCTTCGACCTGCCCACGCAAATGGGCTACGACTCCGATTCCCCGTGGGCGGCCGGCGAGGTAGGGAGAACCGGGGTGGCGATCGACTCCGTCGAAGACATGGAACGGCTCTTTGCCGGAATCCCGCTGGGGTCGATTTCGACCTCCATGACGATCAACGCGACGGCCACTATCCTGCTCGCCCTGTATATCACCGCAGCGCGTCGATCAGGGTGCGAGGCCGCCGAGCTAACCGGCACGGTGCAGAACGACATCCTGAAGGAGTACCTGGCGCGCGGCACCTACATCTACCCCCTCAGGCACAGCCTGCGCCTCGTGACCGACCTGTTCGCCTGGACCGGGCAACACCTGCCGTCCTGGAACCCCATCTCCGTCTCCGGCTACCATCTGCGGGAAGCCGGTGCGACGGCTGTGCAGGAGGTAGCCTTTACCCTGGCAAACGGTCGGGCTTACCTTGAAGCCCTGCGGGATGCCGGGCTCGACCTTGAACGGTCAGCAGGGCGCTTCTCCTTCTTTTTCGCCGCGCACAATGACTTTTTTGAAGAAGTCGCCAAGTTCCGTGCCGCCCGCCGGCTGTGGGCCCGGCTGCTGCGGGAGCAATTCGGGGTGAAGGACCCGGCAGTCCAGGGGCTGCGTTTTCATACCCAGACTGCCGGTTCGACGCTGACCGCGCAGCAACCGGAAAACAACCTGGCGCGCACCGCCCTGCAGGCTCTTACCGCGGTTCTGGGCGGCACCCAGTCCTTGCACGTCAATGGCTACGACGAAGCACTGGGGTTGCCCAGCGAGGAATCGGCCCGTATGGGGCTGCGCACGCAACAGATACTGGCGAAAGAATCCGGGGTGGCGCAGACGGTCGACCCATTTGCTGGCTCCTTTTACGTGGAATCGCTCACCACGGCGATTGAGCAGGGAGCGCGCGCGTATCTCGACCGCATCGATGCGCTCGGCGGGATGGTAGCCGCGATCGAGCGTGGCTGGGTACAGGAGGAAATTGAGCAGGCTGCTTACCAGCAGCAGCTGGACGTTGATTGCGGCAGAACCGTGGTGGTGGGGGTCAACCGGTTTGCCGGCGGCGATCAGCACACGCAGCCGATCGGAACGGCAAATGACGCGGGAGAGCGAGAGCAGATCGAGCGTGTGTGTGGCTTGCGCGCCCGGCGCGATCCCCGGCGCTGGCGGGCGGCTCTCAACCGAGTGCAGGAGCAGGCCAAGAGCACCGAGAATGTTATGCCGGCGATCCTCGAGGCAGTCGAGAGTTGCGCGACGGTGGGCGAGATTGCCGGGAGTCTTAGAGTCGTCTTCGGAGAACACCCTGCAAGCTGACCGGTAACAGTTTCGGGTGCTAGACCGGCGGGTGCCCCGACCTTCACGTTCTTTGCGAAGGATGGGATCAACAGAATTTGCAGGGAAGGGCTTCGGGCGCCACAGCCGCGCATCCCACCCTTCGCAAACAACGCGAAGGATGGGGCACCCGGCTTTATTTTCGACCGGGCGAAGCGCAGGGATCCGCTTTATTCGGTGCGCAGGGCCGTGAGAGGATCGACGCTGGCCGCGCGCGCGGCAGGCACCGCGCTTGCCGCCAACGCAACCAAAGCCACACCCATAACAGCCAGAAGATAGCTCACTCCATCCGATGGCTTGACGCCATACAAAGACGATGTCAGTGCGCGTCCCATCAGAATCGCGGGGGGAACACCCATCACCACCCCGGCCGCCGTGAGCAGCAGACTGCCTTTCAGGATCATCCAGACCACCTGCCCACGCGGCGCGCCTACCGCCATGCGCACACCGATCTCCGCTGTCCGCACGCTCACCCGGTAGGCCAGCGTTCCATAGAGCCCCGTCGCCACCAGCACCACCGCCAGAAAGCCGAAGAACCCGGCGAGGCGCGCAAACAGCGCCTGACTTGAAATCGTCAGATCGTATTGGGCGCGCTGGGTCATTGGCCGTATCAACGGCAGGTTCGGATTCATCTGCTGCACGGCCTTGCGCACCGACGGCAGAATTGCCAGTGGTTCGCCGCGAACGCGCATTTCTACGTGCATAGCCCCGGTCATTGGAATCTGAGCGTACATATACCAAGCCATGGGAATGGGCTCTTCATCGATGCTGCGATATTTGTGGTCCCGCACTACACCGACAACGGTCATCTGGTAGCGCCCATCCTCGGTTCCAATCGAATGTCCCAGGGGATTCTGATTGGGAAAGAAGCGATTGGCAAATTGTTCGTTGATGATGCCGACGGGAGGCGACGCAGCAGTATCGGAATCGGCAAAGTCGCGGCCGGCCAGCACAGGTACGCCGAGCGTACGAAAGAAGTCCGGACCAACCACGTTGCTGCGGACTGTTCTCGACGATCCGTTCGCCGCATCCGGCAACCTCCCGTCCACCGTCATGTCGCTGTTGTCGGACGACCATGAGCCGATGCGTTCTTCCATGATGGTTACCGACTCCACGCCCGGCAGAGCGCGCAGTTTGTTCATCAGGTTCACATAGAAGGCGACGCCCCCGGGAATCGACTGGATGTTGGGTTTCACTCCGAAGACCACGAGGCCGTCGGTCTGCATTCCCAGAGAAGTGTTTTCCAGATTGCGCAGAGTGCGAATCAGCAGTCCTCCGCCCACCAGGAGTACCACGCACAGCGCCATCTGCAGAGCTACAATGACGTTGCCTGCGCGCGATTTGCCGGCATCTGTATTGGATGTGGCGGCCGACGTCTTCAACGCCAGTTCGGCTCCGCCGGCCATCGCCACCCGCAGCGGCGCGAGCGAAAACAATACCGCGGCAATCACCAGCACGCCCAGCGTGAAAAGCAGCACCGTTCTGTCGGGCGCCAGGCTGGACTCGATCTGCGCCCATCTGCCCAACAGGCGCGTCGCCATCTGGGCAAAGCCCCAGGCAAGGACTCCGCCCGCCGTCACTAGAATCAAGCTCTCGGCCAGCAGCTGCCGCAGCAGCGCGCCGCGCCCCGCACCCAGCGCCTGCCGTACTGAAAACTCACGCTGCCGCACCCCATTCCGCGCCATCAACAGCATCACCACGTTGGTCAGCGCAATCAGGAGCACCAGTCCCACCATCGCCATCAACATGTGCAGCGGATTGCGGTATTGCTGGTTATAGCGAGAGAGATTGGCATCGGCCAGGCTCAGAATCGGCGGCTTCTCTCCTTCCGTCGGCGTGCCCAGGCCGGCATAAGCCGCACGCTGAAATACGGGCTGCAACTGCGCCACCGCCTGCATTCTGCTATTGCCGGGAGCGAGGCGTCCAACGAGCCGCAGGCACCACCATGTTTGGTTTGCGATGTAGTTCTTCCCATCCTGCAGAGGATTGCCCCATGCATTCAGTTCAGGGCGGTTCTGCAACGGAATCCAGAAATCGGTGGAGCCGCCTCCCTCCACACCTTCAAAGCCTTCCGCCGCCACTCCCACGATCGTGATGGCCACATCGTTGACGAACAGTGTCTTTCCCAGTACATCGGGATCGCGGGCAAACCGCCGCGTCCAGTAGTTGTAGCTGATTACGGCAATGGGCGCATGGTTGGTCTCGTCCTCTTCGCGGAAGCCGCGGCCGCGCAGCAGCTTAACCCCCAAGCCCGAAAAGAAGGTGCCGCTTACCATGTCGCCTTCCGCCTCTTCGGGGTCCGCTCCATAGCGCACGGCGACCCGGCTGCTCGAGAGTGGCACGTAGGCCATCACGGGCGAGAGCCCGCGGTCTTGATGTCGCAGCGCATCGTAGACGGCGTAGGAGAACGTCTCCGCGGAATCGATGGTGCCGGTCCCGCGAGGCGGATTGGAAGTCCTCAAGTACACCAGCCGGTTTGGATTGCTCACAGGCAGGGACCTCAGCAATACCGCGTTCATTACGCTGAATACCGCCGTGTTCGCCCCAATTCCCAGAGCAAGTGTAAAGATCGCCGTCAGGGCGAACCCGGGACTCTGGCGCAGCGACCGCAGGCCGAATCGAAGATCGCGCCACAGCTTATCCAGGTTCACCCATCGGCCTTTCATATAGAACCGCTCCTGGGCCGCGCGGACATTCCCGAACTCACGGCGCGCCTTCCACCGCGCCTCTTCCTCGCTCAAGCCCTCGCTCTGCAGTTCGTCGGCTTCCAGTTCCAGATGCATTTTGATTTCTTCCGCAAAATCCGCCGGACTTCGTTTGCGCCTGAACATACCTATGCCTCCTCGCTCTGCAGCCCGCTGTCAGAATCCAGAATCAAACCCATCGCCCGCGCCAGGCGCCGCCACTCGCTGGCTTTTTCCGTCAGCTGCTCGCGCCCCTTTGGGGTGAGCGAATAGAAGCGTGCTTTGCGGTTGTTCTCGCTCACGCCCCATTTGGCGCGTATCCACTTCTTGTCCTCCAAACGCTGCAAGGCCAGGTAAAGCGACCCATGGTCGACAAAAAACACTTCTTCCGACTGGCATTGAATCAAGCGCGCCACGCCCTGTCCATGACAGGGTCCGAGGACAAGAATTTTCAGGATCAGCAGGTCGAGTGTTCCCTGCAACAAGGCAATACGATCGTTAGTCTCTTGGGTTGACATCCGACCCAAGTAAACTCCTGCTTTGGGTCGGATGTCAACCTGAAAGGATTCGACCCTTCCAGGTCCCCTCTAACGGAGGAGGTTGGTTTTGGCCAGGTCGACTACCTCATCGCCTCTGCCGCTGAGCACGGCGCGGATCATGTAGAGGCTGAAGCCCTTCACTTGTTCGGCGGTGATGGTGGGCGGCATGGAGAGCTCCTGGCGGTTGACCAAAACCTCGACCATGGCCGGACCGTCGTGACTCAGCGCTTCCTTCAAGGCAGCGTGGAGATCTTCGGGCTTTTCTACCCGCCGGCCCAGAAGGCCGGCCGACTCCGCCAGTTGTGCAAAATTGGGATTCACCAACTCGGTGGCAAAATCCACCAGCCCGGCGGCCTTCATCTCCAGTTCCACAAAACCCAGCGTGCTGTTGCTGAAGACCACCAGCTTAACCGGGAGGTTGAGCTGACGCAGCGACAACAATTCACCCAGCAACATGGCCAGGCCTCCGTCACCGGACATGCTGATGACCTGCCGCCCGGGAAAGGCCGCCTGCGCGCCGATAGCCTGGGGCAGCGCATTGGCCATCGATCCATGGGTGAAGGAGCCCAGCAGCCGGCGCTTTCCGTTCATGCGCAGGTAGCGGGCAGCCCAGATCGTCGGTGTGCCCACATCGCAGGTAAAGACCGCGTCCTCCGCTGCCAGCTCATCCAGGATCTTGGCTACGTATTGCGGATGAATGGGTGTGCGGCCCGGCTCGCCCACGGCCAAGTCGTCGAGACCCTGGCGCGCAGCCTTGTAGTGTTCCAGGCAGGCGTCGAGGTAGCTGCGGTCCTCCTTGTCCTCGAGCAGCGGCAGCAGCTCGTCGAGCGTATCGTCGACCCTGCCAATCAGACCCAGGTCGACCGGCGTGCGCCGGCCAATCTGTTCCCCGCGCAAGTCGACCTGGAGAATCTTCGCCTTTTTGGGAAAGAACTGCTGGTAGGGAAAGTCTGTGCCCAGCATAAGCAGTGCGTCGCAGTTCATCATGGCATGGTAGCCGGAAGAAAAGCCCAGCAGCCCGGTCATACCAACGTCATAGGGGTTGTCATACTCAATAAACTCTTTGCCCCGCATGGCGTGCACGATCGGCGCTTTCAACTTACCCGCCAGCGCCAATAGTTGCGTATGTGCACCCTCACACCCGGCGCCGCCCAGGATAGCGACTTTCTGCGCCCGGTTGAGAAAATCCGCTGCCAGCCGCAGCTCGAGCACGGAGGGACAAACCACCGACGCGGAATGATGGATTCCGAGCGCGAGCGGAGGGTCGGGGCACTCGCGCTGCAATACGTCTCCCGGGATAACCACCACCGCCACCCCTCTCTGGGCGATGGCGGTGCGCATTGCAATACCCAGCACTCGCGGCATCTGGTCGGCTTGCGAGATCAATTCGCAATAGTGGCTGCAATCCCTGAAAATATGCGTGGGATCGGTTTCCTGGAAGTAGCCGCTGCCAATCTCCTGGCTTGGGATCTGGGCAGCGATGGCCAGCACCGGCACGCGGCTGCGGTGGCAATCGTAAAGGCCGTTGATCAGGTGCAGGTTGCCCGGGCCACAGCTTCCCGCACATACGGTAATCTCGCCGGTAAGCTGGCTCTCGGCGCCGGCGGCAAAGGCGGCCGCCTCCTCATGGCGCACATGCATCCATTCAATCTGCTTGTTTCTGCGAACGGCGTCGGTGATCCCATTGAGCGAGTCGCCGGTGACGCCATAAATACGTTTCACCCCGGCCTCGGCCAAGGTTGCGATGAACACCTCAGAAACTTTCATAGCCAAACCACCTCAGAGACTTTTATGGCTACTTGGATTCCGTTGCTCGAGAGAAGTTCTCCACAATCACAGGATGTTTACGGCGCGCGCTGCCAGCAAGGCCAAGGTGACGAGCGAAATGCTCGACTGCACCATCATCGCGACCTTCGCCCAGCGCGAAAGCACAGGCGAATCGGTGGGCGAGAAAGCGGTGCTGGTATTGAAAGCGAGAAACAGATAATCCACGAACCCGGGAGACCAAGCCGGATCGAGCGGCGTTTGCGTGCCTGGAGCCAGCGTCATTTGAGGAAATAGAAAATCTCCCTTGGTGTGACAGGTGCTCAAATTGCGGGCGTGCGGACCGCCTGCATCGAGCCGCCAATACCAGGAGGCAAAGACCAACACGTTGGTGACCCAGAGGGCGGCAGCCGAGCGCAGCAGAGCTAACGGCGCCAGGGTGTGCCGGGGCAAGGAGAGGACCAGCAGCCATACCGACCACACCAAGGCCGCGGTCACCACCCAAAGGAGGACATAACCAAGTTTTTGATTGAGTTCAAAGGATCCCCGCATGCGGGCCACGAGGACCGGGATCAGGAGCACGGTAACCACCACCAGCAAAAGCCAGGAGGGGCCAAAGGTCAGCGGTTCCGGCAGCGAAAGATTCAGGCCGCCCACAGCGAGAACGGCGAGCACGGCAGGCCAGACGGGTTGGGCTGGTTTTTTGCGAGAGGCTTGTGTCATCGGGAATGGCGATCTGATCGAGGTTATTCTTTCACCCGCGCCAGCGCCCTCGCGGTCTGCTCACAGATATATAATTCTCGCGCTATGAATAAGCTCGGATTGGTGTTCCTCTGTGTGGTGTTATGGCTGGTCCTCCCGTTGAGCCTGTTGATGATGAAAGCCGCTGCAATCCCGGGAACGACGGCCAAGCCGCTGTTGGTGGCGGCAAACCAGGGCGATCGGGACGTCAGCATTATTGACCCGGTTGCGGCCAAGCAGGTGGCGACTGTGCCCGAGGGCGGTGTTACCGGCCACGAGGTGGCCACTTCGCCCGACGGTCGAACTGTCTATGTGCCGATCTATGGCAGCGCCGGCGTGGGCCAGCCCGGTACCGACGGACAGGAGATGGTGGTGATCGACATTCCCAGCCGGACCGTCACGGGCAAGGTCGATTTCGGCCATGGAGTACGGCCTCACTGCCCGGTCTATGACCGGGCCAGCGGCATGGTTTACGTCACTACCGAGCTGGACCAGACGGTGACCATAGTCGATCCCAAAACGCTCAAGGTCGTAGGCACGGTT
>CAZSUK010000118.1:0-3658 GCA_964609355.1 uncultured Acidobacteriaceae bacterium | reverse complement strand
GAAGAGCGCGGACTGCGAGATTCCGAAACGTACTTCCTTGCCTTCCATGTTGCCGCCGGAGTTCAGCAGCGTGGTCTTCTGGTCCACCCCGTGCAGCAGCGGATGAGGCTGCGACTCCGCCCAATAACAGACTGCGAATGCGGCAAGAAACAGAACGGCCATGGTGGCGAACACTGCCCAACCGTGACCGGAAGAGCCAGTCATCTTGCCCAGGGTGACGGTCAGGGCAGCGGGGATGAGGAAGATCAATTCGATTTCGATGAAGTTGCTGAAGGGCGTGGGATTTTCAAAGGGGTGCCCACTATTTGCATTGAAAAAGCCGCCGCCGTTGGTTCCCAACTCCTTAATCACTTCTTGCGAGGCCACGGGCCCCTGGGCGACGATCTGCGACCCATGTTGCAAGGTACTGACGGTTGTATAGGGCTTTAGATTTTGTATGACTCCCTGGCCGATCAGCACCGGCGCTACTACCAGGCAGATAGGGAGCAGGATCCAAAGGGTGGTGCGGGTGGTATCCACCCAGAAATTACCAATGGTGGCCGATTGCTTGCGCGCGATGCCGCGAACCAGGGCGATCGCGATTGCGATGCCCACGGCAGCGCTGAGAAAGTTGTGGTACGCCAAGCCAGCCATCTGGGTGAAGTAGCTCATGGTGGTCTCTGGCGTATAGACCTGCCAATTGGTGTTGGTCGTAAAGGATACGGCTGTATTGAACGCGGTAGCAGGTGCCACACCCGCCAGGTGCTGCGGATTCCAGGGTAGGAGGCCTTGTGCGCGTTCGAAGATGTAGGTGAGCAGCAGCGACGCAAAGCTGAAGATCAGCATCGCGACCGCGTACTGTTGCCAACTCATTTCCTGATCCGCCTGGATCCCACACACCCGGTAAATGATCCGTTCGATAGGCCGGAGGAGTGGATCGAGAAAAGTCTTTTGCCCTTCCAGCACGCGGGCAATATAAAGACCCAGCGGCCGCATCAGGAGCAACAGCACCGCAAAAAACACAACAAACTGCAGCCAGCCATTCGCGGTCATTTTAGAATTTCTCCGGATACAACAGCGTGATCACCAGATAGATCAGCGTCGCGATGGTAAGGAAAAGTACGATCATCGTGGTATGAGACATGGCGGCCTCTATCTCAACTTCTCGCAGGCGCGAACGTAGAGCAGCGCTACCGCGAAGAAAACCGTTGTATACACAATCATCAGGAGGTCCTGCATCTTTCTAGTGGACCTAAACCGTACTAAGGGGGGTGTAAGCGAGAGATAAGGAATTCATAAAGACGCAGCGGGAACTAGCGCTGTGTGGCTCTCTCTTTCATGACGCGGACGAATGGTGAGTGGGTGGCCCAGGTCTCGCTTTTGAGACCTGGGCCACCCACTTAAAACCTGGAGATTCTCTGCAGAAAAGTCTGGAGATTCCCCCTGATGTTCACCTATTCCGGAACCCCTTCAGGCAGGAAGCGATACCCTACCCATGGCTCCGTTTGAATATACTGCCGTGGAGCTTCGGCTTCGAGTTTGCGGCGCAGCTGCCCGATAAAGACCCGCAAATACTCCGGCTGATGTGCCGACTGGCCGCCCCAAACGGCCGTCAGGAGCGCTCGGTGCGTAAGCGCTTTGCCGGCATTGCGCGCCATATAAAGCAGCAGATCGAACTCAGTAGGTGTCAGGTGCAGGCTGTTGCCGCCGACGGTCACGGTATGCGCCCCGGCATCGATGACAAAGTCGCCAATCTCAATGGGTGCATCGACCAACCGCTCCGGGGCACGGCGCAAGTGAGCCCGAACGCGAGCCAGCAACTCCTGAATACTGAACGGCTTGGTCACGTAGTCGTCGGCGCCGGCATCGAGCGCCTCGACCTTCGATCGCTCCTGGTCGCGCACTGAGAGCACAATAATCGGCGTCGCCGTCTTGCTGCGTACCCGGCGGCACAACTCGATACCGCTCATGCCCGGCATCATCAGATCGGTAACAATCAGGTCCGGACTCCACTCCTCAAACAGACGAAGCGCCTCTTCAGGCTCGTTCGCCGCTCGCACATCGTATCCCTGGGCGGATAGTGCAGTGCGTAGGACACGCGTGATCTGTGCTTCGTCATCGACAACCAGGACTCGTTCTGCCATCTCCACCCTTTACGATATGATCGCCATCAGCATGTTCACTTCTACTATCGATGAGGAAACAAATCCCGTTCGCGGCATTTCATCAGGAAATGCCGCACCTGACAACGCTTGCTTGTGCAGCGTGGAAGTGAACATGCTCTGATGCCTCTTTCCCGGGGTCGGGTGCTCATCCGTTTCGTGGCGATGACCGCGGCCGCCCTTCTCGTGGTGCTGGTCTATCGCAGAATACTCCATGTAAACCAGACCACCGTCGCTCTCACTTTCCTGGTGATGGTGCAGGTGGCCGCGCTTGGCTGGGGGCTGATCTTCTCCGTCTGTCTCTCCATCCTCTGCACCCTGTTGTACAACTATTTTTTTCTTCCCCCCATTGGCAGCTTTACCATTGCTGATCCGCAAAACTGGATCGCGTTATTGGCCTTTCTGGCGTCGGCCATTTTTATCAGCAAGCTCTCCGAAAATGAACGGCGGCAGACCGAACTGAGTGAAGTACGCCGCAAAGAAATGGAGCGGCTCTATGAATTCAGCAACCAGTTATTGATGGAAGAGAATGTGCACGACGTTGCCGGCCACGCCCCCCGCGTGGTGGCTTCGATCTTTGCCTTTGAAGCAGTGATCCTTTACCTCACGGAGAGCGACACCGCCTATTCGTCCGATCCCCGCCGTCCCTTTGTCTCCATCGAGGAACTGCGGGCGGCGGCCCGACTGCCGGATGGACCGCGGCCGCGCAGCGATGGAATTTGCATTGTGCCCCTGGTTTTGGGTATGCGGGTGAGTGGATCGATTGCCATGACGAAAGCCGGCTATTCGGAAGGATTGTACGAGGCGATCGGAGGCCTGCTGGCGATTGCGCTGGAGCGAGCCTCCGCCCTCGATCGTTTCAGCCGGATCGAAGCCGCCCGCGAGGGAGAACGTCTGCGCAGCGCGCTGCTCGACTCGGTGACCCATGAACTGCGCACTCCGCTGACCGCCATAAGGGCTGCCGCGACGAGCCTGTTGTCGCAGCCCTCGCTGGAGGAGAGTCAGCGGCGGGAAATGTTTGCCATCCTCGATGAGGAAAGCGCGCGCCTCGACCGGCTGATCGGGCAGGCGGTCGAAATGGCTCAGCTTGATACCGACGGCATCAAGGTACGTTTGCAACCGCAGCGCCTGCAGGAAGTGATTGATCTCGCGCTCGAAGATTTGCATCCCTTGCTGCGTGGACGGCCGGTCACCGTGGACCTTCCACCCGATATGCCCTCCATCCTGCTCGACCGGGAGTTGATCCGCCGGGTACTTCGTCATCTGTTGGAGAACGCTGCCCGCTATTCTCCACCGGGTTCACCGGTGAATATTCGCGCTGTGCTCGGAGCCGACCGCCTGCTGGTAAGTATCACGGATCAGGGGCAGGGCATTGATGACGCGGAGCAGACCTACATCTTCGACAAATTCTATCGCGGGAGCCGCCAGCGCCTGTTGCATGGCACGGGGATGGGCCTCGCGATTGCCAAGGCGATTCTCCGTGCCCACAGTGGTGGAATCGAAGTTGAAAGCCATCG
>CAZSUK010000117.1:0-3471 GCA_964609355.1 uncultured Acidobacteriaceae bacterium | reverse complement strand
TCCGGTAATCGCCAGGATGCTGCGCCGGGTGCGATGGAATTCAGCTTCCAGCTTGGCAAACACTCGATCGCGAATCCCGGTATCCGTAACCAGCGAAGCGTAAAGCTGGGCAATACCGAAATCCGACTTGGCCAGGGCCGTCTCTACATTGCGGATCAGGTCAATGAATAAAGGGAACTCGCGCGCCATGGTCGACAGGATTGCGGCGCCGCCGGGTTTCTGCGCATAGAGCTCAAAGGCATGGCCAACCGCGAACCATGCGGGTACAAGCTGCCGGCTCTGCGTCCAGCCAAATACCCAGGGGATAGCGCGCAGATCCGCCAGGCTGCGGCGCCCGCCACGGCGTGACGGTCGGGAGCCGATCTTCGCATGCTCCAGTTCTGCCACCGGTGTCGCCTCTTCGAAATATTGCAGCACTTCGGGATCGTCGAGAATGTGTTCGCGATAGAAAGCGAAGGCCGCATCTGATAATTCCGCAAAAGCCGCTTCCCATTCCGGTGCGAGCACGCCGGTGAAATGTCCGTGAGGATTGCGCGCGTTAGGACGTGCCAGAGCATCCAGAGAGGCCGCGATCATGAGCTCGAGATTGCGCTCGGCGAGAATCACATCGGAATACTTCCAATTAAGCACTTCTCCCTGCTCGGTAATGCGGATCTGTCCCGTAAAAGCGCCCATAGGCTGCGCATAGATAGCACGGTGCGTAGGGCCGCCGCCGCGGCCTACCGTGCCGCCGCGGCCGTGAAACAGCCGCAACCGAACGCCACTCTCGTCCGCTACCTGGTGCAGAGCGCGGTGCGCGCGGAAAATCTCCCACGTGCTGGTGAGCATCCCGCCGTCCTTGTTGGAGTCGGAATATCCCAGCATGACCTCCTGTGTGTTGTCCCAGGACTTCAGCAGCTCACAATAGCTGGGCGACTGCCACAGCTCGCGGCAAATGACCGGCGCATTACGCAAATCTTCAATGGACTCAAATAGGGGAACTGGCATCAAGCCGGGGTCAGCACCGCTGCCCTCTACCCGCACACCCCCCAGGCGTGCGAGCCAAAGCACGTTCAAGACATCTTCCGTGCTCGCCGCGCCGCTGATGACGAAATGGCGTATCGCTTCCGGCGTGGATGATGCCTTCAATTCGGCAATCGCGCGAAAGGTATCGATCACATCGGCGGACGCTGAAGACAGCGGTGGGGGCACCGTCGTTGCGCGTTCCGGATCACACTTCCAGGCCCCGGCCTCTTCGAGCGCCGCGGCAAGCAACCGCGCATGCTGACGAATGTCGAGCGTCTGCAAGTGAAGGCCGTAGGTGCGCACCTCGAGGATCAAGGGATCAATCAAGGCCTGGGCCAGACGGGGCCCGCGATTGTCTACCAGGCTGGTGTGCACAATTTCAAGATCGTCGAGGAACTCCTGTGCGGACTTGTATGGGGGTAAGCCGCCTAACGTCGAATCCAGAGCCAACGGCAGGTTTTCAGAAGATTCGCTGACTCCGGCGAGGCGTACCCGGATACAGCTGAGGAAGCGCCGATAGTATTCATACTCATAACGCTCTCCGAACGCCTGTTGCCCGGTGGTGTTGAGGGAATCGAGATAACTTTGCAGCCGTTGCTCAAGCGCCTCGCTAATTGGCGCCTGCTGCGCCGAGGTGGTGAGCAGATCGAGAGTCAGGCCCAGCTGCTGCTGATAGTGCTTCAGCAGATGCTCACGCGCCATCTGCAGCGCCTCCCGCGTGACCTGTGGGGTCACGTAGGGATTGCCGTCACGATCGCCGCCAATCCAGGATCCGAAGGAGAGCAGTACCGGCATTTGCGAGAGGCTGAGCTGGACACCATACTCCGCCTCAAACGCCGCCGCGACTTCGGCATAAAGACCGGGCAGCGTTGCATAAATGGATGCGTCGTAGTAATCGAGGCCCATGTTGACCTCGTCCCGGACCGTGGGGCGGCGGGTCCGGACCTCGTCCGTCTCCCATAGCGCAGTGATCTCAGCGGTCAGGCTTTCTTCGAACAGTTCCAACTGCTCGTCGGAAAGCGGAATGCGATCAAGCTGCTCCAGCAGATCGGCGATGCGCCGCCGTTTGAACATCACCACCCGCCGCGCCACCTCGGTCGGATGGGCGGTAAAAACCGGGATAATTGAGATCGAGCGCAGCCAATCGACAGCCTCTTGTGCGGAAATGCCCGCTGCCCGCATAACCCGCAGTGTTCCGCGGAGAGAACCTCGCTGCACTTCACCGGAAAGCTGTAGGGAAAGCCTTCGGCGCTTGCGGTGGTTGGTTTCGGCCAGATTAATCAGCTCGAAGTAAAAGGCAAAAGCGCGCGCCAGGCGATAGGCTTGCACCAGGTCCAGCGAGTGAACGCTGCCCAGAGCCGTGGCAAATGGCTGCGCCGCTTCGGTCTTGGGGGCTGCGCCCTCCTGGGCCTCGCGGCGGCGAATGGCGATCTGGCGGAGCTCTTCCACTTCGGCAAAGAGCTTTTCTCCGGCCTGCTCGCGCAAGGCCTGCCCCAGAAGCATGCCGAGGGAGCGTACATCGCGCCGCAGAGGCGCTTCTTTAATATCGCCCTTTCGCGCCTCAAGTTCGGCCAGGCGCAGGGACCAGCTTTCCGGTTTCCAGAGCAGAGTCATTGCCTCTGATTATGCAGGATGCGAGTGGCAACATAAATTCGAGTAACCTTGCAGCCCGATTTACGTTTGAATCATCTCCAGGTTCATGATGAGAGCAATGCAGGTGAGTCAATCGACCCAGGGCCCTGCGCTGGTCGCGGCAGAGCTGCCTCAACCGCAGCCCGCTGCAGGCGAAGTTCTGATTCGCGTCCGTGCTGCAGGAGTAACGCCCACGGAGCTAGGCTGGTCTCCGACCACGCAGGCGAAGGATGGAACGCCGCGCAAGGGCGCGGTGCCCGGGCATGAATTTTCCGGAGTAGTCGCCGGTCTGGGGCAGAATGTGAGCGGCTTCGAAGTTGGCCAGGAGGTATACGGTCTGAACGACTGGTTTGCCGATGGAGCAATCGCCGAGTTCTGTGTCACCCAGCCAGGGAGCATCGCGTCCAAACCAGCCTCGCTCACCCACGAGAAAGCGGCCACGGTTCCGATCGGAGCGCTGACCGCATGGCAGGGACTGCTGGAGCTAACAAAGATACAGCGTGGCGAGCGAGTGCTGGTGCATGCAGCCGCAGGTTCCGTCGGCATCTTTGCCGTACAACTTGCCCGCCTGTATGGTGCCCATGTGATCGCTACTGCGTCCTCTCGCAATCTGAAGCTGGTCGCGGAACTTGGCGCAGCGGAAGTGATCGACTACCAGGCGTCTCGCTTTGAAGAGCAGACTCAGAAGGTCGACGTAGTGTTCGACGGCGTAGGAGGGAGACGCTCGACAGGTCGTGGGGTATGCTCAAGCCCGGCGCCAGGCTGGTGACGATCGTCGATTACCGTAACAAAGACGTATTCTTCATCGTCGAACCAAACCAGAAGCAATTGATC
>CAZSUK010000116.1:0-9699 GCA_964609355.1 uncultured Acidobacteriaceae bacterium | reverse complement strand
GACCGAGGATGCCGACTCAACTGTGGTCTCCTACCGTATGAATCCTCGTTCGGAAAGATCCGGGGACAAGATTAACCCGAAGATTCGTGGTCAAGATTCGTGGTCAAAGATTCATGGACGGGACTGGAACTTTTAGAATGCTAATCATGGGAGATAAGAGCCCATAAGGAGAGATCAGTGTTCACCCTCGACGGTGTTCGGAAACTCCATGGCTGGACACACGCCAGCCTTAATCTGGTGCTGGATCACCTGTCCACAATGCCAACAAACGATTATGTGACGGAATTATCCGGCTTCGGCTTCCGCACGCTGCGTGAACAAGCGATTCATATTTTCAACTGCGAAGGGTTTTGGGTTCACACGCTCCAGGGGTTGCGGTATGCCAACCGGACCGTTGAGGAGTGCTCGGTTGCTGCCGATGTGAGGCTTCTGCAGAAAGAAGTCAGCCAGTCTACCCACGCTTATTTGTCGACCTTGACCAATCAACAACTCAATGCCGATGCGGAGCTTCATTTCCCTGATGGCGACGTCGCCGTCCGCACCCCGGCGCTCGTCCTTCATCATGTGCTGACGCATGCCTTTCATCACAAAGGCCAGATCGTTGCCATGTGCCGTGCGTTGGGTCACCCTACCACCGACACCGATCTGAACCAGTTTGAATGAATAATGACGGGGAGATAAGGGGCACGATGCCTTTCCTCCAAGAAATGCCGCAATAGGTGTGCTGTCCCTTTATCTCTCGGATTCCCGTTCTGCGTCTCGAAAAGCGTATCCTTTGTCTTTAGTTTCCAGTGGGGTTTTAAGGTGCCAGCGTCCATTCAAGACGCGAGTAGTCTGATGCGGCGGTCGTGGATTGTTGTTTTCCTTGTTGCCACAGCAATCCCGCTCAGTGCCTCCAAACACACGACCGTTGCGCAGTTACAACAGGCGCTCAACACGGCAATCAACGCACACAAGCCGGACACCGAGATTGCACAGGAAATTGGCGGCTTCGAGCTCACGGAACGGCTTACGGAAGCTACGCTGGGCCGGCTCAAAGCAGATCTGGTTCCGGGCACGCAAGGGGCGCGAGCTCTCGAACTGCTTGCTGACCGATCGGCTTTCTTCGACCCGCCGGCAAACGAGCTGCCGGCGACGCCAGCTCCGAACAGCGCAGAGCAAACTCGAATCCTGCAGGCTGCGCGAAGATATGTTTCGCAAACGCTGCCTCGCTTACCAGACTTTTTCGCCACCCGGGTGATAAGCCTTTACGACGACAGGCCCCAGGCGCTCAAAAAGGATAATTGGCCGACACGTTCGGGGTTGCACTTGATTGACACTTCGAGCGGGGAAATATCGGTGCGTAACGAACGGGAGAATCAGCCTGCGACCCAGGGTTCGGCCGTATGGCAGGCCAACGTGGGCCTGATTTCGGGGGGAGAGTTCGGCAACACACTGGGCATGATCCTTGCCGATACGGCCTATGGCAACATCCGCTGGAGCCACTGGGAAGAGTCTGCGAAGGGGGGAGTCGCAGTCTTCCGTTATGAGGTGCCTGCATCGGCTTCTCACTACGAAGTCCTGAACGCCGTCCCTTCCAACCCCGGAATCGTACATACCAAACCCGGCTATCACGGGTCGATCGGAGTCAGCCCGGCCGATGGAACAATTCTGCGTATAACCATGGACGCGGATTTGACCAGAGGAGCACCGTTCCGCCGCGCCGCCATTCTGGTGGAGTATGGCCCCGTCGATATCGCCGGAACCACATTCACCTGCCCGGTGCGCAGCATTGCTCTTTCGAGGGCACTCGACGATCCCGACACCATCAATGGAGATGCGCCGAGAGAATGGCTCAACGAGACTCACTTCACCCATTACCACCGCTTCGCGTCGACAGCGCGGATCCTTGCTGGGGGCTCTGCTCCTCCCAGCGCGAAGGCAGAACCTGCGAGGACGGACGTCATCAACAAAAGCGCGAAGGAAAGCGCGTCGCAGCTTGTGACATCAGGGGCGCCGGAAATGCAGGCCGGGAGTCCGGTGAAAGGCCAACCGCTGCCGCCGGCAGCAGAGTCCACTTCCGTGCCTGCTGCAAAAATGCAGGCTCCCCAGGCTGGCGCTTCCCAGCCGGGGAGTGCGAGGAGCGGCGAGCCACCGGCTCCCGCAAGTGCCGCGCCAGCCGAGCCGGTGATGCAGGGAGCCACTTCGACCGTTGCTGCAAACGGGGCCTTTGCGGTTGCGCCTCCGGGGAGTGTTCCCGCCGGCGGAGTCACGCTGCATGTCGAGGTCCCGGAACTGCTGATTCCAGCGGTGGTTCGTGATAAGCAGGGACGCGCGGTCGGCAAACTGGGCCAGAGCGACTTCACCGTCTTCGACCAAGGCAAGATAAGAGCCATTACGGGGTTCACCGTGGTCAAGTCAGCCGCCACTGGAGTGGTGCCGACCGGGGCTGAGACGGGCGCGACCGCCGGTTCGGGTGTTGCCGGTTCGGGAGCTTCGGCCACCCTGGCGTCTGCGCAAAACAGATTCATCCTTTTCCTTTTTGACGATCGGCACCTCAACTCTTCCGACCTTGCGATTACCCAAACGGCCGCAATCAAAATGCTCGACGAGCCCCTCGCCGCAACAGATTACGAGGCTGTGGTGTCGTTTTCGGGCGTCAACTCCGGGATAACGCGCGATCGGGCCGTGCTGCAGGCTGCGATAAAGAAGCTGAAGGTTCACCGGACGTTTCAGCACGACACACGGGATTGTCCCGATGTCGACTATTACGCCGCCGACAAGATTCTCAACCAGCACGACACTACGGAATTCGAGGTGGCGGTCACAAAGGCGGAAGCCTGTGGTGGGGGTGGTGGTGAGCTTTACTCGAAGGACCCCCCGGGTAGTGGCATTGACAACCCGACTTTTGTGGGCCAGCGATTGGCGCGTTCCGCCGCCATGCGGGCGCTTGCCATAGGCGAAGAAGATGCCCGCCAATCGCTGCTCTTGATAGGAGCCGTGGTGAGCGCCATGTCGAAACTGCCTGGACAGCGAACGCTGATCCTGGTGTCTCCCGGTTTCCTGTCCCTGTCCCCCGAAGCAATGACTTTCAAATCACAGCTACTTGACCGGGCTGCCGGCTCGAATGTCGTCATCAGCGCGTTGGACGCGCGTGGGCTCTACCAGGGAAATGCAGACGCGAGCCAGGGTGGCAATACCATCATCAGTGACACGGTTGGAC
Source organism: uncultured Acidobacteriaceae bacterium (assembly GCA_964609355.1). Lineage (GTDB taxonomy): Bacteria > Acidobacteriota > Terriglobia > Terriglobales > Acidobacteriaceae > PALSA-350. The sequence goes on along the minus strand of CAZSUK010000116.1, from coordinate 6,497 downwards.
AAACGTCGCTGGATCGCCTGGCGGCAATGGAGGCGAGCGAGAATGCTATGGCAGAACTGGCATACGGAACCGGCGGAACTTTCTTCCACAACAACAATGATCTTGAGAACGGGCTGAAGAGCCTGGCGGCCGCGCCGCAGTACCTGTATTTGCTCCAGGTCTCGCTCAAGGACGTGAGGCCCACAGGGACCTATCACCGCTTGCAAGTGAAGGTCGACCAACACGACCTGGATGTGCAGGCCCGCCGGGGGTATTTTGCGCCCAAGGCGACGAACCGCAAACAATCGGGAGCCACGGCAGACGATCGGAAGAATTAGAAACCCGAAGCGGACGCAAAGACAAAAACGAGAATCCCATTTGCAAGCGTGATCGTTGCGCATGCTATGGCCAGGACCCGCCGGATGCTTTTAAGTTCCTCTTAAGTGCTGCTTCCGAACGCAACCGAAACAGGCTTAGAACTCCAACGGACTCCATCAGCAGGAGGAACGCGACCATTCCGAGCAGGAGCCAGATCGTGAATTTCCGATCATTATGGAGAGAATCGATATTCACTGGCACCACCACAAGGTCGAGATCGCTACGTGAGATACGAGCGAGAGCCATGTCTACGTTCGATTGTGCCTGGAGCACGCTGATCCTGCTTCTGAGACGTCCGATCACATTCACCCGTTGCTGGTGAGAGAGGCGTTGCTCGGCAGTAAGGACGAGCGGGATCGTGACGGACGCGCCCCGATCCCGCATACCGGCAGCGAGCACGCCGACTACCGTGAAGGGTGTTTCATCCATCGATATGGTGGATCCAACTACAAACTTATCGGCGCCGAGTTGCTCCCACATTGCGTGGGAGAGGATGGCGACTCGGTCGTTGTCGACGGCGGGGTCGGGAGGATCGAAGTCGTGGCCAAGGTAGAAGCGGTCGCCCATCATTTGGAAAAACCCAGCGCTAACAAGGCTTGCTGTAATGTCTTGCGAACCCGTCCGCGTCTTCAGCCGAAATGCATGTGCGGTCGACGCGCTCAGCTGTTGGAACACTACAGTTTGTTCCCTGAGGCGGACGAAGTCGTCAGCATACATCCCCGCGTCGCCATCGTGAATTTTGGCTCGAAGTATAACTAGCTGCTCCGGATGAGGATAGGGCAGGTATGGGAAAACCACGGAACCTACGGTGAAAACTCCTGCGTTTACACCAATGCCAAGTGCGACCATCCAGAAGATGAAGAGAATTGGCCAGGCTATCTTTCGTAATCGCCGCCGGGGCTTGGTAAAAGCATACTTCCGGTTCGACATTCTATTCACAGCCCCGCTTGGTCAACCGGGGGGATTCTGAAAACTACTATAACAATAGTATACTACATAGCAGTAGATGGCTAATCGCTTTGATGTTGACAGTCGTAGTCGGTATCCGATATAGTCGGATTACGATATATAGAACACGCTGCCTAAATTATGAGGTGGACGTTCTGGAGATGACCATTATGAAATTCGAAAAAGCAAGACCATCGAGTCTCCGCCAAAAGGCGGCGTCGGCAGCGGGTTTGTTTGGAGCAGCCTGCATGGTGTCATTTCTCTTCGGCATCGGGGTTTCGTTGGCACAAACTGCTACGAACCCAACCTCCTACGTCGGTGTATGGAAGATAAGCGCCCAGGACAAACGAGTTGGGACGCTTGAACTAATGAACTATAACGGGCGACTGACCGGTACCATTACCAATGCCCACGCATCCATGGACAGCAATGGAAAGCTGGTTGAGTTTGACGCTATTCCAGGGGCGGCTCCTATTGTCGAAGCAAGCATTTCACAAGGCATGCTCGTGATGAGCGCAGAGGCAATCAATGAGGCCATTGTGCCTTGGAATATGACCCTGACTGGGGAGGGAAAAGGGCTCCTTCAGTTGGCTTTCAAGGGACATGAAATGACTTTCCAGATTACCCGGATTTCATGGGAGGAGAATGAGGCGAGTTCGGAAACCGGCAAGTAGCTTGCAGAGTGGCGGAGGAATGAATGGACTTAGACTATGTTGTCCTACCGGCCATCCTCCTAGCGATCGCAATCGTGGTTACGTGGCTAGCTGTTGAACGTCTTCGTTCGCTTTCGGCAAAGCCTTACGGCTTGTGGAGGAAGCTGACCGAGCGGATCGTTCTTTCATTCAGCGTTCTTTTAGCAGTTGCCTTAGCAGGAAACAGCTTGTTCAACACCATAGCGATGCACCGTTTTTGGGCTCTTAACACTCGTCCAGGCGATATCTATACGGTCAATGGCCATAAGATGCACATCTTCTGCACTGGGAGCGGCTCACCTGTCATCATCCTCGATGCGGGGCTAGGCAGCGACTCGCTCGTTTGGTCAGGCGTACAACCGGCTCTTTCAAAGACCACCCGCGTCTGTTCCTATGATCGCGCCGGATTCGGTTGGAGTGATGCAGCACCGGATCTTCGAGATGCTGACCATATTTCCGGTGAGCTGCACCAACTTTTGCTCCAGGCTGGAATTACAGGGAACATCGTCCTGATGGGTCACTCCATCGCCGGAATCTATGTGCGCGATTATGCAGCGCGCTATCCGGCAGATGTGGTTGGCATTGTATTCGTGGACGGTTCGACCCCTTTTCAAGACAAGAACCCGGCAATGAAAGGTGGGGGCGGGGGACCGCCGCCATGGCTCGTCAAACTCGCATTGAGTGCAGGCGTTCCCCGCCTGTCAGGGATGTGTTCATGGGGTGCGCCAGGCGTTGACATTCACACCAGAAAGTTACAGGGAGAAGCTAACTGCCGAGTGCATTTCAGCGCTATCTCAGCCGAAATGAAAAATATCGATCGGTCCAGCCAGGAGGCTGTTCAATCTGCGTCTTATAGTGGGCTTCCAATTCTGATCATCTCGCACGATCCCACGAAACAAAGGTCGAGCCATCCGACGGAGGGAGACGTGAATGCACAGAACGCCTGGAGCCAAATGCAGGAAGACCTCAAGAAGCTGTCAACTCGCAGCCGCAGAATTATCGCCAGAGGTAGCGGGCATAACATTATGTTTGACCGGCCCGACTTGATTAATAAAGAAGTGCCCTGGTTCATCGACCAGGTGCGGGGGACGGCTCCGCAACCCACAAATTACGGTTCCACGATCACTGAATAGATAGTTTCGGGAGTTTTTCCGCAGCAACTACAACCTGGTCAGGCGGAGTTTGGTTGTCGAGTTTGGGATAACCCGGGAACGGACCGGAAGTTCACCAACTCCAAAACATTGGTAAACATCCAGTCTGTCCCCGGCGTTTACCTGTTTGTTGCTCGCGCCAGTTGTGGGAGCCGGCGACATCAATAGTTTTTGTACGCTTCGTTGAACTTCGGCCGTGGCATGGTGTGGACGAATGTCGACACATCGTATGCATCCTGAGCTGAAAGCGTGCCTGGATGGTTCTGTGGCATGTTGTGATAAACAAATGCTGCCATATTGTTTGGCCTATTCATGCCGGCGCCGTCGTTATAAGAGTTCGGTCCCCAGACCGCAGGCAGCATGGGGGGTACACCAGCGCCGTCCGTTCCGTGACACCCGGCACATTGATCGGCATAGACCGACTTGCCATGAGCAGGGTCTCCCGTGAGCTGTGGAAGCTTAACCAGGCCACGCCCTTTGAAGGGTTTCCCTTTGACCTCGTCACGTGACAGGAAGTTGATATAGGCGACGAGAGCAGTCAATTCGGGACTGTCGAGAGGCGGTGGACTTCCTGCCTCACTTCGAGAGAAGCATTCCTGCAAACGATTCTGCAATGAGATCACATGCCCAGCACGTTTATTGAACATTGGGAACAGACCCGCGAGGTCGATCATCGGAGCTGCATAGGGAGCAGTACCATCTTTTATGTGACAGTCATTGCATGACAGTTTGTTGCCAACATACTTTGAGGCATACTTCGGAGTCTCATCAAAGATGAGCTTACCCTGATGGATCAGGGCCGTCTGTTCCCGAGCGTTGGAAGAGGCAGGCTTGTTATCTGAAGTGCTGGCTGCCTTGACGATCTGTCGCGAGCAGCCGGCGATCAGGATAAACGCGACAAACGCGATCAGACAGCCGACTGCAATGGTTGACGAGTTCACTTTGAACTTGCACATCGAGTCACCTAGCATCACCTGGTAGCGGCAAAATCGAGCGGACTCCATATTGGATGGGTGTCTGGCGATGATGGATTCCGTCAAAATCGTCTTTCCGGACTTCACTTTGTCCTGATGGACCGCAAATAGAGCAATCAACGCTCCAATCGACTTTTGCTCTGCCTATGATCAAAGCCAACCTCTCAAGGCAGCGATATTGGCTTTGCAATTCCGATATTTGAGGTCAACTGCTTAAGTTCGAAATCGGTAGAGGCGAAAGTGCTTTATCGATGTGTCGACAAGTGTCGATATCTCGACATCGATCGCCTCTGAGTACCCGGAGATGAGCGGGCGGACGGAACTACCCCCAGCGGAAAGTTTCCACGAATCCTTCACGAATCCTTGTCCACGAATCCTTGTCCACGAATCCTTCTAGGACGGCAAAGGGCGCATACAGCCGACGACCTGCGTTTTGTCGGACACATGACCGATGAACGGGGTCAGGCCCAACATATATTTAGGCCAAAGGGCATAGCGCTTCTTTACATCGGCGCGAAGGAGCGAGATCCGGCCGCAGTGGCGCGTGGTGCCCCCTACTCTAGTTCTTCGTTTGACAAACAATTTAAGGCATAATAGCGTTATGCCTATGGTTGATACGCCTAAAGCAGGAATGCCTTCTGGCGCGCTTCCCATGCTGATTCTGCGCGTTCTTCAATCCGGTTCGTTGCACGGCTATGCATTGGCGCAGCGAATTCACGTCCTCTCCAGCGAAGTGCTGGCGGTGGAAGAGGGACTGCTCTACCCCACGCTGCAAAAGATGCTGGTCAAGGGTTGGGTAACAGCCGAGTGGGGCATTTCAGAGACCAACCGCAAGGTGCGCTTCTACCGCCTCACGCCGGAGGGGCGCAAGCACCTGAAGGCTGAGCTATCGGAGTACGATCGCGTGACGCAAGCGATTCAGAACATATTGCGCACGGCATAACGGACACAACCAGGAGGCCTGCCCATGGGTGAACTCTTCCGGCGCATTCGTTACCTCATCAACCGCCGCCGGTTTGATGTGGAGCTGGCGAGTGACATGGAGTTTCATCGCGAGATGGCGGCGCGAGCAGGGCGCAACAACTTCGGCAATACGCTGCGTATACGGGAACAAGCGCGCGAAGCGTGGGGCTGGACCTGGCTTGACCGCCTCATCCAGGACCTCCGCTACGCCGTGCGTATTCTCGCCCGCTCCCCCGGCTTCACGCTCACGGCCGTTTTGGTGCTGGCCATCGGGATCGGCGTCAACGTGGCTGCATTCACTGTCTTCGACGTGGTGGCGCTCGAGCCCCTGCCGGTCCGCGATCCGGGTTCCCTGGTGCGCCTGGAACGCCGTTCGCCCAACGCCTATACCGACGGAACGCCCAACATATCGCTCCTCTTCTACGAGAAGAATGCAAAGACGCTGTCGGCAGTCATGGGCGTGCTGGGCGTGCCTCCCATGCAGGTCGACGGCGATATTCAGCAGGCATCGGCGTCCTTCATCACGCCCAACTACTTCACCGAACTGGGAACGCCCGCAGCCATCGGCCACCTCTTCGATCCCAAACGCGACGGCGATCCTGCCGCGCCTCCTTCCGTCGTAATCACTTACGGCTTCTGGCAGCGCCGCTTCGGCGGCGATCCTTCCGTCGTTGGCCGCATCATCCACATCGATAAGAAGCCCGCCACCATCATCGGGGTGCTCCCTTACGCCTTTGCCAGCCTCGGCGGGCAGCGTCCCGACATCTGGATGCCCATCATCCAGCAGCCATATTTTGTCGAAGGAAGCCACACGCTTACCGACCCGGGCGACTCTGCCGTCCGCATGTGGGGCCGCCTCGCTCCGGGCGTTTCCGCAAAGACCGCCGGCCAGGAGCTACGCGCCCTTACCGATGAACTGCGCCACCAGCACCCCAAAGACATCTGGGATAAAGAGTACATCCAGATCTCGCCAGGCGGACACATGCAGGTGATGCAGCCGGAGATGTACCAGGTCGCGGCCATGGTGGCCGTGCTCACGCTGCTAATCCTGGCCGTTGCCTGCGCCAATCTCGGCGGACTTATGCTGGCCCGTGCGGTGACGCGCGAGCGCGAAATCGGCATACGCATCGCCATCGGCGCCAACCGCGGGCGCATCTTCAGGCAACTGTGCACTGAGAGCCTGCTGCTGGCCATGCTTGGTGCGCTTGCCGGCCTTGTGCTCGGCTGCGCGGTGATCCAAATCGCATTGACGAAGATGGACACGCCGAAGTGGGCGAGCGCCGCGCCCGACTGGCGCGTCCTGCTCTTCACGATCGCCGTGATGTTCGCGGCCGCGGTCTTCTTCGGCCTTATGCCTGCGCTGCAGATCGCCCGCCAGCGCCAACACAAGACCATCGCGCGTCAAATCCTGG
>CAZSUK010000115.1:0-9251 GCA_964609355.1 uncultured Acidobacteriaceae bacterium | reverse complement strand
TTCGAAGAGTAGCCAATGAGGTGGGTGAAGCTCGAGTACATGCGATTGCCCTCGACCCACTCGTAAGGCATCATGCGCTTGTAGCCTTCTTCGAGCAGCTTGTCGGGATCCAGATTCTCGGGCGGCTGGTTGTGCACGTCGAGCGAATAGCTGGTGTAGAAAAGCTGGGTACGCACTCCGTCGGCTCTGCCGAAGGCACTGGCCCGATTCATCCTTTCAACCAGCTCCGGCGGGATGGGCTCGCCCGTCTGATAATGCCGCGCGAAGGAAGCCAACAGCCTGGCGTCATGGAAGAACTCCTCCAACATCTGCGAGGGCACTTCCACAAAGTCGCCCTCGGTGGCGATCCCGCTAATGCCCGCCCACGGCTGCTGGCCGCCGAGAATAGCGTGCATGAGATGGCCGAACTCGTGGAAAAAGGTGACCACGTCGCTGTATTGCATGAGTCCCGGATCGTCCGCTTTGCCACCGGGGAAATTGCATATAAGCGCTGCCTCGGGCAACTGCCGGCCTCGAATCCCCGGAATGAGCGGGGCAGCACTGAACCACTTGTCTTTTCCTTCGCGGGGATGCATATCGAGGTAGAACCGGCCACAAAGCCGGCCGCGATCGTACACGTCCCAGGCGGTCACCTGGGGATGCCAGACGGCGGCCTGCAGGTTGGGCTTGAAGCTGACCTGGAAGAGGCGGGCTGCGGTTTCAAGTATGCCCTGCTCGACGGCAGCGTAAGGAAAGTAGGGACGGACCGATTGCGAATTAAAATCAAAGGCTTCACGGCGGTATTGCTCGTACCAATAGCCGCGGTCGCTGGTCTTGAGCGTCGTCAAGCCAGGCTGCTGTCTGCGGGCGAAGGCCAGCACCATCTCGTATTCCTGCACAGCGCCCTGGCGTGAAGCCAGCTCCAGCTCGCCGATAAATTTCTTCATATTGGCGGCCGATCCCATCATCTGGTTCGCAGTCGCCAGGTCGGCCCAGGAGCGGAACCCCAGGACAGAAGCAGTCTCCTGGCGTACCGCAAGCAGGTCCAGCAACAGCTGGCGGTTCATCGGATAAGCGCGGGTGTTGTAGGCGCGAAACATGCGCAGGCGCAGGTCCGCGCTTTTGGCAAAAGTCATCACCGGTTGCATATCAGGGAAATCGGTGGTCAGCGTAATCACGCCCTGCTCGTTGGGCGGGTGGTTGCGGATGTAGTCTTCCGGCAGTCCGTCCAATTCCGCGGCATCCTGCACTTCGACCCGGTTCACGTTCTCCTGAACATGTTTGGCGAAGGTGAGCGAGAGCTCGGTCGCTTTATCGGACAGCTCGCGCAAATGGGCGCGAGTGTCATCGTCCTTGTCGACGCCGGCCAAGCGGTAGTTGAGCAGGGTCTGGTTCACATAGTGGCGGGTCCCCGGGTCAACGGTGGGATCGGGGGCGCTCAGGTCGATCGCCGCAAGCGCGCGGTAAACCTCCTGGTTCAGGGACAACGAAGTGGCCGCCTCGGCCACTGCCTGGGTCAATTCCCGCGCCTTGTCGCGCACCGCCTTATCCGGGTACACGCTGTCCAGCAGCGACGCGAGTGAGCCAGTAGCGCCGAGGGTCGCCACGGCATCGTCATAAGGACGAAGGGTATTCTCCAGGGTCTTCTCACCGTCCACAGCTAAAAGGGTATCGATCTGGTCGCGCTGCCGTGCCAGCCGCCCCTGAACCCAATTTTCCAGGCCGGGGGCGTCGATCTCTCCCCGCTCATTCCAGGGATGCAACGCTGTGGTTTGCTCTACCGATAAATGATTCAATGGGGATTCGCTCCTTCATCCATAATACGGTTGTTGCCATCCCGCGGGTGCGGTCGGTAAGATGCCCAGATTGTCATCATGAACTCTGCTGCTCCCTCTTTGTCGCAGCACTACCTCCGGTCGCGCATGGGCAAAGTGTGCGTGGCCATCCTTGGATCCACGGTGGCCGAGATGGTCGACCGCGCCGCTGTGGCCATCGGCGACTGCCCCTTTTTGGAATTCCGGCTCGACTACCTGGAAAAGCCCCTGGCTGCACTGCCCAAGTTAAAGGAGTTTCTGGCGGAAAACAGCGTGGTCACGGCCATAGCCACCTGCCGCCGCAGCGCCAACGGGGGAAAGTTCAAGGGTACGATTGCGGCCGAATTGGAAGTGCTTCAAAAAGCCACCGCGTCTGGTTTTCACCTGCTGGATCTGGAATTGCAGACCGCCGAGGCGATCGACGCCTCTGAGCTGGAGAAGCTGCGCAGTCGCGGCGTGGCCCTCATGGTCTCGTACCATGATTTTCAGACGACCAAGGATCTGGATGGCATCTTTGAACGCATCCGTCCCTACGAACCTGAATTTATCAAGATCGTGTCTACGGCCCGGTCACTTTCCGACAACGTGGTGATGATGCAATTTCTCGAGCGCAGCGGCGACCATGCCAACATGGTCGGCTTATGCATGGGCGATCAGGGAGTGATCAGCCGGGTGCTGGCTGTGCGTGCGGGCAGCGCCTTCACGTTTGCCGCGGCGGTCGAGGGGGAAGAGACCGCTCCAGGCCAGATTGCCGCGCGCACCCTCACGGACATGTACCGCATTGCGCAGATCGATACCGCTACGCGCATCTATGGTGTCGTTGGCAACCCCATCAAACACTCCCTGTCGCCGTTGATGATGAACACTGCATTCCATCGAGAAACGGTGAATGCGGTGTATCTGGCGCTGCAAACCAGCAAACTCACTGACCTGCTCACCGTGGTCCGCGAGTTGCCTGTCTCCGGTTTGAGCGTAACCATGCCTCTGAAGCAGGAGGTGCTGAAGCATCTGGAAAACATGGACCCTATCTCCTCCCAGGTAGGAGCATGCAACACCATCGTGCGCAACCACGATGGAAAGCTTTACGGGTTCAATACCGATGTTGGCGGCATTGTGCGTCCGCTGGAAAAGCGGCTTTCTCTGGCCGGGGCGAAGATTCTGGTGTTAGGGGCGGGTGGAGCCGCCCGAGCGGCGGTCTTCGGCCTGGTGAACAAGGGCGCGGAGGTGGTGATCCTGAATCGTACGCCACAGACGGCGCAGAAGCTGGCGCGGGAAGCCAAAGCAAAAACCATTCGCCGCGAACAGGTGGCCAAGAGCAGCTTCGATGTGATTGTCAACGCCACCGCCGTTGGCATGCATGGGGTGAAAGCGCAACACATCCTGGAGCCGAAAGAGATCAACGCGAAGCTGGTGTTCGACCTGGTCTATAACCCGGTGGAAACACCACTGTTGCACATGGCTCGGCAAAAAGGGATCCCGGTTGTGACCGGGGTGGAGATGTTTGTGCAGCAAGGCGCACGGCAGTTTGAAATCTGGACCGGCAAGCGCGCTCCCGAGGAGGAGATGCTGCGAGTGGTCGTTCATGCTTTGCGGCAACAAACGGGGCAATAAGTTGGTCGAGAACGCCCAGTACTGGATCGATCACCTGGAACTCAGCCCTCACCCTGAGGGCGGATACTACCGTGCCACCTATAAAGCAGACCTGACGATTGCCGGGAGTGCTCTGCCCTCTACCTTCGGCGGGAATCGCGCGGCGTCGACCGCCATTTATTTTCTGCTTGAGGGAAAGGACTTTTCTGCATTCCATCGCATCGCTGCCGATGAGGTGTGGCACTTCTATGCAGGGAATAGTTTGGTCGTGTACGTGATCGATGCGGAAGGAAATGCATCGGAGTTGCACCTGGGTTCCGGTGCCGGTTTCCAAGCGGTAGTGAAAGCGGGATGTTGGTTTGCGTCAAGATTGAGGGAACCGGCAGGGTTTGCGCTTGTGGGTTGCACGGTGGCGCCCGGGTTCGAGTTCGAGGATTTTGAGCTGGCCACGCGATCCGAGCTTATTCGGGAGTATCCGGCTCACCGAAAACTTATTGAAGAGTTGACGCGAGAGTAGCCCGAGCAAGGTCCGGCCGCCGGGTGAGACAGAGTGGATGAGGCCGCAGGGCGCACCGCAGGTCCCTCCACTTCGCTACGCTTCGGAGGTGATGAAACAGCGGCTCCTGTTCAGCGACTACTCTCCCTGGAAGCACCGGCCTCCCCTTTGTCATCTCGACCGAAGCGCAGCGAAGTGGAGAGATCTGCGGTTCAGCAGTCCTCTCTTGGAAATGTTTTTCGACAGAGCTTAAATCAAGCCACGGCCACTCATCACCTTCAGCTCCAGAAGCTGCGGTCGAGCGTGCGGTACTGGATTGCCTCCGCAATGTGGCCTACGGTGATGCCGGGCTCTGCATCGAGATCAGCAATGGTGCGAGCGACTTTCAATATCCGGTCATGTGCTCGCGCACTCAGACCCTGTTGTTGCATAGCCCTCTCCAGGAGCCGCTCAGCTTCCGGCAAGAGCTCACAATAGGTGCGGATCTGACGAGTGTTCATTTGCGCATTAGTGAAGATCCGGTCCTTGAGGAAGCGTTGATCCTGGCGTTCGCGCGCCGCCATCACACGCGCGCGGATTTCCGCCGATCCCTCGCTGGCCGCACCGGAACGAAGCTCCCGATATTGCACCGCAGGAACCTCGATGTGGATGTCAATGCGGTCCAACAAGGGGCCGGAGATCTTGGATATGTAGCGCTGCATTATCGGCGGAGTACAAATACACTCATGCGACTTGTCGTTGAAATAGCCACAAGGACAAGGATTCATGGCCGCCGCCAGCATGAAGCGCGCAGGAAAGCTCAGAGACATGGAAGCACGGGAGATGGTGACGGTTCCATCCTCGAGCGGCTGCCGCATCACCTCCAACACATTACGCGGAAATTCAGGCAGCTCATCCAGGAACAAAACGCCGTTGTGGGCCAGCGAAACTTCACCCGGCCGAGGAATACTGCCGCCCCCAATCAGCCCGGCATCGGAAATCGAGTGATGCGGCGAACGGAAAGGACGCTGCGTAACCAGACCCGCATCCGCATCAAGCACTCCGGCAACGGAATGGATCTTAGTGGTTTCCAGAGCCTCTTCCAGGCGCAGCGGAGCCAGGATCGAGGGCAGGCGCTTGGCTAACATTGTCTTGCCCGAACCTGGGGGGCCGATCATAAGAATGTTATGCCCCCCGGCTGCGGAGACCTCCAAGGCGCGCTTAGCCGTCTGCTGCCCGCGAACATCCTTAAAGTCGAGCGCGTAAGCATGGTGCTCGCAAAGAAGACTCTGCGAATTGACACGAAACGGCTGCGCATAGAGACCGCCGGCGTTCAACAGCTCACGGACCTGAATCAAGGTGCGGACGGGAAATACGTTCACACCCTCAACGACCGCAGCCTCAGCCGCATTACGCTCGGGAACGATAAGATTGGCGATACCACGAGCCCGCGCAGCGACGGCAATGGGCAACACACCAGGAACCGCGCGCAGCGTGCCATCGAGCCCGAGCTCGCCGACCAACAGGTATTGCGCCAGGTCCTTCAGCTCCAGCGCACCGTAAGCACCGAGAATGCCGATGGCGATGGGCAGGTCGAAACCCGATCCTTCTTTCTTGAGATCGGCAGGAGCCAGATTGATGGTGATTTGCGTGGGTGGAATGTTGAAGCCGGAATTCTTGATGGCCGCGCGGACCCGGTCCCGGCTTTCACGCACCGCAGCATCGGGCAAGCCGACGGTGTGAAACCAGTCTTCCATGGTCTTGACTCCGGAGTAGTCAACCTCAACGTCGATGATGTGAGCGTCGATGCCGTACACCGCCGCACTGAGTGCTTTGAAAAGCATTGGCGGCTCCAGTTCATCCGGTGGGCCGAGTATAGCAGGGGATAGATGCTGACCCTCTTCAAGGAAGGTAAGCCGCCCCTCGAAAAGGCTTGACCAGGAGAGGGCGCCGAACTATAAACGAGCGATATAAGCGCTTATTGGCTGGACTTTCTCAAAGAAATCATCGACTGTATGTTGCAGACGATCGTCTTTTAATCTTCGATTGGAATCTACAATGTTAAAAGGATTTTATAAATGACAAGCCTAACTTCGCGATTCACCTTTGCCTCAGCACCTGACAGCTGGGGCGTCTTAGACTATCCCGGCCCGTCATGGGAACAAAGCTACCAGAAGATGTTGGACGAGATGGTTCAGGCGGGATACACCGGAACCGAACTCGGACCCTATGGATTTTTTCCCACGGATGCGGGCGTTTTGTCTGCCGAGTTGTCCCAGCGGAAGTTAAAGCTGCTGGGCTCGTTTGTGCCGGTGCCGCTGAGCGATCCAGCCTCGGCCAAGGTGGTGGTGGAACAAATCCGCAAGGTGGGCGGATTGCTCTCCTCGTTGGGGGCGCCCTTCCTGGTTTTGGCCGACGCCCAATCGGAAGAACGGGATCGCATTGCGGGACGCGTTCCGGCTGACGGCAGCAAAGGATTGAATGCCGAACAATGGAAGCAGGTAGCCAAGGTAGTGGCGCAAGCCGCACAGGTGACGCAGGAGTTTGGCCTGGATCTGGTTTTCCATCCCCACGTTTCGACCAACGTGGAAACTGCAGCGGAGACGGAAAAGTTCTTCGATGTGACCTCGGCTACCGGAATCGGGCTGTGCCTGGATACGGGACACTGTGACTATGCCGGGGACGATTGCATTGTGGAAGCGGAGAAGTATCGCAACATCCTGCGCTTCGTTCACATCAAGGATGTCGATCCGGCGGTGCTCAACGAAGCGCGAGCGAAGAAAATGAACTTTGAGCAGGCCGTGGAGGCCAAGGCCTTCACCATCATTGGTGAAGGATCGATCGATTTTCCTGAATTTTTTCGCGTTCTGGCGCGCAACCATTATTCCGGCTGGATGGTCGTGGAGCAGGATGTGAAGTTTGGAGCGGCTACGCGACCGCCGGTCGAAAGCGTCGCGGCTAGTCTTAAGTACCTGAACAAGGTCGTCAGCCAGTTGGACGCAAGCTGATCAGGTCCATGGCTCCATAATTACCTTCATCGAATCCAGGGCGATTGACTTTTCCATGGCAGCTTCGACTCCACGGAGTGGAAAGCGATGGGTGACAAAGTCACGCAAGGGATAGTGCTTCATGTAGCGGGCCATCTGCCGCATGCTGGGAGCGTAAGCGGCAGGTTCTTCCCCACCGACTCCCAGGATGCGCGCGTTTTTCGCGCAGATATGCCGGTGGGGACTGATGGAGACCTCGCCCAGGTCAGAGAAGTTTCCCGCCTCCACCAACAGGCCACCCAGGCGCAACATATCCAGCCCCTCGGGAACTGCCTGGGGAACCCCGGCAGTCTCGATGACCATGTCAGCGCCGCGCCCGCCGGTAAGGCCGCGGACGAATTGGAGACGGTCCGCCGCCGTGGTACCGGACACATTGAGCACATGATCCGCACCCAACCGTTTGGCGGTGGCCAGCCGATACTCCGACAGGTCGACGGCTACGATGGTTCCTGCGCCCAGCATACGTGCCTTCATCAGGAAGCACATACCCAGTGGTCCCACACCCAGCACGACCACCGTATCGTCGAAGCGGAATGACTCATTGGGAAAGGCAGAGATTTGCTTGGCCCGATCAAGCCCAACCGTAACGGCCATGATCTCAGTAAGGACAGCAACCTCGGAGGGCAGGTCATCCGGCACCCGTACCAGGAAACTTCCCGGTACGACGTAGAGGTACTGCGACCATCCACCGAAAAGATGCGGTGGATTTTTTGCGGTCATGTTGTTGCCGTAATCGGTTGTGCTCTGGCAGAAGTAGTAGGGAAAATCGTGGCGGCAGTAGTAGCACTGACCGCAGCATACGTTGGCCCCCACAACCACCCGGTCGCCAACGTTAAGCGTTATTCCTTCGAAGTCGCTGTAGATACCATTGCCGCCAATCGCTGCTACTGTGCCGACATTCTCATGCCCCTGGATGATCGGAAATTCGATCTCCCTGGGTGAGCCCGCGCCGGCATATTGGGTTGTGTATCCCTGGTAGGTATGTTTGTCGGTGCCGCAAATCCCCGACATCTCCATCTTTATGAGCACGCATCCCGGTTCAGGGTCTGGAAGCGGATACTCGATGAGCTCATACTTCCCTGGCGACACAAGAGTTGCAGTCAATACCCCCACAGAACCTTCCTTACTTTCCGGGATCAGCGCTCCACAGCCATGGCGACCGAGTTGCCGCCACCGAGACAGAGTGCCGCGACTCCGCGATGTACATCGCGGCGGATCATTTCATAGATCAGGGCGACCAGGATGCGCGCGCCGCTGGCGCCAATGGGATGCCCTATGGAGACCGCTCCACCGTTCACATTCACTTTGGCCGGATCCAAGCCTACTTCCTTCATCACACCTAGCGCCTGTACTGAAAATGCCTCGTTCAATTCGTAGAGGTCCGGATCTTCCTTCGACCACCCCGCTTTTGCCAGCACTCGCTGAATTCCCAAAACGGGCGCAAGCATCACCCACTTAGGATCGATTCCGCTCGTCGCCTGCGCGCGGATGTGCACCATAGGCGAAAGCCCCAGCGACTGCGCTTTCGACGCAGACATCACCACCACCGCCGCGGCGCCATCGTTTACGCCGGGAGCGTTGCCGGCGGTGACGGTTCCGTCTTTTTTGAAGGCTGGCTTGAGCGCCCGCAAAGCTTCGAGCGAGGCGTCTTCGCGCACCGACTCATCGTGATCGAACGTGGTGGGCGCCTCACCCTTCTTCTTAGGCGGCAGCGCGATGCTCAGCATCTGCGATTGCAAATATCCTGCGCGCCAGGCTGCCGCCGCCTTACGATGCGAGTTCAGCGCATACTCGTCCTGCTGTTCGCGCGTGAAGCCGTGCTTCTCAGCAACGTGTTCCCCGGTCACCCCCATATGGTAGTCGTTGTAAATCTCCCATAGACCGTCATGGATCATTGAGTCGACCACCGTCGCGTTGCCCATGCGGAAGCCGCTGCGGCCCTGGGGGAGAAGGTAGGGTGCATTGGTCATCGACTCCATTCCCCCAGCGATGACAATCTCTGCGTTGCCGGTCTGGATCGCCTGTACTGCCAAACCGACCGCCTTCAATCCCGAACCGCAGACCTTGTTGATGGTCATGGCGCTGACGGCGGGAGCTAAGCCGCCATGGAGCGCGGCCTGGCGGGCTGGATTCTGCCCCAACCCGGCGGAGACGACGTTGCCCATGATGCACTCGTCGACCTGATCGGGGTTGAGCTGCGCACGCGTCAGGACTTCCCGCACCACCAGTGAACCCAGTTGCACAGCAGAAAAGTTGGAGAGTGCGCCCTGAAATTTCCCAACCGGGGTGCGCACTCCGGCGACAATGACTACATCTTCCATAACGGACAGCCTCATTCTTGAGATG
>CAZSUK010000114.1:0-3331 GCA_964609355.1 uncultured Acidobacteriaceae bacterium | reverse complement strand
GTAGCCGTGCTGGGTTACCAGGGCGTCCCGTTCGGCGGCTTTCAGGTCCTCGGTGGCCATTTCCTCCACCAGGGTGCGGAAATCAATCCGCGGAGACCAGCCTAACTCTTTTCGGGCTTTGCTGGAATCGCCCAACAGTGTCGCCACTTCCGCCGGCCGGAAGTAACGGGGATCGACGGCGACAATGGCGTTGCCGTGCTGGTCGTAGGCCTGCTCCGCAATTCCCTCCCCTGTCCAGTCCAGATGGATGTCAAGACAAGCCGCAGCCATGGTGACGAATTCGCGGACGCTGTATTGCACTCCGGTGGCGATCACATAATCTGTGGGGCGCGCCTGCTGCAACATGAGCCACTGCATCTCCACGTAGTCGCGGGCATGTCCCCAGTCGCGCTTGGAATCAAGATTGCCGAGGTAGAGTTTTTGCTGCAGGCCGAGCTTGATGCGGGCCATGGCGCGGGTCACTTTGCGGGTGACAAAGGTTTCGCCTCGCATGGGCGACTCGTGATTGAACATGATGCCGTTGCAGGCATACAGGCCGTAGGATTCGCGGTAGTTGATGGTGATCCAGTGGGCGTAGAGCTTGGCGCATCCATAGGGCGACCGAGGGTAAAAGGGAGTCTTCTCCGATTGCGGTATCTGTTGCACCAGGCCGTACATCTCAGAGGTCGAGGCCTGGTAGAAACGCGCCTTCTGGGTGAGCGACAGGATACGAATGGCTTCGAGCAGCCGCAGAGTGCCCAGGGCATCGGAGTTGGCAGTATATTCGGGCTCTTCAAACGATACCTGGACGTGGCTCTGGGCGGCCAGGTTGTAGACTTCGTCGGGCTGGACCTTCTCGACCACGTGGATGAGGCTGGACGAATCGGTCATGTCGCCGTAGTGCAGCACTAAGCGGCGCCTTTCCTGGTGAGGATCTTCGTAGAGGTGGTCGATACGGTTGGTATTCAGCAAAGAAGTGCGGCGCTTGATGCCGTGCACTTCATACCCCTTTTTTAGAAGGAACTCGGCGAGGTAGGCGCCGTCCTGACCGGTTATGCCGGTGATCAAAGCTCGTTTCAAGAAGGAGTGCTCCTGGGGATTCATTTTATGCCATGGGCCGGCTGGTATCTTGACTGTGATCATGGCTCAACAATCCCATCCGCGGCTGCTGCATGTAGTGGATTCGTTTTCGCCGGCGGCGGGGGGGACGACCGAAGGCATTCGCAAGCTTGCCGAGAGCTCCGCAGGCGCTGTGGAACTGGTTTGCCTGGATGATCCTGGCGAGGCCTATGTTAAGGGGCAGAGCTTTCCGATACACGCACTGGGTCCGGCTGAAGGGAGCTATCGTTTTTCGCCCCGACTGCAGCCATGGCTTAGAAAAAATCTGGAGCGATTCGATGGGTTGGTGACCCATGGGCTATGGCAGTGGCATAGCTATGGGAGTTACCGCGTGATTCATGGGCGAATGCCTTATGTGGTGTTTCCTCACGGCATGCTTGATCCGTATTTCAAACGGGCTTTTCCGCTGAAGCACGTGAAGAAGCAGGTGTATTGGCTGGCGCGGGAGTATCGCGTGCTACGAGATGCCAGAGCGGTTTGCTTTACTACCGCGATGGAACGCGATGCCGCAGCCAAGACGTTTTGGCCGCAACGTTGGCATGCGGTGGTGGCCCCTCTGGGAACATCTGCGCCGATCGGGGATCGTGAGCTGCAACGGGAGGTGTTTCTTAGCCGGTATCCGGCTTTGCGGTCGCGCAGATTTTTTCTTTTTCTTTCGCGAATTCACACCAAGAAAGGTTGCGATTTGCTGCTGGCAGCCCTGGGAAGGCTGGCGGCGACGCATCCGGAGTTAGACCTGGTGATGGCGGGTCCCGATGAGGAGGGATTGCAGCCGAAGCTGGAGGCCCAGGCAAAGCGGCTCGGTATTGATCGACGCGTGCATTGGACAGGGATGCTCAGCGGGGACTTGAAATGGGGAGCGTTGTATGCGGCCGACGGGTTTGTGCTTCCTTCGCATCAGGAGAACTTCGGGCTGGCGGTGGTGGAAGCGTTGGCTTGCGAGGTGCCTGTGCTTATCTCCGATAAGGTGAATATCTGGCCCGAGATTGTTCAGGATCAGGCTGGAATTGTGAATGAGGATACTGCCGAAGGGACGTACCGGTCGATGGCGGCGCTGCTGGGGATGAATCCCGATGAGCGGCAGCGCATGATTGCCAACGGGCTGGCCTGCTTTCGTGCGCGGTACGAGATGAGGAGTATAGCGCGGGCGTTGGAGGAGCTTTTCTAGTTCTTGGGTTTAAAAACCCGCTCCCCCGGACTTCTAGTCCGGAGCTACACCCGCAACCCTCAACAGCCAGGGTTTCCGAAGCGCAAGCCCCGCCCGGTCCGGCGCAAAACCCGCTCCCCCGGGACTGAAGTCCGGGGCTACACACGCAGCCCTCAACAGCCGGGGCTTCCGACGACTCGTAAGCCCCGGCTTACCGGGCGACCGGCTGGGGGGAGGTTTTCCGGGGTTGGTTCAGGGGCTGCTCGTAGACGGCGGCGTGCTCCAGGGTTGATCCTGCAAGATCTTTTACGGAGAGAACGGCTTGCTTGCTGCGTGGCCATTCGATCTGCAGCGTGGGGTCGTTCCACAGGATCGTGCGCTCATGCTGTGGAGCGTAAAAATCAGTAGCTTTATAGAGAACTTCCGCACCCTGGGAAAGGACCATGAAGCCATGGGCAAAGCCCGGGGGAATCCAGAGCATACGGCGATTGCCGGCGCTCAGCGTTTCTCCTACCCACTTGCAAAAGGTGGGGGAGTTACGGCGAAGATCGACAGCGACGTCGAAGATCTCTCCGCTCAAACAGCGAATCAGCTTTCCCTGGGGCTGCTTCACCTGATAGTGAAGGCCGCGGACCACGTCTTTGTGGGAAAACGACTGGTTGTCCTGAACAAAGGGGCTGAAAATGCCGAGGTCCGCCAAAACCCGTTCATTGTAGCTTTCAAAAAAGGAGCCTCGGGTGTCTTCGAAAACCCGCGGTTCCAGGAGCTGCACATCGGCAATCACGGTTGCTACTGACTTCATCGATTAACCTCGTTGGTTGGTGTTGCCACCCGCATTCCGGCAAGAACCTGATCGAGTTGCTGCTGCCATGACGGCAGCTGAAACCCAAAGGTAACGGCAAATTTCTGGTTGGCGAGCACTGAGTTCGCAGGCCGCCTGGCAGCAGTTGGATAGTCCGACCCAGGTATAGGTTGCACTCGAGGGCTGGCCGGGCCCATGGCAGCGCCGAGAATAGCGCAGGCAAAGCCATACCAGGAAGTCGAGCCGGCGGCAGTCATGTGATAGATTCCAGGCGCGCCCGGGGC
>CAZSUK010000113.1:0-3729 GCA_964609355.1 uncultured Acidobacteriaceae bacterium | reverse complement strand
GGCAGCCTGCATCGTGACTGGCTGGTCGCGCTTCCTTTGCTGGCCGAGGTTCCCAGCACCGGTTGGGTAGCCATCACTGAGGCAAATATCGATAACTATGCAGGCATGTACCTGCGCAGCGATAAACCGCTTCACAGCCTGAAGGCCCAGCTGTCACCCAAAGCCGATGACTCCACCGTCGCCGTAGATACCAAGACTCCTTTCAAGACACCCTGGCGGGTTCTCATGATCGGTGATGCTCCCGGACGCCTGATTGAATCAAACATCATTCTCAATTTGAATCCGCCTTCTAAAATTGCTGACACTTCGTGGATTCGAGCAGGAAAATCCGCCTGGGATTGGTGGTCGGGTGACGTTGCGACCGGGGTCAATTTCACTCCCGGCATGAACACCGAAACCTTAAAGCATTACATTGAGTTTGCTTCTGATTCAGGCTTTCCCTACATGCTCATCGACGCCGGCTGGGCCAAACCAACACCGGGAGCCAAAGAGGGCGATTATGCCGATCCGGCAGATATCACCCAATTCAACCCCAACGTCGATCTTCCGGAATTGCTGCGTTATGCCAAGGAGAAGAATGTTCGCATCTGGCTTTGGTCGCATTGGACCTCGGTCGATAAATACATGGATCAGGCTTTTCCACTGTTCGAACAATGGGGTGTCGCCGGGGTCAAGATCGACTTCATGAATCGCGACGATCAGTGGATGGTGGACTGGTATCGCCGTGTGGTCGAGAAAGCCGCGGAGCATCATTTGATGATCGATTACCACGGAGCTTTCAAGCCTGATGGTTTACGCCGCACGTATCCCAACCTGATCACCCGCGAAGGCGTGATGGGCAAGGAATATTCCAAGTGGTCCTCCCGTGTGACCCCGGTCCACAACACCACACTTCCCTTCACCCGTATGCTCGCCGGTCCTATGGACTACACTCCGGGCGCCTTCCACAACTCCAACCTGGAAAATTTCGTCGCGCGCAATGTGATGCCTATGTCCCTGGGAACGCGGGCCCAGGAGTTGGCCTTGTATGTAGTGTTCGAGAGTCCGCTGGAAATGGTTTCTGACTATCCTGAAATATACAAAGGGCAGAAGGATTTTGATTTCGTTAAGCGGGTACCGGCTACCTGGGATGAGGTGCATGTCATCAATGGCTTCCCCATGCGGTATATCTCCCTGGCCCGCAGGAGTGGTGCGGACTGGTATGTTGGATCGCTGACGAATTGGGAAGAGCGAACCACAAGCGTCCCGCTGAATTTCCTGGGTGCGGGCAAGTATGTTGCTGAAATCTACGCCGATGCTCCGGACGCTGCCAGCAATGCAACGCACACCACCTTCAGCAAACGGCCCGTCGACCGGGCAACGGTTCTCGACATACACATGGTTTCCGGCGGCGGTAATGCAATCTGGATCCATCCGGCTAAACCATGAAAGCACTCATCACCGGAGGTACAAGCGGAATCGGTTTCGGCATCGCGAGCGCCATGCTCGAAGCCGGCTACGACGTGACCGTGACCGGCTTAACCGACGAGCAAGTCGCTCAGGTACCCCAGAGGCAGCATCTCTCAGCGGTCAAACTCGACGTAACCTCGGCTGCCTCGGTCGCGGCCGTGGTTGAGCCCTTCGATGAATTGTCCTCGCTGATCAATTGCGCAGGAGTGATCTTTCGCAACCGTGCCGAGTACGATATTGAGATTTTTCAGAAAGTGATCGATGTCAATCTCACCGGAACCATGCGGATGTGCGTCGCCGCGCGGGGAAAACTTGCTGCCGCTGGGGGAGCTATCGTGAATACTGCGTCGATGCTCTCCTATTTCGGCGGACCCGCAGTTCCTGCTTATACTGCATCCAAGGGCGGAGTGGCACAATTGACCAAGGCCCTTGCCGTTGCCTGGGCGGCCGAGGGCATACGGGTGAACGCCATCGCTCCGGGCTGGATTTCGACTGAGATGACCCGCGGCCTGGTTGAGGACGAGGGTCGCTCAGCCGCGATTGTCGACCGCACACCCATGCAGCGCTGGGGTGAACCGAACGACCTTGGCGGCGCCGTGGTGTTTCTTTGTTCCGCCGCAGCACGCTTCATCACCGGAGCGATCTTGCCCGTGGATGGCGGCTACGCAGCAGTATGAAAGAGAGGGTCCATGAGCACTGTCGCCGATGCACGCATTCCCTACCGACACCCGCAGCCTAAGGAAAGCTTCCCTGAACTGGTGATCCCCAATGCCATCCCTGAGGATGAGCGCTTGTGGGTTCCGCAAGCGGAAAATGTCTGGTTTCGCCCGCTGTGCCTGTCAGCTAGCCGAGGTTATTGGATGAATCTTCTGCGGGTGCGCAAGTCGGGCGTGCTTTCGCGCCATCGCCATCCGCAGCCTGTGCACGGCTTTGTGCTCAAGGGCAGCTGGCATTACCTGGAACACGATTGGACGGCTACGGAAGGGTCTTATGTTTATGAGACGCCGGGCGAGACGCACACGCTGGTGGTGGAGGACGACGTTCCGGAAATGATTACGCTGTTTCAGGTGAA
Organism: uncultured Acidobacteriaceae bacterium; assembly: GCA_964609355.1. Lineage (GTDB taxonomy): Bacteria > Acidobacteriota > Terriglobia > Terriglobales > Acidobacteriaceae > PALSA-350. Next base: position 1,208 of record CAZSUK010000113.1, on the reverse strand, counting down.
TGGCGCGATGATTTATGTCGATCCAGATGGTAAGGTCCAGGGCTATGAGGATGTGTTTACCAAAATCGATCTTTGCCGCAAACATTTTGCGGCAGTCGGATTGGGAGAAGGGTACGTCGATCAGTTTCTACGGTAGGTCTCGTGCGTGGACCTGGAAGAACACGCGTGGCGCCCGCAGCTAAAAGCAATCGAAACAAATCGTTTTCGGCCCACGTATCTCGGATTTCCTGTCGAGGTTAGTGGCGTTGAGCGACTTCCTGCGGCTTTCTTTGAGAGAAAGCCGCATGTGGATCTTGGTACTGCTGAGTAGTAGGAAATCCGGGCAACGCTGGTGCGAACATGGGGCACCCCTGTGGAGTTGTTGGACCCGCGACAGGCTTGAGGGAGAGACCTGCGGTATCCCCGGCGATTGGTGGCGGGGATAGAGTGGAAAACGCGTTCACCGAAATAAATCGGAGCTTGTGATTCGGACGCAACCAAAATGCGGCGGTGGTGCACCCGTTTCCAGCGTTCCTAACCATTCGCGAATGTCCTCACAGACTAACGCAACGGAGACGGATCCGAAGCCGGCAGGATAACGCTCGAGCCGTGCCAGGGCGCGCTCAAATAAACTCGCCGCGCCCAGAGGGTTGTTTCGTTGTAGATGATGAAAGGCCGCGGTGACCTGGATCAAGCCTTGCAAGAACATCTTCTCTGGCTCCTGAGCCACCAGCCAAAGACTCTCCCAGGACTCGTGCGCAGCAAAGAACTCACCGGCACGATAGTGTTTGAGGCCTTCCGCAAGTGCCCCCTCAGTCCAATCGAATTCCATCCGCCTGCTTCCTGCGTCAAGCTAACATTGTAGGGTGAGTCTATCTGCCTCCCGGGTACCGATCATCCAGCCGCTACTGATCGAAATTGCAGCCGGCTGGTTCTTCATGGGCTCCGATGCCGGTCAGGAGGTAGAAGCCCCGGTTCATCGCGTCTGGGTGGATTGCTTTGCCATGGCAGCCACGCAAGTGACCGTTGCAGAGTACGCGCGGTTTCTCGATGCCAGTGGAAGTATGCCCCCACCGTTTTGGGACGATGCCAACTTCTCCTATCCAGAGCAACCGGTCGTAGCCGTTTCTTGGTTCGACGCCGTTACTTACTGCACGTGGCTTAGCGCGGCGACCGGCTCGCATTACCGGCTACCTACAGAGGCCGAGTGGGAACGGGCTGCACGCGGT
>CAZSUK010000112.1:0-3426 GCA_964609355.1 uncultured Acidobacteriaceae bacterium | reverse complement strand
AATAGTCGCAAAAGCCGCATGAGCGCGCGGGATTGACCGCGACCCGCTGCCCTGCTTTCACCACCTGGACATCGGGGGCAACCGCAATGACTTCCCCGGTGAGTTCGTGGCCAAGGATGAACGGGCGATCGGGGACAAACGTAGCGTTGTATCCGTGGTCGTAGTAGTGCAGGTCAGTGCCGCAAATACCAACACGACGGCTACGCAACATCACCATGCCTGGATGCAGCTCGGGCTGACGATAAGACTCAATGCGGATGTCTCGGGCACCATGGAGTACGGCAGCTTTCATAGTCAGTCCCCTATCCCGTAGAAGGCGGCGCAGTTTTCACCCAGGATGGCTGCTTGTGTGTGCGGCGGAAATTGCTTCACATAGTCGATCACGATATTCATCACAGCCGCGTAGTCGCCGGAAAGTGTGCAGACCGGCCAGTCGGAACCGATCATCAAGCGGTCGGCTCCAAACGCCTCGACGACCACGTCCAAATAACGTTGGAAGTCGCGGGGCTGCCACTGCTTCCATTGTGCCTCGGTTACCATGCCCGAGAGCTTGCAGAATACGTTGGGAAACTTCGCGAGCCGGCGTAAATCGTCTTGCCAGGGAGAAATCGTTCCTGCGGCAATCCCAGGCTTGGCGATGTGATCGAGTACAAACGGTTGCTGCGGGAATTCCTTCACCAGTTGCGCGGCAACTGTGAGGTGTTTAGGAAACAGCAGCAAATCGTAGGTCAGACCGAACTCCTGCAACTGTGCGATGCCGTGGCGAAATTGCGGGCGCAGCATAAAGTGGTCGTCGGGCTCGTCGTGCACCACGTGGCGTACACCGACAAGCTTCGGGCGGCTCGAAAAACTTTGTAGCTGTGCGCGCAGCTTTTCCGACTGCAGATCTACCCAACCGACCACGCCCTTGATGAACGAGTGGCCTTCCGCAAGGTCGAGCAACCACTCTGTCTCTTCGAGGCTCTGCCGCGCTTGCACCGCAACGCAGCCGTCGAAGTGAATGCTCTTGAGCAATGGCTCCAGATCTGCGGGTAGGAAATCATGCTTGAGCGCCCCCATCTTGTCCGTCATCCAGGTATGCTCTGTGGGGCTGTAGCGCCAGAAATGCTGATGGGCATCGAGTCGCATCGATGTCAAATGATCAGGCATGAGGTAAGACTTGGCAAGGTAACAAAGGGATTGTGGTTGATCCGGGTCGCTTCCCAGGAAGGATTTGAGAGAGCCGCAGGGCGCACTGCAGATCCCTCCCGTTGGTCCCCCGGATTTCCTGTCGAGACCCGTGGCTTTGATGATCTGCATGCGGCTCTCCCTTACGGAGAGCCGCACACGTTTTCGTCGCTAGCAGCGCGAAGTAGGAAATCCGGGTCGGGATGACAAGGGGAGAGGAGTGGCTCAGGGTGGAGTGGTTGCGGGTGGGAAGGAAGCGAAGCTACCATCTCCACCCACCATGACGTTCACTCCTCAAAGGACCGGTTCCAGGTGGAAATCACCCGCGTCTCCCGCTCATAGCCTAAGGTGCTCACTGAGCCTGTTCCCAGCGCGAATAGACTCCCTGCGCGCGGTGGCAGCCCCAACCATGTTGCGGTCAGGATCCTGAGCACGTGCGCATGGGCAAATAATGCAACCTCGCCACCGCTCTGGCTGGCTCGATCAATTATCTTCTGGGTCCGCGCAGCAACGTGCTCGACGGGCTCACCCTCGGGAGGCGGAGAGTCCCAGATCGACCAGTCAGGCTGCTCTTTGCGAATTTCCGCCGTGGTGCGTCCTTCATAGATGCCGTAATCCCATTCACGCAGGTTGTCATCGATCTGCGCCACGTCGCCGTAGCCCGCGATCCGGCACGTCTCCCGGGCACGCTGCAGCGGACTGGTCAGCACCAGCGAGAACTTACGGTGCGCCAGGTAGTCCCGAATCTTCTCCGCACGCTCCTTGCCCCGGGCCGTCAACGGGATGTCGGTCCTGCTGGTATGGGCTCCGGAAAGGCTCCACTCCGTCTCCCCATGACGCATCAACCACAGTTCCAGATCCACTTGTGTGTCATCCTTTCATCTTGGTTTTTCCAGACCACCCTGCAGCGTGTCGTTTTCAAGCGCAATGGCATTTTGCCACATGCGATCGAGGGCATCGATGTAGTGCACCTCCAACTCGAACAGCGTGCGCTGTGACACGATGACCTGAGGATACGCCTGGGCCATGTTCTGATACTTCGCCAGGTAAAGCTCATAAGCGTGACGAGCGCGCGGCAGCAGGGCCGTGCGGTAGCGCTCCGTCTCCAGCTTTGCGGAAAGATAGTTCTCCAGCAACCCCTCGGCATCTCGCCGTAACGATAGTTGCGAGCGCGTGACCTCCTGACGCGCCCCTTCGAGCTCAGCCGAGGCTGCCTGCTGGTTGCCCTGATTGCGATTCCACAGCGGCAGCTCAATGCCCACGGTGGCGAAACTTTGCGCTCCTGTCTTCTTGCCGGGAGCCTCGGGCAGTGCCTCCAGATTCTGCTGCTCACCCGCGCGTAATTGAAGATCGGGAACTACTTCCCTTTTGGCGGCCTTCAGTCTGGCTTCGGCAACCGCGACCTGCTGCTGGGCTTCTTTTACCGTCGGGCCGTGCTGCACGATCGTATCCACGATTCGAGCCTCATCAATTGCCGGCGGCGCGTCTAAGGTCGCATTCGGGGCCGCATCCAATGGGGCTATTTCTGTCGTCGGCGCACCGGCAACGGCAGCAAGCGATTTGAATCTTTGCATAAATTCGCGCTGCGAAACCGTATAGTCGATCGCTGCCTGTTCCTGCTCGACCTCGGCTTGCAGTACATCAGGCGAATCCGCCTGGCCTACATTCGCCAGTTGGCGCGCAGTTTGGGCCGCGTCGGTCGCCAGGCCAAGCAGCCGGCCTCGCACCAGCACCGTTTGCTGAGCGCTCAGGGCGTGGTAGAACAACTGCGTCACCTCGCTGTGCACCCGCTTCTCCTGGGCCTCAGCTGCGATCTGGTCAGACTGCTTCTGCTGCTGATAGACGTCGCGGCGCAGGCCAAGCTTGCCACCCAACACAATGGTTTGGGCCACGAAGCCGCCCTGTTCCCCACCACCGTAGGAGCCGCCGCGGATTTGGTCACCCTCATACCCAACCGAAGGGTTGGGGTAGAGAGCCGCTTGTGCGGCCTCAGCCTGGGAACGACGGACCATGGCTGCGGCTTGCTGCAGCGTCGGATTGTTTCGATCGGCCATGGTGAGAAAATCCTGCAGCTTGAGTGGAGGGCGCTGGGCGATTCCCTGCAGCAGTTCCGGTGCTGGCGCCTGCTGTGCAAAAATTCGCACGACACACAGAAAGACTACGGGCGCAAATCTCTTGTACATCGTCTTCTCCCTGGTGGTTATGAAATTTTCTGCAATAGCGATGCGTAGGGATCGTTCGGCCTTTGCGCCTGCTTCA
>CAZSUK010000111.1:0-6825 GCA_964609355.1 uncultured Acidobacteriaceae bacterium | reverse complement strand
TCGCGACCTTTATGAGACCACAGTATTGCGAATCCGCTCTTAGTGCCGCGCGCGGGAAATCCGGGGGAGTTGCGGCCTGGGGGCGACCCGGCGCGGTGCATCGAATATGCTATAGTCCGAGTCAGATCACATGATTTTTTCGCGGGAGTACGTGAATTATCTGGCACGCCAAACGGTCAATCAATTGATCGAGGCCAAGATGATCCGGGCGGGGAAAGTTGCTGTTGTCGCGGAACGGGTGAACGCGGCCATCCTGGAAGAATTGTCGCTTGAGGACCGCATCAACGAAGAAGTGCGCGTCATCCTCGACGCCTACCAGGAAGACATGCGCCGCACCGGCGCCAGCTATGCCGAAATGTTCAAGAAGGTCAAGCAGGAGCTGGCCAAGAAATACAAGGCGGTTTTGTGAGACTTTCGCGAGACAAACTCAACAAACTGGCGCATGTGGTAGCCGACACCCTGGCCGAGACGGACGAATGCGAGTTTCTCGATGACCGCAACACCATCCGTCAGGAGGCGCGTAAGGCGCTCGAGAAGGTACTGACGGAAGAGATGAAGATCGACGCGGCGGCCCGCCAGAAGATCGCCTCACAACGCAAAATCATCGTCGAGGGAAGCCAGGAGTGGGACATCCTTTACCGCAAGTACTACAACGATGAGGTCAGGAAGTTAGGGCTCTGAGCGGCCTGGCGGTGCTCCGCCAACACCCCCGCTTTGATATACTATGGGTCCGGCCTGAATCCACCGTGGCGTCATGGTGTAATTGGTTAACACGCCGCCCTCTCAAGGCGGAGAGTTCGGGTTCGATCCCCGATGACGCTACCAGACAAATCTCCAGCTTGGAGCAATCTGGCAAATGTAACTACCGTTGTTTGTCCCCGGACAATAAACCCACGTGCAGTTCTTTTGTTCCGCCGAGTCAACGGTCGCGCTATTCAGCTTGTCCAGCGTATCTTGGCCGTGCTCCGCCTCAATCACGTCAAAGCCGCCTTCGCGCAGCGTGAAGCCCACCATCTGCCGCATGGAGTCCGAATCGTCGACTATCAGGATTTTTTTTCAAACCTCAACCCCTGGCAACAGCTCGCGTCGGACCGCCCGGGATCAAAACAACTCCACATCGCTGGCCGAAGCTTCCTCTACGCCGGTTCCGCCGACGGCACGCTCTTCCCGCATGGTGTCGGTGCTGAATCACTCATCGGCTGCTACGGCCCCAGGGCCGAAGTTACCAACGTGCTCGAGACGCGCCGAGAGCGTGTCCAGCTCCGCGACAACGTGGGCGATGCGCTGGCTGATCCGATCCTGGAATTGCATTCCGCGCACCGCCGAACTGATATCTGTCGCCAACGACACCCCCTCGGCAGTCATTCCGTTCAGCATTTCTGTCATCTCGCTGTGCGCGGCCTGAAGATCCTGCAGGGCCCCATCCAGTTCTCGCCGGCATTGTTCAACCCTTTCGCTGTCCTTCTGGTTCATGCGCCGCAGATCCTGCAGGGTCGATTCGGCGAGCGCGCGCAGGTTCAGCGCAAGCTCACCTACCTGGGCCGTGACCGTCCGCGACTTAACCGTCTGCGCGGCCAACTCCACTGCAACTACGGCGAAACCCATTCCTGCACTTCCTGCGTGCGCCGCTTCGATGCGCGCATTGAAGGCCAGCATCCGATTCCCGCTCGCAATCGCATCCAACTGCCCCAAAGCATCGCTGATTTGCTGCGAAGCTTTGTCCATCTCCTGGATCCGCTCGATGGCCCGACGAGAGATTTCGCCCGCTTCGGCGGTGGTGTTCATGATCTTGACCAGGGTCCCGCTGCAGGCCTCGACCAAACCCTCGAACGACTGCTTACCGGAGCTCGATTGCCCCTCATTGCCAAGGAAGCCTGACGCCCGCGCCACCGTGGCCCGTGCCCGGACTGCGATTCCCTGAAAGCTGTCGCAAACCCCTACCACCGAATCCTCGATTTGCTTTGAAGTCTGTTTCAGTTGCTCGCTCATCTTGCTCAGCTGCGGCAAGTAGCGGGCAAGCTCTACCTCCACTCGGCTGGGGCCATCGCCTACGTGGCTTCCGTTCGCCGGGATCTCCCCTCCGGCATGGCTCAGGCTTCCATCGGGGCTTTCATGCATGACCGTTCACGCCTCGCGTTCCGCAGAGCTGTGTTCCCGTCCTCCCTCGTACTCGAACCAATGGGATAAGGTTGGGGAAGCATTCGCGAGATACAGTCCTCTGCCTCGCTTCTTCCGCTCCGCAGCCAGGGCCAACAATATCTGAAGCGCGCTCGCATCCAGGTGGTCGGTGCCTTGCAGGTTGACAGTCAGATCGCCCTCTGCCTGGGCGGCCGAAAGGGCGATGGCGCGGAACTCCTCGGGCGGCAGCCAGTCTCCGTCGCGAATAACATCGATTACTGTTTCTGTTGCAGTTGGTTTTGTGTCCCCGGAGTACGTAGGCTTTCTCTTCAATCTCATTCTCCGATTCCTGCCGACACCGACGTCGTTCCCCAGGGCCAGATCAGTCTCCGGGCCGCCCGGACGACGACCTCGCTCAGAAGCGCGGCACTCAGATCGCGGCGCTGTCGAGTTTATCGGCGACCTGCCTGAAACATTCACCGCGGGATATCAGAGAACATTCAGTCCCGTCGAAGCTGCAGCCACCTGGAAACAAGAAAATGGAGCGGACGACTGTCGAGTGGGTGGCCCAGGTCTCGCTTCTGAGACCTGGGGTGTTCCGGCAAGGACCATTTGCGAGCAGAAACACGAACAGGAGAACTGGTTTACCGGATGCGGATTCGCGTATCGGCGAGAAAGTCGCGAATGCGCCCGGCGTCCTCGCGCTGTGCCTGAATGAGACGATAGTGGCGCCGGCGATGACCGGGGTGTTCGAGCAAGGTGGCGAAAAGCTCGTCCTTCCGGGCTTGGGCTTCCAAACGCAACCCTTTTTCCCGCAGGGCGCAATAGAAAGGGATGCTGATTTCGTAGGGTTCAATCTTGAGCTTCGGTAATGTCATGGTGTTGGCGAAAATTTTCTTCCTTGGAAGCTAAGGTTCTCTAGCTCTTTGCTATCGATAGGCAGTGATTGGGCAAAGATTACAGGCAGGGCTTCCGGAAATCCACTGAGCCGCATTAGACGGTTACCCCTGGTGATTACAGAGCCTCCTCTCTCCACGCAGCCATCTCAATCAAGCGTTGTCCTTCCTCCTCGCAAAGTGTTCTAATCCCGGCTGTATCAATTTGGATCGGCGAACCAGTTCGAGACAAGATTGCCCTGCACACTCGTGACCGGCTTTTACACGTGGTTGAGCCTTGGCACACGGCGTGCGTGGAGGACGCATGATCAGGAAACAACGGCTGCTTCTCATCCTTTTGCTCATCTCGACAACCGGCGGAAGCTTCGCACAGTCAGCTCCACAGAGTGATGCGGAGATTCAACAGGCCGTCGACTCGCTCCTGCAAAAGATGACGACGGAAGAAAAGATAGGACAACTAAGCCAGCTGTTTGTCTTCGACTCTGGGGAAAAGGTCGAAAAATCCGTGGCCGGCGGCGAGGTGGGATCCCTCTTGTTCATCACGGATCCAGCAGCGATCAACCGCCTGCAGCACCTCGCAGTCGAGAAATCCCGGCTCCATATTCCGCTCATCTTTGGCTATGACGTCATACACGGTTTTCACACCATTTTCCCCGTGCCCATCGCCATGGCTGCCTCCTGGGATCCCTCGCTCGAGACTGCAGGACAAGCGACTGCGGCCAAAGAAGCCCACGCCGTTGGTATCGACTGGGCATTCGCCCCCATGTTGGACATTGCCCGCGATCCCCGCTGGGGCCGCATGGTTGAGGGTGCGGGAGAAGATCCTTATCTTGGTTCAGCTATGGCCGCAGCCCAGGTTCACGGGTTTCAGGGCGACTACATCGGAGCACCCGATCATGTGCTTGCCTGCATGAAACACTTTGCCGGCTACGGAGCCGCCGAGGGTGGACGTGATTACGATGGCTCCTATATCTCAGACGCGCAGATGGAAAACGTCTATCTTCCTCCGTTTCATGCTGCGGTGAAGGCCGGCGTCGGCTCCGCCATGAGCGCCTATATGGATCTCAATGATGTACCGGCCACCGGAAATCGCTGGCTGCTCACAGACGTTCTGCGCCAGCAATGGGGATTCAATGGGCTCCTGGTCAGTGATGCCGACGCGGTAAAAAGCCTGGTGAACCACGGCTATGCCCGAGATCTCCACGATGCTGCTGTCCGCGCCTTGAATGCCGGCGTCGATATGGAAATGGCGCAGGATGCGACCGCATTCGGGCAAAGCCTGACCGCTGCCTTCAAGGCAGGCGAAATTAGCTTGCAGCAAATTGAGACGGCCGACCGGCGCATTCTGACCGCGAAAGTTCGCCTGGGCTTGTTCGAGCATCCCTACGTTGATCAGGCCCGAATCGCCAATGTACTGGGCGCCCCCGAACACCGCACTCAGGAACGCATGGCAGCAGAGCGCTCCGCTGTCTTGCTGCGCAATGAGAATGGCTTGTTGCCGTTGAAGAAAGACGCGTACAAGAAGATCGCGGTCGTTGGACCGTTGGCCGATTCGAAGCTCGACACCCTTGGACCCTGGGCTTTCCAGCAGGATCTTCCCGAAACCGTCACCGTGCTGGAGGGACTTAGATCAAAACTCGGCGCCAGTGCGCAGATTTCCTTTGCTCCCGGGGTGCAAATCGCACGTACGTTTCCCTCCTTCTTCGACAAGATAGATCACTCAGTACACCCGCCTGCCTGGTCCGCAGAACAACAAGATCAGGAGATGCAAAAGGCAGTAGACCTCGCCGGCTCCTCCGACCTCACCATCCTGGTGTTGGGGGAGTTGCATGATATGAGCAGTGAGGCAGCCTCCAGGCAATCCCTCGATCTGCCCGGAAGGGAGCAGGAGTTGTTGGAAAAGGTGGTAGCGGCCGGCAAGCCGGTCGTCTTGGTTCTCGTCAACGGCCGTCCGCTGAATATCACCTGGGCCTCCCAGCATGTCCCGGCGATTCTGGAGTCGTGGTATTCCGGAACTCAGGGTGGCAACGCAGTGGCGCGGCTTCTGTTTGGTGACGCGGTACCAGGAGGCAAGCTGCCTTTCTCATGGCCGCGCAGCGTGGGTCAAATCCCCATCAACTATGCCCACAACACCACCCAGGCGCCAGAAGATCAAGCGAAACGTTATTGGGATGTGGAGAGTACGCCTCTTTACCCCTTCGGCTTTGGCCTCAGCTACTCGCAATTTACTTTCTCCGGCCTCCATCTCAGTAAAACGAAAATCAACCCGGACGAGAGTCTTGATGTAACCGTGGTTGTTAAGAACACAGGAGCCTACACCGCCGATGAAGTCGCTCAGCTGTATCTTCACCAACGGTACGGCAGTGGGTCTCGTCCGGTGCGCGAGCTCAAAGGCTTTGAGCGAACAGAGCTGAAACCAGCCGAGCAAAAGACGTTGCGGTTCAAAATCGGCAAAGATGAACGGACCTACTGGAGTGCGGCGACCCGCAGTTGGGCAGTCGATCCTTCCGCCTTCGACGTCTGGGTGGGCCCGGACTCGTCGGCGTCACTGCACGCATCATTCGACGTAACCCAATAGGAAGATGAAAATCGTGCGGACGAATGTTGAGTGGGTGGCCCAGGTCTCGCTTTTGAGACCTGGGTTTCCCCCTCCAAGCGAGCGCCGGCCCAAAGCTATGCTGGAGTCAGCAGGCTTTTTGCGGTAACGAGCTTGTGATTCACATAGTTGTACGGCGGAATGCGGTCGCCTTTCACCATCGCCAGCCCGAGATGAATCAGCCGCGCACCGTAAGTGTTGACTTCATGCGAAACCGAACCGATCAATGGTGAGTTGTTCTTCACCATCTCCTCCAGAGCCTCTGGAATGCAGTCCTGGCCGACGATAGCAACATACTTTTCCCGCTTCGCTTCCCGCACTGCCTGCAGCGCTCCCAGCGCACTGGTATCGGTTGCGGCCGCGATCAGCAGGCCTTTGTCCTTGGGATGGCGCCGCAAGAAGTCAGCCGTCAGCTTATAGCCGCGTTCGCGAAGCCCGCGTCCGTCCATGCGTACAAACGCTTCGATCGGCAGCTCGGGCAGCATGGAACGCACTCCTTCAAACGCCCCGGTGATCCGGCTCTGCACCAACGGGCCGGCTTCTTCAATGTCCAGGCCGATGACCCACACGGCTTTGCCTCCCCAACGTTCCTGGGCATGCGTGGCAAGGTATTCGCCCGCGACAAAGCCGGCGCGGTAATTATTCACGCCAAAGAAAATGGCGTGTGGATGCGGGATCTCGACTGCGATCAACGGAATGCCTGCGTCCGCTATCTTGTCGGCAACGATCGGAGCCACCTGCTGCTCAATCTGAAATTCGATGACCAGGTCCACCCGGCTGGCGACAAACTGCTCCGCGTTGCGGATGGCTGTCGCTGCGTCATAGTGGTTGTCCAGGATCATCAAATCCACCCCGGAAGAAGCCGCTGCTGCCTTCAGGCTCTCGGTGACCGCCTGGGAGAAGGGCAAATCTTCCGACTGGCCTCCGAAACCAAAGCGGATTTTTCGCGGACGCGTCGCCAGCCGATAGAGGCCGTTTTCAGTCTGCGCAACATAGCCCCGGTGAACAAAAGTCTTCAGGATTCGATAGACGGAGGTCTTCGAGATCTTGGTTCTTTGATAGAGAGCTTCTAGGGCAAGCGGCTCGTTTTCGGCTTGCAAGGATTCCAGAATATCGAGGGCTTTGGAAAGAATCGGGATGTGGTACAGGCGCTTTAATCCAGACTTAGGCAAGCGGCTCCTATCTCCAGCCGGAATTCAATACGGAAACTAACAT
>CAZSUK010000110.1:0-8782 GCA_964609355.1 uncultured Acidobacteriaceae bacterium | reverse complement strand
GTAATAGATCCTGCCGTAGGCGCCGACCTGCTCCACCCTGTCTTCGGCACCGGGAACTATCAGCCGCATCTCCCGTTGTTGCTGATTAGCAGCATCGAGCATGGCCATATAGAAAGTGGAGATGCCACCTGAGTGAGAGTGAAACGCGTTCGTCAGGTGCAGTGTTTTGATTGCCATTTATGCCTGCAAGCGGAGATTGGAGCTGCGCAGAAGACGGTAGCAATAGCGCGGAATCAAGGCAACGAAGTCGAACACCATACGAGGCATGCGTTTCAGGTCAGAAGCGAACGAACGGCCCGCTTTGCCGACCAGCAGGTTCCCATGCTTCATGAGATACCAGTTAAACAGAGATGAAAGCACACACAGGATCGCCGCAGCCCACATGCCCCCTTTCAGGTTGGGCATCCCGGTATAGAGATGCAAGAGATAGTCAAACCAAAGCAGAAGGGCGGGAAGAACAGCCACGATCAGCAAACCAGAGGCCCAGAGCGGCCGGGCATTGCGCATCTTCTGCACAAAGGCACCGAAGCAGCCGGAGATGAAAACGCTATAGACAGCCTCCACCAAAACGGCGATTGAGATTGCTTTGAGGCCGTGGCGCAGCGTGGCCAATAGAAACAACGGGACGCGCAGCGACGCACTGAGCAGAGCGGCCTTCCAGTTCCAACTATAAAAAAAGGTCTGCACCGCTAAGCAGGACAGAGCGGCCACTAAATCGGAAGGCGATTGCTTCTGGGAGAAGTCGCGCATCTGCCCGGAGTATGGGCGTTGTGGGTACCCCCGGCGCATTAAAAGTTGCCTAATAGTTGGGGCAGTGGCCCGAGTTGGCAATAGTAAGCCTGCTCCGGTATACAGCTACAGGGGGAATTCATGGCGAAATTGGAATACCAATCGGGATTTGCCAACGAGTTTGCGACAGAAGCGATTGCAGGTGCTTTGCCCAAGGGGCAAAACGCACCCCAGAAATCTACACTGGGCCTCTACACGGAGCAATTCAGCGGTACCCCCTTCACCGCCCCGCGGGCCGTCAACCGGCGCTCCTGGCTTTATCGCATTCGCCCCTCGGTAACCCATCGCCCCTTTGTCGAACTAACGGATAGCAAATGGAATGGGGAACGCTATGACGAACTTCCTGCCACCCCCAACCAACTCCGCTGGGATCCGATGCCTATTCCCACTTCGCCCTGCGACTTCCTCGATGGCATCATCACCATGGCCGGCAATGGCGGCCCGGCAGGACAAACCGGGTGCGCGGTGCACATCTATGCCGCCAATCAAAGCATGTCGGGGCGGTTCTTCTCGAACGCGGATGGGGAGATGCTGATCCTGCCCCAACAAGGCAAGCTGCGCTTCTTCACCGAGCTGGGCATTCTTGAGGTGGCGCCAGGTGAACTTTGCGTGATCCCTCGCGGCCTGAAGATGCGGGTGGAGCTACTGGAAGACTCCGCCCGCGGTTACATCTGCGAGAATTTCGGCCTGTCCTTCCGCTTGCCCGATCTGGGTCCGATCGGCGCCAATGGGCTCGCCAACCCGCGGGATTTTCTTTCCCCGGTAGCTGCCTTCGAGGATGTGGACGGCAAATTTCAGAGTCTGTGCAAGTTTCAGGGGAAGCTATGGTCGGCGGCCATCGATCACTCGCCTTTGGATGTGGTGGGCTGGCATGGCAACTACGCGCCTTGCAAGTACGACATGGCAAATTTCAACTGCATTAACACGGTCAGCTTCGATCACCCGGACCCCTCGATCTTTACCGTGTTGACGGCGCCTACCGCGGTTCCCGGTGCAGCAAACGTCGATTTTGTCATCTTCCCGCCCCGATGGCTGGTGGCCGAGCATACCTTCCGTCCTCCCTGGTTCCACCGCAATGCGATGAACGAATTCATGGGCTTGATCTTCGGCCAATATGACGCTAAGGCGGAAGGCTTTGTTCCCGGCTCAGCCAGCCTGCATAGCTGTATGCAGGCACACGGTCCGGATGCTGAGACCTTCGAACGGGCTGAAAAGGCCGAGCTGAAGCCCCATTATCTTGCGGACACGCTGGCTTTTATGTTTGAGACCCAACTGGTGCTTCATCCCACGCGCTTCGCGCTGGAAACGGAGTACCTGCAGCGCGATTACTTCCAGGTCTGGCAGACGCTGAAGAAGCATTTCACGGGAAAGCCCGTTCGTTAATGCAACTATGAATGCTACACATGATCCGCAGCGGCAAAGCTGGGTACCCTCGGCGAATCGCGGAGGCAATGCATTCCCTATCCAGAATTTACCCTTCGGCATTTTTGCGGACGCGAATGCGCCTACGATCGGTGTCGCCATAGGAGATCAGATTCTGAACCTGCGCGGTTGCGCGGACCTGCTGCCGGTGGCGGTGCAAGAGGCCTGTGCCGCATCTACACTCAACCCTTTGATGGCCCTCGGCGGTGAGCGCTGGTCTGCATTACGTGCAAGGCTCAGCGACCTGCTGCGTGCGGATCACCCTCAGGCGCTCCAGTACCAGCGGGCGCTGTCGCCGCACCTCTTGCCGATGGCGGAAGTCACCATGCTCAAGCCTGCCGTGATCGGCAATTACACCGATTTTTATGCCTCGATTCATCATGCTACGAATGTGGGCAGACTCTTCCGCCCGGATAATCCGCTGTTGCCCAACTACAAGTATGTTCCCATCGGATATCACGGCCGGGCTTCGTCGATCCAGGTCAGCGGAGCAGCGGTGAAGCGCCCCGCGGGCCAGGTTGCGTCCTCGCCCGGGGAGGCGCCCAGCTATGGATCCACTCGAGCGCTCGATTACGAACTGGAAGCCGGCTTTTTTGTTGGCCCGGGTAACCGCCTGGGAGAAGCGATCGACATTGAGAACGCCGCTTCTCACCTGTTTGGCGTATGCCTGCTCAATGACTGGTCGGCGCGCGATATTCAGGCGTGGGAGTACCAGCCTCTGGGCCCTTTTCTGGCCAAAAGCTTTGCCACCACCATCTCGCCCTGGATCGTGACCATGGAAGCGCTGGCACCCTTTCGCACTTCGGCTTTTGCCCGGCCGCAGGAGGATCCGCCGCCGCTGAATTATCTAGCATCCCAACAGGACTCGCGGGAGGGTGGTCTTGATCTCATCCTCGAAGTTTATTTGCGCTCTGCCAAGATGGGTGAGGCTGTTCGCCTCGGTCGCAGCAACCTGCGCGATCTTTATTGGACACCGGCCCAGTTACTGACCCACCATGCCAGCAACGGTTGCAACCTTCAGCCCGGTGATCTGATGGGCAGCGGCACTGTTTCCGGACCTGGAGAGGACGCTCGTGGATGCCTGCTCGAGCTTACGCAGAATGGCCGCAAGCCCTTCGCCTTGCCTGCGGGCGAGCAGCGTAGCTTTCTTGAAGACGGCGACCAGGTGATCCTGCGCGGATACTGTGAGCGCCCGGGGTTCGTGCGCATTGGGCTGGGCGAGTGTTCGGGAACCATCACGCAGAGCCTGCTCTAAACGGGTTTATGGTTTCGCGGCGGCCGGCAAACCTGCTCCTGCCAGCAGTGCTTTGTCCAAACCGGGATCCTGGCCTCGCAGCATGCGCCCAATGATCTCGTGAATGCGGATTTCGTCGAAGGGCTCCGACACCTCGTGTCCAGCTTGCTGCCCGGGGGAGCGGATCATCAGGACCGGACGCGGATCGAAGCGACCACGGCTCGCCATTTCCTCTTCCTTCGACCACAGGCCGACTCCCTGCCAAACCGACAGGCGCCACGAGTGGTCGGAACAAACGATCACGGTGGTCTTCCCGGCCAGAGGAGTCGCGTTTATGCTGCTCATCAACTCACCCATGATCCGATCGCTGAGCGCCAGATTGTCGATGTAGGTCCCGCCGCCGCGCAGGGTCCCCGTTCGGCGGTCGTAGATGCCCGGCGGATGCGGAACCGGCAGGTGAACAAAAACGAAACGGATGTTTTGATCGCGGATCAGCGCTGTGGCAGCGGGCATGATCGCCGCCAGGTCCGCCTGGTGGACTTGCCGTAGAAACGAGGGTTTTCCTTCCGCCCACCCGATCATGTTCTGGATAGGCGACATGGCGTTCTGCAGAGAAGACCTGGTAGAGAGCGGCCCATCTAACTCACCGTCTGCCATCCTCCAGAAACAATAGTCGAGGGTGCCGGCGAGAATTCGGCAGTAGGGATTGAACCAACCGACGACGCCTGTGGTCCAGCCCTGGCGTTGAGCTTCTGCGAAGAGTGTTGCCTGGGCATCGAACGGTTGCCACTGCTGGTCCCCTGCGAATTGGAGCGTTGGCATTCCATTCAGACCGCTGCGAATCTTGGCCACCGGCTTACCCAGAAAGAGTCCGGGAATCACCAGGTCGGTGTTCATACCGACAGGTTTAACGTTGCTGAACACCACACTCTGGCTTCTGAGTTCATCGAAAGAGGGCATGGCGAGCCCGGGAAACCGGTGCTCAAATGTCTGGTCATAGGAAAGCTCGTCAAAAAGAAGCCAGATGATCCGTCCGTCGTTTTTGGGAGCTGCTTGGTCCGAAGCCAGAACGGGATGCGTCACAGGCACGACCGGGTCGCTCTGCTGACGCTGCAAGCCCAGGTAGACGAGCTGCGGCACCATCCATACCGCGTTGCATCCCGCGAGCACCAGCAGCACCAGTAATCCACGGACGGCCGCGCGATAGGCCGGCGGTCGAAGCAACCACAACGTCAGCCCGGTAACCAGGGTTACGATTGCGGCGGTTGAGGGAGTAAGGTGCGGAATACTCCAGCCAAACGTCACGGTGACGATGCCTACGGTCGTGTGGGCAATCCGGGCGGCGATGAAAACCCAAACAAGGGTACGTAGACCAGTCTCACGCTTCTGCAGGTAACCGAAGAGGAGGGCAGCCAGTACCGAAGCCACAGCCAGGTCGATCAAGGTACCCCAGACCACGCTGCCCATGGGCAGAATGCTGTGATAGAGCACTGCATGGTAGGGCGAGACCAGGGCTGCAAGATGGGAGATCATGAGCAGGATCGCTGCTCCCAGGCCCTGAAGAAGAAGTTTTCCAGACCTTATGTTCATTTCGTCTCGAACAGGAAGAGGACGCGGCCATTGGTCAATTGCTCACGCATTACGATGGTGAAATGGCGGGTAAACTCGGCTACAAACAAATCTTCATCCAGATGCGCGTAGAGTTCGTCTCTCCCCCGGCAGAGATCGATGTAGCGCACATCGGTTTTGGGAACCCACTCCACGATGCTCCAGCGACGGGTGAGAGATGAGAGCAGGGCAGCCACGTCGGCCATGGGAATCTGATCGGCAAGCAGCAGATGATGGATAATCCCCAGCATCATGACGCAGTCGAACCGCTTATGGGCGCGTTCCAGCAGAGTGAGCGATTCGGTATTGCGCCAGCCGACTGCCGGAGTAGGGCGGGCCACATCCGCAACCAGAGGAAGTATGGATAGATCAGCCGTCCGAGCTTCCCTCCAATTGCGATCCGAAGAGGCAACATCGGTATCCCAGGCGACCACTCGTGCGCCCACGCTCGCCGCGATGCGTGAGTAATGCCCGGTATTGCCGCCGATATCGAGCACCGAGCCGGGACGCATCATTTGCATGGCCCGGTCGACAAATTCCTGCTTCTGCTGGCGTTCGAGTTCGCTGTAGTGATCAGCGGCAGTCTGGTATTCGCTCCAGCGCGAGTCGCGCTCCTTCGGAGCCAGTGCACGCAGGGTCTTACGAAAGCCCCGGAGGTTTCCCTGAAGGACCTCGGTTGCGATTTCAGGCTCCTGCTTCAGCTTTGCCGGCGGCCCGGAAACCCCCTTGCGGGTCTCGAGCAGGAAAGGGAGGGTGACCAGGGAACGCAGCGGACCGTTCCAGCGCTGGAAACGTGAAAGATAGGGGTAGAGGTCGGCTGGCTCGTAGCCGTCGCGGCGATTGAGGGTGGCGGCCAGAGGCCATCCCAGGTACTTATTCGCCGCCAGAGGCAATTGGAAGGTGCGGGCAAATTGACCGTAGGCCAGCCACAACGGGCTCCCCGGATCACGGCGCTCGACGGAGAGCAGGTCGACGAAGACGGGGCGCGAGCCATCGAAAAGGATGTTCAGAGGAGTTGCGTCTTTGAGGATCCATCCCTGCTGAAGCAGTTGGCGGCAAAACTCAAGCGTCAATTCTCCCGCTGCGACCCATTGTCCTGGAGTCCATTCCCATGGGTAGGAGGGGAAAAAGACGCGAGGATGCTCAAGCACCAGGGCCTGATCCTGCACTGAGGACACCACTTCGGTAGCGACCAGGTGGCCCTCCGTTGTCCAACGGCGGGCCAGATCAGACTCGAGAAAGCGCAGAAATTCAGCGGCGTAGCGGGGATGGACGGTCCGCACGACATGCTCGCCATGAATACGCAGCGATCCGGCGGGATCGCGGAACGTCGCAATGTCCCGCGACGTGCCTTGATTCATGGTTGGTTCTCTATGACCTCTGTCGGGGAACTCACAGGCGATCTGCGCAGCGAAGAAAATAACCGCTTCACGCGATGGCGCAAATAATAGATCGCGCCGGCGCACATAGAACCGGCAACCTGTAGAAACACGAAGCCGGATCCCGGATCTACATAAGCCTGAGCCGGCCGTTCAAATGCGACCAGAAGCGCCGCGATTTGGAGCAGGCCGAGCAGAAAAAAACAGGAATGTAGTACGCGGGGCGAGAAACACGGTTTCTTCACGAAACTCCTCTGGGCGCAAATTGACTTATTGTTTTTAACGTCCGAATGCCATGAAAAGTTGCGGCGATACTGTGTTTATTTAATCATTCCTTCACACGTGTGTCGCGTGAATAAAATCGTTACATGCACTCTGAATCACTTAAGCTTCCGGCTGGTGACACGCAACTGGTTCAAATCCTGGACGCGGCACTCGCCGACACCGCTCGACGGAGCGGCGATTGGCTGGTCTGCAGACCAGGGTGCACGCAGTGCTGCATAGGGGTTTTCGCCATTGATCAACTGGATGCGGCCCGGCTGGAGCAGGGGCTGCGTGAGCTTATGGTGAGCGATCCCGAACGCGCTCAGGCTGTGGTTGAGCGGGCGCGGAAATCGGTCAAAGGGCTTAGCCAGGACTTCCCTGGCGACCCTGCCACTGGCCTGTTGGATCCTGGGCAAGAGGCGCGCTTCGAGGACTTTGCCAATGATGAACCATGTGCCGCGCTTGATCCGGCGACTGGCCTTTGCGACCTGTATCGTTCCCGCCCCATGACCTGCCGCGTGTTCGGGCCGCCCGTGCGTTCCGAGGAGGGGCTGGGCGTGTGCGAGCTTTGCTATCACGGGGCTACCGAGGAACAGATTGCGGCCTGCGAAATGCCCGTCCCGGATCTTGAAGAGGAGCTGCTCGAGGAGTTTGAGCAGTCGTCCGGCAGGCGTGGGCAGACCCTGGTCGCCTTCGCGCTTGCCTTGTAGGTTCCCGGTACAATGAGCTTTAGACTTCCGCAGGAAAGTAGAATCATGCCAGCCAATCCCGTGAGCAATCTGAATGCTGCTGTCAGCAGCGCCGCCGCAGACGCAGGCTTGTCCGTCGTCTCCTCCGAAGAGGGCATCGATTTTAATGGCCGCCCCACTGCCATCTTCCGCATCGGCCTTGCTCCTGACACCCCCGCGGAGCGCACGCTGCGGCTCGAATTGAGTGAAGACTTCGACTTCCATCGTCCTGAGTTGTTGCCGGAGATGACGGCGCACTTACGCGAAGAGGCTAAACGATTGCGTAATCCACGGCCCGATGCATACGTGACCATGGCCGGCATGCCGATCATCTTTAGCGACTTTCGTTGGCCGTTTCACCGTTCTGTTTCCGGAGCCGATACGTACATCGTGCACGGGGTGGTCCACGTGGCCGACGGCACCGATGCTCTGCTGCACGCCAAGGTTTCCGCGAGCATGACTGTGACCTTCGCGGAGATTGTGCCGGCGCCCGAACAGCCCTATGCGGAGACGTTTATTTATAGCGCCATCCGCAAGACCCTGGACCAGGGTCAACTGGAACTGCTCAAGAGCGGTAATCGCCAGCCTGTTCCGGTGACCACGCGCTATTACAGCCGCTGGCAGAAGAAGTTCTTTTTCACCGACACCGATGAACAAAGCCGGCAGCAGTTCCTGCTGGCCAAGATCTTCTGGCTCTCGGGCGTTCTGGGGGATTCGCAGCCTGTCTGGATCGCTGACCCGCGAGACGCGCAATATCTGAACACGACCGCGGAAGAACTGGTCCGTGCGGCCGAGGTGCTGGCCAGCGCCGGGATGGTGACGCTGCATGAGGACTTTGCCGCGGCTACGCCCGCTTTGCTGGCCCGGGAAGCCGAATTTCGCGGCCGGCTGCAGCAGGCTTTCGCCCTCACCAAGCCTACTTTCAATGAAGAAATGCGGCACGGCCACACGAATATGTAACCCCCTCCCCGCCCGAGCGTCTCATGCCCACGGAGGGATTATGAGACGGACCAGAATTGCCTGGGTGGTTATGCTGGCGCTGATGGCAGCCCCCATCGGCCTGCAGGGGCAGAAAACGGTACTTGTGGAACTATTCACCTCTGAAGGATGCTCCAGCTGCCCGCCTGCGGATGCATTGCTCCGCCAGGTGAACGGAAGCCAAACCACTGACGGTCAGTTGATCGTCGGCATCAGCGAGCATGTGACCTACTGGAACTCGCTGGGATGGTCGGATCCTTATTCCTCCTCGGCCTATACGGACAGGCAGGATGCCTATAGCCAGCGTTTCCACCTGGAAGGCGTGTATACGCCGCAGATGGTGATCAATGGCGCAGAGCAGATCGTAGGAAGCGACCGTG
>CAZSUK010000109.1:0-11439 GCA_964609355.1 uncultured Acidobacteriaceae bacterium | reverse complement strand
ACGGCCAGGTTTGCGGCACTCGGAGAGAGAGCCGCATGCTATTGATCAACGCCACTGGTCTCGACAGGAAAATCCGGGGGAGCGTAGTGGAGGGACCTGCGGTTTCTTTTCCCGGCCAAAAAGCGAGCCTACTCCTTGGTTTTAAGCAGATGGGCGTTGTCGTGGAGAAATTTCTCTATTTCGTCCTTCATGCCAAGCACTTTGGCCCATTGCTCTTTGTAGAGCGTCACCGGGAACCGGCCTACGCCGTAAAGCGATACCGCCCCCTTTTCGCTTACTTTTAAACTCAGTCCACGCACACTCTTGGTTTTGAGCTGATCGTTTTCTGCGCGCAGCCTCTCCAGTTCGGCTTTTAAATCCTCGTCAGACATGATGCCCTCTCCTGATCTGGAATCAGTCTAGCCTAATTATTCCCGCGCGGCCTTAGGGGATTTACCATTCCGTATGCCTCGTTGTGACACGCTTATCCGGAATGCACGCGTACTCGATGGGAGCGGAACCGATGCTCAGACCGCAGATGTCGCCGTCGACGCCGGCATCGTCTGCGCGATCGGCCAGCTTTCCCACTACGTGGGCAAACAAGTCGTCGAGGGAGACGGACGGGTGCTCGCGCCCGGCTTCATCGACGTCCATACCCATGACGACACCACCGTAATCCGGAACCCTCAGATGATGGCGAAACTGTCGCAGGGCGTCACCAGCGTGATTGTCGGCAACTGCGGGATCTCGGCAGCGCCGGTACGGTTGACCGGAGCGCCTCCCGACCCCATGAACCTCCTGGGTGAAGCCGACGCTTTCCGTTATCCCACTTTCGCAGAGTACGCAGCGGCCGTGGATGCGGCACAGCCCGCAGTCAACGTGGGCGCCCTGGTTGGCCACACAGCCCTGCGCAACAACCATATGGACCGGCTCGATCGTGCTGCCACTGCGGGTGAGGTCCGGGCCATGCGCGAGCAACTGACCGAGGCCCTCGACCACGGAGCATTGGGCTTAAGCTCGGGACTAGCGTATTCCTCAGCCAGATCCGCTCCCGCAGAAGAAATCCTCTCGCTGGCTGAGCCGCTCGCGGCCGCCCGCGGCATCTATACCTCGCACATGCGTACCGAGGCCGAGGAGATTCTTTCCGCCATGCAAGAAGCTTTCTCGACCGGCCGGAACAGCCGCGTGCCGGTTGTCATTTCTCACCTGAAATGCGCCGGCGTCGCCAATTGGGGCCGCAGCGGAGAGGTCCTCCACGCTTTAGACACTGCACGGGCGGAGCAACCGGTGCAGTGCGACTGTTACCCCTATACAGCCTCTTCCAGCACCCTCGATCTTCGCCAGGTAGACGACCGCGTGCGCATCGTCATTACGTGGTCTACGCCTCATCCGGAAGTGGCCGGCCAGACGCTGGAGCAAATCGCTTCTGCCTGGGGCACCAAGCAGGTCGAAGCAGCTGCTCGCTTGCAGCCCGCAGGGGCCATTTACCACAATATGTCTGAAGAGGACGTTCGCCGCATCCTGCAACATCCGGCAAGCATGATCGGATCGGACGGTTTGCCTAACGACCCCAGGCCACACCCTCGGCTTTGGGGAACCTTCCCCCGGGTGCTGGGGTATTATTGCCGGGACCAGGGCATTTTCTCGTTGGCGCAGGCAGTCCACAAAATGACCGGCATGCCGGCGCAGCGCTTCGGATTGACGGGACGAGGGCGAATCAGCGAAGGCGCTCACGCCGACCTGGTGCTGTTCGATCCGGAAACGATCAGAGATACAGCTACCTTTAGCAACCCCATCTGCTGCGCTGAAGGAATCGCTGCCGTATGGGTCAACGGCGTCCTGTCGTACAAGGATGGGGATGCCACCGGACAACGAAACGGACGTTTTCTTTCCCGCACCGTGAGCCCCTCTTGAACCCATTGCCGATGATCGACACCCATGGCCTCTTTCTGTTGATTGCTGCCGCAAGTGCAGTGATTGGGCTGGTCCTGCTCATTGCGGTAGGCAAGCTGAACCCTTTCCTCTCGCTACTCGTGGTTTCTCTCGCTTTGGCGGCCGCGACGGGAATGCCGCTAGGGAACATTGTCTCCTCTTTCGAAACCGGAACCGGCAACACGCTCGGCCATATCGCAATCATCGTAGGCCTGGGCACCATGCTGGGTAAGATGATGGCAGAATCCAGGGCGTCGGACCGCATCGCGGAAACCCTGATTCAGCTTTTCGGCGAAAAGCGCGTGCCCTGGTCCATGATGTGCGCGGGCCTGGTGGTCGGTCTGCCGGTCTTCTTTGAGGTAGGCTTCGTGCTGCTCGTTCCTATCGCTTTTACCGTCGCCCGGCGAACGCGAACCTCGCTGATTCTTGTCGGCCTCCCGATGGTGGCGGGCCTTTCCGTGGTTCACGGCCTGGTTCCGCCGCATCCCGCAGCCATGCTGGCGGTTGAAATTTTTCACGCCGACGTAGGACGGACGATTTTATATGCGCTGCTGATCGGCATTCCCTGCGCGATCGTCGCCGGCCCGATATACGCCCACTGGATCGCTCCCAGGATTGTGCTCGACCCTCATAACCCGATGGCGGAACAGTTTGCCGAGCAGGAACTTGATCGCCGTTTACCTGGCTTTGCCATCTCCATGGCCACCATTTTGCTGCCGGTGCTGCTTATGCTGCTGGGTAGCTGGGCCGGCGTGCTGACGTCGCCCGGAAGCCGTGCGAACAAGGCGCTGCTCTTTCTGGGCAGCGCGGATATCGCATTAGTAGTTGCCGTGTTGATCAGCTTTGTCACCCTGGGCCTCATGCGCGGCTTCAGCCGGGAGACGATCTTGAGATTCTCCAATGAGTGCCTGGCGCCAACTGCCACTATTACCCTGCTGATCGGTGCGGGGGGCGGGTTTGGCCGGATCCTTCAGGATAGCGGTGTGTCGCAGGCTATTGTCTCCGTTGCCCTGCATGCCCATGTGTCGCTACTGCTGCTCGGCTGGCTGGTTGCCGCTCTGATTCGTTTGGCCACCGGATCCGCCACGGTGGCCTTAACCACCGCCGCCGGCATTGTTGCTCCCATCCTGACCCACACTCCGAGTGTGCGGCCCGAGTTATTGGCCATCGCCACCGGCGCGGGGTCGCTCGTCTTCTCTCATGTGAACGATGGAGGGTTTTGGCTGGTAAAGGAGTACCTCAACATGAGTGTGATCGATACCATGAAGACCTGGTCCGTGAGCGAAACGATAATCTCGATCCTTGCTTTACTGTTTACGCTGGCTTTGGCAGCGGTTATCTAGTTTGTCACTTTTTCTGTGGCGAAATTGACTCTCGAGATACCTTGATTTATCGTCATTCCAGAGTTGCCTTGGTGAGACACATTTCCATCCCGGCCCTGTCGCTTACCCAACAAGCCTCCGCGGGTTGTTGTTGACTCACTTCTCTGCTTGTCCCAGCAAATTCTGAATCTTTAATTTCTGCGCGACGCGACAGGCGCGACTGATGATAACCAGACGAAAGCTTATTCAAAATTCAGCTCTCATGGCGGCCGGCTGCGGCTTTGCTTCTGCCTGGGCAACAGCAAACCACGGCATACGTTTGGGAGCGCAAACGAATGCGTGGCCTATCGATCCCGCCCGCTTCGATACTTTCCTGAGCGTGCTGGACCAAGTCAAGCAGGTTGGTTATGCCGGCTTTGAGACCGGGTTCTTGAATTTGCGGCCTTACTTCAACTCCCCGGAGCCGGCTCGCTCCAGCATCGCCAGTAGCGGCCTCGCCTTTTTTGGCATCCATATATTTCTCCCTCCTGAACGCTGGGATCCCGGCACTCACCTGCCCCCTGCAACCCTGTATCAGGAGGTAGCCCACGGCGGAGTTGCCTTGGGTGCACAACGTCTCATTTTCAGCGGCGCACCTGCGAACACCACGGACGATTTAAAACGAAAGATCGCGGGCCTGAACACCGCCGGCGCATTCAGCAAGAGTGTCGGACTGCCGCTCGCCTATCACAACCACTGGTGGGAGTTTCAATCGAAGGTGGGGGAGATGGAAGCACTTTACGCAGAGACTGATCCCACGTTGGTATCCTTTCTGCTCGATGCGGGTCATGCCTATCGCGGGGGAGCTGACGTGCCGGCGTTTCTGCGCCAACACCATAAACGTATCGTCGCGCTGCACCTGCGCGACTACCAGAATGGCCAGCAGGTTCCTTTGGGAAGCGGCACCTTTCCTCTTGCCGAAGTCGCAGCAACGTTGACCCATCTAAAATGGCAGGGCTGGGTACTCAACGAAGAAGAGCGGGAAGATGGCTCAAAGCTTGGCCTGAAGGTCATGGAGCCGTCATTCCAGGCCCTGCAGAAGGCGTTTGCATAATGAATCGACGAGGCTTTCTTTACGGCAGCGCCGCCAGTGCTGCAGCCCTGAGCGCACGATCCTACGGCCGTATCCCGGGATCCAATGACCGCGTCGGCATCGGAGTCATCGGACTGGGCCGACGCGGCACTATTGTCGGCGGCGCACTGCTCGAAGATAAGCGCGCTCAGATCGTAGCCGTGTGCGATATCTACGATGCACAGACGACAGCATTTCTCTCCCGGTTGCCTAAGGAGCATACGCAGCCGCACAGCTCGGTTGCCTACCAGGAATTACTTGCGCGCCCGGACGTGGACGCGGTGCTGATCTCCACTCCGGATCACTTGCATGTGACCATGGCTACAACGGCCCTGCAGGCGGGCAAGCACGTCTATCTCGAAAAACCGACGCTTCACCGGTGGGAAGACCGAGCCGTGTTGACTGCGGCTGCGGAAAAATACAAGCAGGTCCTGCAGTGCGGCATGCAGCAGCGCAGCGGGAAGCACTACCTGGAGGCGAAGGAATCGATCTTCGCCGAGAAGAAGCTCGGCCACGTGGTTTTCGCCCGAGCTGTGTGGCACAACTTTCCCTGGCAGCAGCGATTTGTCCCTGACGCTCCCAAGCCGCCTGGCCTCGATTGGCAACTCTTTCTCGGCCCCGCACCGCAGGTCCCCTATGAGACTGTCCGCTACAGTTCGTGGCGTTATTTTCCCGATTATGGCGCTGGCCTGCTGGCAGACATCCTGACCCATTGGGTCGATGTCGCGCAATGGATGCTCGATGATCCAGACCCGCAAACAGCTACGGCGCTTGGCGGAATCTATCATCTCCATGACCAGAGAAAAAACCCGGATACCGTCAGTGCGATCGTGCAGTACCGGGGGTGGAACCTCAACTTCGAATCTTCCGTGCTTTCCATTCGCGATGAGCACCCATCGGTGTTCTTCGAAGGGACTGAAGGCACGCTCGACCTCTCTCGCGATGGCTATACCTTTACCCCGAATGACGGCCACGCCACTGAGATATCTTCAACAGAGAGCCTGGAAAAGGCGCACACAAGGAACTTTATCGATGCCATTGTGTCCGGGGCGAAGGTGAATGCGCCGCTCAGGGCCGGGCTGGAAGCATCGCTGCCAGTACAAATGGCACTTAGTTCTTACTGGTCGCAAAAGACGGTGTCGCAAGCACAACTTATGTAGTCGAGGAGAAGCCGCTAATGGAAATGTTCTGGTTCATTCCAACTACAGGAGATGGCCGGTACCTGGGCTCCAGCCATGGCTCGCGTCTCACCGATTACACGTACCTGCGGCAGATAGCGCAAGCCGTGGATGAACTGGGTTATGGTGCGGTTTTGTTGCCCACGGGAAACTCTTGCGAGGATGCCTGGGTAGTCGCATCCACGCTGATGCCGAGCACCAGGCGGCTCAAGTTTCTGGTTGCGGTGCGGCCCGGAGTTATGTCGCCTACCCTGGCAGCGCGCATGACCGCGACCTTCGACCGGCTTTCCCAGGGTAGAGTGCTTATCAACGTGGTCACCGGGGGTGATCCGCACGAGGCAGCCGCGGACGGAGTGTTTCTCTCCCACGATCAGCGCTACGAGGTAACTGGTGAATTCCTGACCATCTGGCGCAGCATCCTGGCAGGAGAGACCCGCTCCTTTCAGGGTAAGCATCTGCGGGTAGAAAACGCGCGCGTGTATTATCCGGCCACGCAGCATCCTCATCCGCCGCTTTATCTCGGTGGGTCGTCAGATGCGGCGATGCAAATCGCCGCCGATCACGTGGATGTCTACCTCACGTGGGGTGAGCCTCCAGCGCTGGTTGCGGAAAAGATCGCACGCATGCGCCACCTGGCGGAGGCTGCGGGCAGAAAAATGCGCTTCGGCATTCGACTGCACGTGATCGTGCGGGAGACCAATGACGAAGCGTGGCAGGCGGCGAACGATCTTATCCGCTACATCGACCGCGATGTGGTGGCCAAGGCGCAGCAGGGCTTGTCAAAGTTCGATTCAGAGGGTCAGAAGCGCATGGCTTCGTTAGTGCATAGCAATCCAGACAACCTGGAAATCAGCCCCAATCTATGGGCGGGAATTGGGCTGGTGCGCAGCGGAGCCGGAACCGCGCTGGTAGGCGATCCATCCACGGTTGCCCAGCGCATGCTGGAGTATGCCGACCTGGGGATAGATACGTTCATCCTTTCCGGATACCCGCATCTTGAGGAAGCGTATCGGGTGGCGGAGTTGTTATTTCCTCTTCTGCCTCTCACCCCGACGGAAGCGAAGGATGGCCGGGCCCCTGCAGCAGAGAATTTCGTGGGCAATGAATTCCGCCCCATCAAGTAGCGCGGTGGGATCCAGGCGCCGCTGGCTGGTGCTATGGCTGCTGCTCCTCATCACCATCATCAACTTCATCGATCGCCAGACGGTGTCAGTGCTGGCGCCGATCATTCGCGCATCTCTCCACCTCTCCAATGCACAGTATGGAAGGATCGTCGCCGCCTTTCAGTTCGGCATGATGAGCGGAGAGTTCCCCATGGGCTGGCTGATGGACCGATGGGGCGTGCGCTTTGGCTTGCTGGGCGCGGTGCTGTGGTGGTCTACCGCGACCGGTACGCAAGCGCTGACAAAGTCCGGCGTGCAGCTCGGCTTTACCCGATTCTGGATGGGCACGGGGGAATGCGGTAACTACTCCGGCGGCCTGAAGGCAATCTTCGCAGCGTTTGCTCCGGGTGAGCGAACACTGGCTATCGGTATTTTCAACAGCGGAAGCATGATTGGCTCGACACTGGCTCCTCCGCTCATCGTGTTTCTGGCCGAGCGCTATAGCTTCCGGGCTGCATTTCTGGTACCCGCGCTTCTGGGCGTGGTGTGGGCGCCGTTTTGGTTCTTTTTGTATCGCGATCCCACCAATGGGCCACAAAAAGCCACAGACACTGTCTCCCTTAAGGCGTTGCTGGGCCAATCCTCTGCCTGGGCGGTGATGTTGTGCCGTTTCTTTATCGGCCCCGTCATGCAGTTCTACTGGTACTGGATCCCCAGTTATCTTTACGGTGTTCGTCATTTGTCGCTTGCCCAGATTGGACTGGTAGGCTGGCTTCCCTTCTTTCTTGGAGATGCGGGGGGTGTCGCCGGTGGATGGGTTGCCGGCCTGCTGCATAAGCGCGGCGTTCGGACGCTGAATGTTCGCCGCATCACCATGTACAGCAGCAGTTTGCTTTGCATGGCCAGTCTTGCGGTTCCCTATGTCGCCAGTGTGCCGGCCGCGTTCCTGCTGATTGGCATCGCGGTGATGGCGGACAATTTCCTTTCCGCCAACATGTTTGGGGCAGTCACCGATCTTTTTCCTGAACAAACGGTTGGACGCGCAACTGGTCTGACCGGGGTAGCAGGAGGACTGAGCGGATTACTCTTTCCCTTATTGACGGGAATTATCGTGGACCATCGCTCCTATGCCCCCGTATTTCTCATGATTGCTTTTATGCCGTTGATCGGCACCATCCTCTTGTTCACTGTAGGGAAAAAATACCGGACTCTTTGAACCACCGCCCGTGTTGCGCCACAGTATGGCTGGTGTTATATTCCTTTTACTATGTTTGGCGCCAGCCTGCTTCTCGCTTGTTGTTGTCACTAACCGCTTCGCTATCTCTGCGCAAATCCAGGAAAAAGTAGAAATCCCCTCGATGGGATCATGTCGCCCTTTTCCTCGGCGCAATCAAGCTGACTACTTAGAGAGAGGACTGTATGACGCACACTTTGCGCACGATATTGTTGGCCGCCCTATTGCTTGGTACAGTTGTACGATTGTCAGCACAGGCCATCGGCAGCATCCGCGGTACAGTGGCCGATACCAGCCAGGCCATCATCAACAACGCCACTGTGGTAGCAACCAACTCCGCGACCGGGGTCAGCCGCAGTGAAGTATCGAACCAGGATGGCATCTTCGTTTTTCCAGACTTACCCATCGGCACCTATCAGCTGCAGATAAGCAAGATCGGATTTCAGACACAAAAACGTGACGGGATTGTCCTGCTCACCGGGCAAACGCTGGACCTGCAGCTTTCACTCTCCGTTGGATCGGAAACACAGTCCGTCGAAGTAATCAGCGCGGCTCCTTTGATCCAGACTGCCTCCTCCAGCATTCAAACCTCCGTCGATCAGAAACAGATGCAGGACCTGCCCCTGAATGGCCGCAATCCCCTCCAACTAACAACACTTACGCCGGGGACCGCGCTCACCAACACTGGAACCGAATCTGGACAGCAGGACAACATCGGTCTTACTGTGAATGGTTTGCGGGCCACGCAAAATAATTTCCAACTCGACGGAGCCATTTACAACGACCGCTTCTTCGACTCCGTCCCCATTTTGCCCAATCCGGACGCGCTCCAGGAATTCACCGTGCAGTCGTCAAATTACAGCTCAGAGTATGCCGGAGCAGGCGCCCTGGTGCAGCTTTCCACGCGTTCCGGTACCAACGACCTGCATGGTTCGGCTTATGAATTTTTACGCAATACGGTGCTCGACGCCAAAAACTACTTTCAGCAGACAGCCCCGCCCTTCAAGCTCAACCAGTTCGGAGGAACGGTTGGCGGCCCTATCATCAAAGACCGCACCTTTTTCTTCTTCGCCGCCGAGGATCTGCAGCAGCGATCATCGCCGAACCCTATCTCCATTCAGGTGCCAACAGCAGCGGAGTTGAACGGGAATTTTTCCGCCCTGCTGGCAAAAGGCATCGCTCTGTATAACCCGGCCACGGGAGCTCCCTATCCGGGCAACATCATCAACACTGCGATGGATCCGCTCTCCCAAAAATTAGCGCAGAAATACCTCGTGCCGCTGGCAGCGAACCCGACCACGGGAATTTTTAACTCGACCTCCAATCAGAACATCGACAGCACGCAATACCTGGCCAAGATTGACCATACTGTCTACAGCAACAATCACCTCAGTGGACGCTACTTCTACAACCAGGACAACTTTCAAAGACCGTTCACTGCTCCAACCGGATTCTATGCCGAAAATCTATTCCGCAATCAATCTGTAATTATTACAGATACACAAATATTCAGCCCCACTTTCACTGCCACCTTTTCGTCCAGCGCCGG
The DNA here is from genome assembly GCA_964609355.1 of uncultured Acidobacteriaceae bacterium. Taxonomy (GTDB): domain Bacteria; phylum Acidobacteriota; class Terriglobia; order Terriglobales; family Acidobacteriaceae; genus PALSA-350. Next base: position 2,031 of record CAZSUK010000109.1, on the reverse strand, counting down.
TCGCTTTGCACGTACGCAGATTCCTGAAGCGCCGGGCCTGCAGTCGTTGCAGGACCTGGGTCAAGACGTTCCCCTGGGCTCGCCTGGTGAGAGCATCTTTCCGGGAATCCGCGCCAACATCTCAGGGTTTGTGGATATCTTCTCTGGCGGAGCACTGACCCAGGATTCCACCTCGTTCGACTATAAGGCTTCTGCGGTGAAAGTTTTGAGTGCGCACACCGTCAGCTTTGGCGGCGAGTTCGAGCGCGACCGCATTGATGCTGACGACTACTCCTATACGCCCGGCGACAATACTTTCAACGGCGAACGCACAGCGGCGCCCACGGGCGCCACCCTGCCGGCAGGAACCAAGACGAGCGGTTCCGCTTTAGCGGATTTCTATCTCGGTCTGGACTCGCAGTTCTACCAGGACAATGGCCGCAAGTTCTATCTTCGGGTGAATCGGCCATCCCTCTATGTGCAGGACGACTGGAAAATAACCCGCAGACTGACACTCAATCTTGGCGTGCGCTGGGATCCCTGGCTTCCGCCCAACGATCTGAACGGCACCCTGGTAGCGTTTAAACAGGGAGTGCAATCGACGATCGCGCCGGGTGCGCCCGTCGGGCTGCTCTTTCATGGCGACCCTGGCATTCAGTCTTCTGTGTTCCAGAAAAACTGGAAAGACTTTGCGCCTCGTGTTGGATTCGCTTACGACGTCGCCGGTCAGGGTAAAACAGTCGTGCGAGCAGCCTATGGGATCTTCTACGGATTTCCCGAGGGTCTGCTCTATCAACGAACGGATGCCATGCAGCCGGTCGATTTGTACCTGTCGATTCCAGCGCCTCCCGCATGGGACAACATATATGCAGGTTACCCGGGAGGATCTCCGTTCCCTCGCGGCCATATACCCACCAGTGACTTCGCCACCTATAAGTTCATTACACCGGTTTCAGGCGGTGTGCTCGATCCTGGCTCCAAGGTGAACTACACCCAGAATTACAACCTCACCGTGGACCAGCAACTGGGCAGCAAAATGGCTTTTTCCCTCGCCTATGTCGGCAACCGCAGTGAACACATCATGGGCTCAAGGCAATTTAATCCGGCAGTGTTTGGTCCTGGCGCCACGGTGGGCAATGAAAACTCCCGGCGCCTTTATCCTGGGCTGGGAGCGGTAGAGCTGGCGCAGTCGTATGAGTATGAGGGCTTCAACTCGCTGCAGGCCAACGTGACCCGGCGTGCTAGTAACGGCCTCACGCTGCTCAGCAATATCGTCTGGTCCAAAACTATCGATAACACTTCGAGCGCAACGGAAGGCAACACCGGGCCACCCAATCCCTTCAATCTTGCCAGTGGACGCGGGCCCTCGGACTTTGACCAGACGATCCGCTATAACGCGTCAGTGAACTACCTCGTACCCCGCGCCAACGTGCAGGGTTGGAAGAGCGCAGTGCTGAACGACTGGCAGATAAACGCTATCGTCAGTCTGCAGACCGGTTTTCCCTTCACGGTGTTGAGCGGCACGGACCGATCCTTATCCGGGATTGGCAACGACTACGCAGACCAGGTCGGCAATCCAGCCCGTCCGGCAGGTGTGAGCAAGATCAAGGAATATTTCAACACCGGCGCCTTTGTTCAGGCAGCTACTGGAACGTTTGGTGACGTAGGCCGGAATAGCCTTCGTGGTCCCGGCTATGCGGATGTGGATACGTCGATCTTCAAGAACATGTTTACCGGCGAGCGTGTCAGCGCACAATTCCAGGCCGAGGCGTTCAATACTTTTAACCGGGTAAACTTCGGCAATCCTAATAATGCGGGCACTGCTCCTGTGTCCACCGTATCCTCAGGCACCTACGGACAGATCACCAGCGCGAATTCTCCGCGGGTATTCCAATTCGGGCTGAAGCTAATGTTTTAAAGGAGCAGTGCGGGCCGGCTTAGCGGTGAGAACTGCGGATGCCGGAGCCGTGCTGCCTGGTCCGCCCACTGGTTCAACATTGCTCCGGGAGGTGAGGTACACCTGATCCAGGGCCTCTATGCCAGCGGCGATTT
>CAZSUK010000108.1:0-2621 GCA_964609355.1 uncultured Acidobacteriaceae bacterium | reverse complement strand
AACCGTACTTTTGATCACATTTTCGCTACCTATGTACCGGTGAAAGGCGAGACGGTAAACAATCTTCTTTCCGAGGGTATTATCAAGGCCGATGGCACCCCTGGTCCGAACTTTCCCAAGGCGGAACAAAAGGCAGCCAGCGATACGCCGCCCGACGCATTCTTATTGAGCCCCACCACCAGCTCCCTACCGGGATCCGTGCTTCCCGCGCCGATCAACGGCGGCCCCACCGACTCGTATGTCAAGAACGATAACCTAACCCTGGCAAAGCAATCTGAAAATGGCCTGCCTGCGGACTATTATGCATATCTCGTAACCGGCGGTTCGGGTCTTACGGGTAAAGTTCCCGATACCCGCATCAAGAACGTGAGTGCTCTTCCTGCTGGTCCTTTTCAGCTAACCAACGGGGACACCTTCACCTACAACTCTTATGCCGCCAGCCCGGTGCATCGCTTCTACCAGATGTGGCAGCAGCTGGATTGCGACGTGAGCCACGCGACCGCCAGCAATCCTTCTGGTTGCGATGCAGCGCTGTTTCCCTGGGTTGAGACAACGGTAGGCGCGGGCACCAATGGCCTGGCGCAGCCCGCAACTTTCAGCACCGAGTATTCGCCCAACGCCACAACAACCGGCGAAGGGTCTACCTCTATGGGCTTTTATAACGTCCAGAACGGGGATGCTCCTTACTTCAAGTTCCTGGCAGATCACTATGCCATGAGCGACAACTTTCACCAATCGGTAGACGGTGGAACCGGCGCCAACCACATTATGTTTGGCCATGGCGACATGATTTATTTCAGCGACGGCAAGGGCAATCCGGCTGCTCCTCCGCATAACGTGAAGGTGGCGGCGGGCACCGCCAATGCCGGCGTTGTGGATGAGATTGAGAACCCTAATCCGGCTACTAAGACCAACAACTGGTACACAGAAGACGGTTACGGCGGCGGCTCCTTTGGTGCAGCATCCTTCGGGGGCGGCTCTTACACCAATTGCGCGGACACAACCCAGCCGGGTGTATCCACGATCACGAAGTATCTGGCATCACTGCCCAACCCCATCGCTCCCAATTGTGAGCCGGGTCACTACTACCTGCTGAACAACTACAACCCTGGTTATTTCGGCAACGGCAACAACGCTTACACTGACACCAACGCCAACAACACGGTCTTCACCATTCCGCCGTCTACCGTCCCGAGCATCGGCGATAAGCTGATCAGCAACCACATTTCCTGGAAGTATTACGGCGATCAGTGGAACAACTATGTGCCGGATCCTTACCAGCTCAATTTCAACGCCATCGGCAAACTCACAGATGAGTATTGCAACATTTGCAATCCATTCCAGTACGACACGTCGATCATGGCCAACGCAGCTGTTCGCACCGCCCACATACAAGACACAGAAAACCTCTACAGTGACATCAAGGCGGGAACTCTGCCGGCGGTCTCGATCGTCAAGCCGAGCGGACTCGTCGACGGCCACCCGGCCTCGTCCAAGTTGGATTTATTCGAAGGCTTCACCAAGAAGATTATTGATGAAGTCAAGAAGAATCCGACCCTGTGGAAGGACACCGCAATCTTCATCACCGAGGATGAAGGCGGCGGCTACTACGATTCCGGATACGTGCAGCCTCTGGACTACTTTGGCGACGGCACCCGCATCCCGCTGATCGTTGTTTCTCCCTACACTAAGGCGGGTCACATCTCGCACGACTACGCTGACCACGTCTCTATTCTGAAGTTCATCGAGGCAAACTGGGGTATGGAGACGGTCTCAACCCGCAGCCGCGACAACTTCCCCAACCCGATTGCTACGGCAGATAATCCTTATGTGCCCGTCAACAGTCCGGCCATCGACGACCTGATGAGCTTGTTTAACTTTTAATTCACCCTGTTCGATAAGTATGGCCGGAGCTGGCTTGCCAGTTCCGGCCCTTTTTTTTGGGGCGAGACTGCAGAAACCGCAGCCCCTCCACGACGTTCGCTCTGCCAGAAAATATTCCCAAGAGAGAGCATCACACAGAGATTTCTCCACTACGCTGCGCTCTGTCGAAAACACATTTCCAAGAAAGGACCGCCGAACCGCAGATCTCTCCACTGCGCTGCGCCTCGGTCGAGATGACAAAGGGGAGGGTGGTGCTTCGAGAGAAAGTAGTTGCTGAACCAAAGTCTGGACCAAACGATCAACAGATACTTTAAGGGTTGGCTTCCTTCTCCTTCAGTTTGAGGGTGATATTACGCGTGTCCCCACCGGCATGCTCAATCAGAATTTCGCCGTCGCTGCGCTTGACCACGCTGGGAAACTTCTCTCCCCATTCCACCAACAAAATGGCGTCTTCGGTGGCCAACTCGTCAAAGCCGATGGTTTCCAGCTGACGCTCGTCGGGAATACGGTAAAGGTCAATGTGGTAAAGCTTGATTTCGTGCTCCTTGCCGCCAACCCGCCGCCTGCCGTCGTATTCGTGCACCAGGGTAAAGGTGGGGCTGGTCACTTCATCCGGATCGGCTGCATCCAGGGCCTGTGCAATTCCCTTCACCAGCGTGGTTTTACCCGCACCCAGATCTCCACGAAGAAAGAGCAGCATAGGCGATGACAGCAGCTGGGCTATTTCTCCACCGATG
>CAZSUK010000107.1:0-5558 GCA_964609355.1 uncultured Acidobacteriaceae bacterium | reverse complement strand
CCTGATTCGGGTGGTCAGCATGGAAGCGGCCAAGTTCCCTGAATTGGGGAAGCGCTATTATGAACTCGGACCGAAGCGCGCTGAAGAAAGGCTGGCGGCGTACTTAAGGAAGCAGGTCGAGGGGGGGCGGCTATTGAATGAGGATACCCGCCAGATGGCCCAGCACTTCGTCAGCCTGGTCTCAGGCGGCCCGGTGCGTTGGTTTGTGCTCGGATTCGATCCGATTCCTATGTCGAAGAATGCAATCCATAAGCATCTTGACTCTGCGGTGCTGATCTTTATGAGGGCTTACCAGTGTTCTCCAGCCAAGTAGGTTACGAAATCGATTTGGTGCACCCGTCTTCGCGTGGACAGTTTCGCTCAATCAGCTTCCAGCATTTCCGCAGTTTGGTTCTCAGCCTTAACAGAGCGAGATCAGACGGCTATAAACGGCTGGAAGGCGTCGGCTGAAAAGGGAGCTTATAGCCTAGTCACGGAGAACTCGACTCTTCGACTCGCCGTGTTCACGCAGTCGCCAAAACGGTCAACGGATCGATCGGTACCGATATGTCGGCATCGCGGCAGGAATCCAAAGCACCGCCTCGGAAGGATTACCCGATGCTGGCGCGTTTAAACGACTAATCGACCTGATGCCGGTAGAGGGTCATTTTCCGACGCCACCTTCCGCAGCCATCCCGTTCACGGTTAGTCGACGCGTTAGCCACTTCCGAAGCTTGAGAAGATGCTTGTCTCCGGTGACGATGTAATCCGACCGTGCCGCCGCAGCGCACTCGACGATCTTGTCGTCATCCGGGTCGGCCTTCACGACGTTAAGGCTTTCCGACGGCGTAATGACGTTCGCGAACCGCTCTATTTCTGCTCGGATTTCCTTCGCATCCGCCGGCGCCCACCTGAACTTCTTGCACAGCACGCGCTCGACCTCATCCAGGACGGGTGCCGACACGTCCAGTCGGATTTCCCCAAGTCTCGCCATGTTCAGAAGACGTAGCGGCTCGCCCCCGAAGTTAAGGCCACTCACATACACATTGCTATTCAAGGTGAGCGAACGCACCTACCGCCCGTGCTGTTCGTTGCGCCAGTCGTGAACCACGTCCACGACCTGATCCTCACGGATGCCGGATTTGCGGCCGTTTTCCAGTCCGCGGTCGACCAGACGTTCCCACTTCTGCTCGCGTAGGCTGTCGCGAAGGGCCTCGGACGCGAGCTCATCCACGGTTTTCCCCTCCGCCTGGGCCTTGGCCTCAAGCTGAGCGAACAGATCAACCGGAATATCGATGCGCTGGGTAGTCATTTCTGTCCTTTTCTATTGTCGAGCGAAACGCTATTCTCCGCCAAACCTTTTCGTCACTGGGTCGACAGCAGCGCAATCGGCACGGCCTTCCTGCCCTTCTTATGCAGAAGTCCTGCCAGGCGGACACGTGCTTGTTCTTCACTCGCATCACCACAACCCCGTCCGGCATCAACGTGAACGTCAACCGTCACAACCCTCGGATGGTATTTTCAGAAGCGTGATACGGGAAAGCCGCATGGGACAAGGCTTCGGAGAACTATCTGCTACCAGTCATGGTTACCAAAGAATTCCCCTTAGCCTCTTGTTCAGTCCCCGAAAACCGTACTATCCTCTGCATAGGAACTGGATGTCGGAGCCCTCTTGCCATGACGGCTCTGTTTGGCTTTGCACCCTTGCGCTCTGGGCGTGCATCTGCCGCCAATAACGAGGCCCCCTCATCGCTGAAAGCGGGATGGCGTGGGTAACCTCAACTACAAAGTGAAATGAAGCGACGAAACCGGCTCCTCCGCAGCAGTCCCGCGCCCCGGGGCGGCGCAGGCGGTGAGCTGAAACATCACCTGAGTAGGGAGCGCTCAGTGCGCCCTCTTGATGATGCGGTCTTTGACAACTTAAGAAAGAGCCCCACCGGCGAAAAACCCGGCCAGCCGAAGCCGAAGGACCAAGCACGCCGGTGAAAAGCTTGGTACTGCCGGCGCATAAGCCCAGGAGGAGGCAAGATGCTCAAATAATTAATTGAAATTTGAGCATCTTCATGAAACAAAGGACTTAGCTGCAAAGCTTGAGCACCTTCGATGAAACAAAGGACTTAGCTGGGAGAACCAACAATCCCGGTACCAATGAGCGCGCTTAACGCGCAAATTTTCCGGACGGCGAGGGTCGATCTTGCGACCCTGGAGAGGGGACCGGAGTCGCGATCCAGGGACTTAATTCGCTTAGTTCGCTTACTTCGCACATTTCTACAGCGGCCGGGGCGGCTTGCGCAGCGGCTGTTCATGATCGAAAAGGCCAAAAACACGGAATTTTATCGAATTTTACAAAACTCCACACTGCTGGGCCGGGAAACAGGAGGGAGTACTGCCGTAATGGCTGCGCGCAGGGTTGGTAGAAGCACTTAACTCTGTCCATCCGTGTCGCCAACCCTCCAAAAAGTAACCCCACTCCCCTTGTCATCCCGAGCGGAGCGGAGGGATCTGCAGTCGTTGCGGGGTAGCTAACAGACCTGCCAGTGACTGAAGTTCACACGGCCCAGCCTACCCGCTGGATGCCGGGTCGTTTGTCACTGTTTTCCAATACTTCGATAGGTATATAGTTTCTGGGCGGCTGGAAACCGGGGTGCGAACCGTCCAAACGCTGCGACGATACGGCTGGAGGTTTGAACGATGCCAGGGATCAGGGCCAAGCGATGGGCGGCAGCGGGGCTAGCAGTGGCAATTGTGTCACTGCTGGAAACAAGGCAATTCGTTGAAGCCAACCAGGCTCCTCCCGCTGCGGTCAAGGAAATCAAACTCGGTACGGCCAAGCCGCGAACGATGTATGCCCTGACGGTGGCGGTGAAGGATCCGGCGCGCGTACAGGGCCGCGACGCAGTACTAGCCACCGTCAAAGACTCCCAGGGCGTCATCGATTCAAAGTGGCTGCACACCGCGGACCTCGATCTATACATGACCGTGCAACCCCGCGCTGCAGGTCCAATCACGGTGAGCCTTTCCTCCTCAGGATCCATCCCTGAGATCACCGCCAGCTCGCGAAAAATCATTGCCGAGGCCGGCGCGCCTGCGGTGATCGCCGCAGCTCCCAACGGCACCTGGCAGACCGCGCAGCCGTTTGAGTTTGGTCAAACGATTTACGGCAGCGACGATGAACGTCCCTACGCCCCCTCCCGCAACGAGGACGGCTACGCGGCGATGGTCAAAGGTTTCCAATGGTTCAAGTTCACTTTTAAGGGTGAGAAGCCGCGGCTGGTCTACTTCACGCTGAACGTAACCGACCGGGATGTACCCCTCGACGTCGATATCTTCCAGAAGGCCAAAGACAATTCAGACGTAGTCCCGTTCAACACCGGTGAATTTGTCTACCAGGTAGAAGCCACGCAAAATTACCCCGGCCTCTATAAATTCCGCACCAGAATCCTTGAGCCAGGCCAGGAGTACTACGTCCGGGTAGCGGGCAACCATCCTGCCTATCAACTCCACACGTCGGACTTCCCTGTTCCGCCGTACACCGATCCGCACCTGGCCGTGCGCGCGGGCATGGACTTCCTCGTCAACATGGGCGACTCCTGGCTTTCGAACACCCCGCGCCGGGGAGCAGTCGCCCTGCGCACCACCATGCAGCATTCCGAAACCCAGCTCTGCATCGCCTGCCATCCAGCGCAATTCACCACCCGCGGCTATCTCACCGCGGTCCAAAAAGGGTACGCCCCGACGCAGCGAGCCAGCCTGGAGTTTCTGACCGACCGCATCTATAACAACGCCAGGCCCTTATACGGAGAACCGAACACCAACTGGGTGCGCGTCATCTACACCGCGCGCACAGTCTCGAGCCGCCTGCCGCTGATCACCAACCAGTTCGAGCAGAACGTTACCCACGATCCTCCGCGAAAAAACTTCAACCTCCCCTATGCCGAATTTCTCAGGATCCACTACAAGGGCCTGAAAGAAATGCCCGGAGACGAAGCCGACGGCTGCGAACCCGACGTCAGTCCATTCGAAATCGCCACCCAAAGCTGGCAGACCTTTGACATGGTCTACAAGCAAACCAAAGATGCCAAATGGCTCGAGGAGCGGGACCACGTAGAAACCCTGGCCGTGCCCTACACCCCTAAGAACGTGATCGACCTGAACTGGAAGATCATGCTGCTGGTAGCCATCGACCGGGCCAGGTACACAACGCAAATCGACGAACTCATTAATCAGTTATATGAGTATGAAACCCCACAAGGAGGCTGGCCCTATCCCTTCGACAAAAAGGCCAAAACCGCGGACTTCGTCTCCTACAACGCAGTGCTGGCGTTGGCCCAGGCGGGCCGCCGCCCCGAAAGTGATGAACACTTAGCCCGCGCAGTGCAAGCTATGCTATCCGCTCAAAGGCAGGAGGGCAGTTGGGAAGGAGACCCGGTTTACCAGGGCTTCAACACGCCCTTCCGCGCCACCCAGTTCGCCGTCATGGCTCTGTCCACCCTCTACCCCGGAACTACTGAAGCGAAAAATTGGGACGCAGGCTTCCCTGCTCCGCCGACAAAGTTGGCCAAGAACGACCTGCCGCTGCTCTTATCGCAGCTGGACCAATACTGGGACCCTGCCCCCGAGCCCGTCCTGAAACAGATTCGAGAAGTCCTCATAAAAAGCGATCAGCCACTGGCACGTGAAGCCGCTGGCCGCGCCATCGGCCACATGGCCGACGCCGGCTCGTTACCGGATCTGATGCAGGCTCTGGGCGACCAAACCAAAATGGTCCAATCGAGCGCCGCCTATGCGGTGAGGATGATCTTATCCCGCAGGCAGGACGCCGCTCCCCAGGGCCACAAACTCCTGATCGCGGCACTCGCCTCGCAGAACGCCCGCACCCGCTGGGGCGCAGCGCGAGTCTTCAACCAACACTTTAGAGATTTGACCGGAGACAAAGAGCTTCTGACCGCCCTCGAACGGGACATCAACGATCCCGTCCCCTACGTCCGCTTCGAGGCTGCCGCAGGATTGTGGCGCTGGTACTACTGGCAAGTAGACCAGCCTGAGATGCGCCGCAGCACTCTCGAAACCTTAGCCACGCGCCTGAACACCGAAACCGACGGAATGGTTCGCCGTGGTCTCGAGGAGAGCGTCTACGACCTGCTCGACGAGAACACCGGTTACCTGACCGCCTGGGTCCGGGCCAGCGCCCTGGATGACGATAAAGCCCGCATCGGCGCCGGCTACGAAGCGGTGGTGCGCGACCAGGCACAAGTGCTGGCGAAAGTCCTGCGCGAAGGTACCCCTTTGGGGCGCGAAGGAATCCTCAACGCGCTGTGGGATTTTCATGTGCGCCACTATGCTCTCCCCGCTCTGAAAGAAAATACGGTCTCCATCGGTCTGCCGGCGGTCCTGACTAAGTACGTCAGCGGCGTCCCCGATCTGCACCGTGAGGGTTATGAATATCCACCCTATCGTGAAGCGGTCGACTTCAAATACGACGTCCACAACGGCTTTTTCCAGACCCGGATCGGCAATGACAGCGACCTGATCCATTTCTTCAAGAGCTCCGGTCCGGAGTTGGAAAACGCCCTCCTGGC
>CAZSUK010000106.1:0-2882 GCA_964609355.1 uncultured Acidobacteriaceae bacterium | reverse complement strand
GAACCGCTTCAACGGAAAAAACGGCAATGGCAACCCGCACGGCGCGGTGAACAATGGCGGCGGTGGTGGTGGGCGGCGCAAAGGCAAGCAGCGCCGGCAGCAGACCTTCGTCGGCCCCATGGATCACAGCTATCGAGTGGTGAACGGCAATACGGCAGACGCACCATATTCCACCGGCGAATTCCGGGGGAACGGTCACAACGGCCACTTTGTCGAGGCTTTGCCCAAAGAGCCGATTGTGGTTCCCGTCCGGGAAGACGCCCCTACTCGCATCTACTGTTTCATCGAGGACTTGTTTTTTCTGGCCAAGATTCAGGAAGCGGCTCGGAAGATTGGCGTCAAGGTGGCCTTTGTGAAGGCCGACAAGGATATCGTTTCGCGGCTGGCGGATGTGCCGGAAGGAAGTCGTCCCTCGCTGATTGTTTTTGACTTGAACAATGTCGGCGCCAAGCCACTTACCCTGATTCCGCGGTTGAAGAGCAAGATGAAGCGCGGTACCTCAGTGATTGGGTTTCTCTCTCACCTGCAAGGTGATTTGAAGGCAAAGGCCATGGAAGCCGGCTGTGACATGGTGATGCCGCGGTCTGCGTTTTCGCAGAATTTGCCTAACCTTTTGCGGCGTCACGGACTAGACGCTGAGTTGGAAGCAGTCGAGGCCTAGAGAACCGCGGATCTCGACCGGGACGAAAAATTGCTTTCATGCACGGCTCTTCATGAGAGCACTGTGTACCTCTTGAGATTTCGACCATCGATGTTGGGCTCGCCCAGAGATGTAGCAACTACTCTCCATGGGAGCGCAGCTTTCCCTTTTGTCATCTCCGTTTAGCAACGACTCTCCCATGGAAGCACCGCCCTCCCCTTTGTCATCTCGACCGAAGCGCAGCGAAGTCGAGAGATCACTGAGTGGATGCTCTTTCCTGGAAATGTGTTTGGCGGACGAGTACTCCCATATGCAACTGCAGTAGCGGCTAATGTGCTTTCGTGAAAAGCCGTTTTCAATGCGCCCACGTCACTCGCTTGAAAAAGCCTTCTTCAAACACATTTCCAAGAAAGAGCATCCACGCAGAAATCTCTCCTCTTCGCTGCGCTTCGGTCGAGATGACAAAGGGGAGGGCGGTGCTTCCATGGGAGAGTCGTTCCTAGACGAAAGTCGCTTTTATCCGCTGCGCTGCGCGGTGGTCCGCAACAACTTGAGGGGGAGGCCTATCCGGTGTTGGTGGCGGGGATAGAACCAGGCTACTGCGCCTTCAAATAGGCGATCAGGTCTTCGATTTGAGCTTCCGTCAGGATTGAGCCGAAGGCGGGCATGGGAGCTACACCCTTCTTGATAATGTCTGTGGCTTGAGCCGGAGTGATCGGGGGGCTGACCTTGGGCTTGCTGCTGAAGATCCCGTGCAGGTTGGGAGGGCCAAAAGGAGTGGTGTCGTCCGGCTGCTTGTTGTGGCAGCTAACACAATTCTGCTGAAAGATCGCAGCGCCCCGTTTCGCCTTGGCATTCATTACCGGCTTGGCCGTGTCAGCAAAACCCACCACGTTGCCGACCACCATCGCACCACCAGCCGCCAGGATGCACACCGCCAAGAGCTCTCGACCAATCAACATTTTGTCTGCGCCTCCGGTTTCTTACTCGCTGCCGAAATCATAACCTACGTCCGATTCCATTGAGATGCATTCGTGATGGGAGTAGCTGTTCGCAGGAGATACACTTGTGAGGAATTCCGGAGATCAATGCTGGATACGGGGCAAAATGTTCTCATCGTCATCGTTGCCGTGGCGTGCTCCCTTTTCTTTATGGCCGGTGTGAACTCCTACTGGCCGGCAGAGCAGCGTCGAGCGCATAACGATCTGATTGGTTGGCAGCTCTCGGTTCTAGGCACAACATATGCCGTCATCGTCGGCTTCATGCTCTACACGGTTTGGATCAACTTCGGCACAGCCGACCTGAATTCAGATGCCGAAGCAAATTCGCTGGTGAACGTCTATCGCTTATCCTCCGGCCTGGCTCCGGAGCAAGGGGCACGCCTCAAAGAACTGGCGCGGGCTTATGGGGACGCGGTCGTCGACCATGAGTGGGAAGAGATGGCCGCGAACGTCATCCCGACGGAGAGCCGGGCGATCGCGCGGCAAATGTGGCAGACTCTGATGGACGTAAAGGGAGCCTCTCCCACCGAGATCAATGCCGAAGACCACGCTCTTTATGAGCTGAGCGCCCTGGCAGGATATCGCCGCATTCGCCTGGTTCAGAGCGCATCGCGTCTTCCCGGTGTGCTCTGGTTTGTGCTGCTCGTTGGAGGAGTGGTCACGATTGCGTCTACCTGCATGTTTGGTGGTTCGAATGGCCAATTGCATGTAATCCAGGTAAGTGCGTTCGCCTTGCTCATCTCGCTTGTGCTGGTCGCAATTGCCGATATCAATCGCCCTTTCCAGGGCTCCGTGCATGTAAGCGACTACGCCTTTCGGCGCGCGCAAATGGAAATGAAGGATCAATGACGTTAAAGCGAAGTGGTGCGGAGACGCAATGCGTTGGCGATCACGGAGACTGAGCTGAAGCTCATGGCGGCGGCCGCGATCATCGGGTTAAGCAGCAATCCAAGCACGGGATAGAGTATCCCGGCGGCAACCGGCACGCCCATTGCGTTGTAAACGAAAGCAAAGAAAAGATTTTGCCGAATATTGCGCATGGTTCGCTGGCTCAAGCGCCGCGCTCTCAGAATGCCGCGGAGATCCCCTTTAACCAGGACGATGGCGCCGGTTTCCATGGCAACGTCGGTTCCCGTGCCCATGGCGATGCCGACCTGCGCCTGGGCCAGCGCGGGCGCATCATTCACCCCGTCACCGGCCATGGCGACCACAGCCCCTTCCTCCTGCATCTTCTTGACGGC
>CAZSUK010000105.1:0-7707 GCA_964609355.1 uncultured Acidobacteriaceae bacterium | reverse complement strand
AACACACACTCCACAGATTTGTGTAAGACCTGACGTGCATTCGGGCCTGATCCACTATAAGGACTCCGCCAATAGAGCGGAGGCCACGGGGTATTTGTACTTTCTTTGGAGGTACTTACGTATGCGCTGCTCGCGTCTAGTGTCTGTGTGTCTGTTGATCGTTTCCGCCACGATCAGCCTTTGCCAGAACGGAAACACGTCCCTCCGCGGTGTGGTCAAGGATTCCAGCGGCGCACTTGTGCCCAAGGCAAAGATCACGCTGCTCGACAACGCTACCGGGCACACTTTTGATGAGACAACGAATGGCGCGGGCGAATACAACTTCTCGCAAATTCCTCCAGCCAAATACCTCATCACTGCGGACGCACCGGGGTTTGGCGAGCAGAAAAAGTCCGCCGAATTGCTGGTGAATCAACCCGCGACCATTGATTTCACGGTTACTGTCCAGTCCAACGAGGTGGTGGTCAACGTAAGCGCGGAAGCGCAAACACTCAACACCACCGACGCCTCTCTGGGGCAGTCCATGAACAATGCCCTCATCCAGGCATTGCCCAGTGAGGGCCGCAACATTCCCGATCTGCTCTCCCTGCAGCCCGGGGTGCTCTATCTTGGTCAGAATTCCGGCCGGCCCAGCAATCCTTCGCTGCAGAACGATCCCCGCAGCGGCGCCGTCAATGGAGGACGGTCAGACCAGGGCAATATCACCCTGGACGGCCTGGACGATAACGACCAGGTCAACGGCTATGCCTTCACCGGCGTGCTGCGCGAAACCCAGGACTCGGTCGAAGAATTCCGTGTGACCACCGGACTCTCCGATGCCGACCAGGGACGCTCGTCCGGAGCCCAGGTCAGCATGGTCACCAAGTCTGGAACCAACAAATTCCACGGATCGGCGTATGAGTACAACCGGCCAACAATTACCGTATCCAATGACTGGTTCAACAAAGCGGCTCAGGTAGGCAGCGGCGAGCCCAATGTCCCGCCTAAGTTGATCCGCAACAACTTTGGCGGCGCCGTAGGTGGCCCCATTTTCAAAGACAAGCTATTCTTCTTTGGAAATTACGAAGGCCAGCGTCAGGCAGAGAACCAGATCGTCAGCCAGGTCGCTCCTACTGCCAGCTACCAGCAGGGAATCATCACCTATCAGGGCGACACCCCATCCGGTGCCATACAGACTTCAACCATCTCCGTAAGTCAGATACAGGCCCTCGATACCGGTTGCACGGCCAACGGAGTTTGTCCCTGGGGTCCGGGTCCCAATCCCAACGTGCTGGCCTATCTGAACCAGTTTCCGGCGGCCAACGGTACCGCGCTCGGCGACGGTTACAATACCGGCTCCTTTACCTTTGCCTCTCCCGCCCCGCTGACGCTGAATACATCCATCGGTCGCATCGATTTCACCCCGGGTCAGAGCCATCGCATCTTCGTGCGCGGCAACCTGCAGAAAGATACGTCGGCAGGCACGGAGCAGTTTCCCGGGCAGGGCCCTTCCTACAACCTGATCGACAACACCAAGGGGATAGCCGGCGGCGACACCTGGTCGATCTCATCCAACCTGGTCAATGACGTGCGCTATGGCTACATCCGGCAGGGCTACAGCCAGCGTGGTCCGGGAACCGGCGATTACGTGGACTTTCGCTTCATGGCCACCCTCACGGCAGAGAATCGCAGCACCGTTGTCAGCGTGCCGGTGAATACCATCACTGACAACCTGAGCTGGAACAAAGGCAAGCACTCGCTCCAGTTCGGAGGCAATTGGAGGCTCGTACACCAAAACCGGGGAACCGATGGTAACTCTTATGATTCCGCCACCTCGAATCCGTATTGGTTGGGCGGAAATCCTCCCGACCCATCGACCGTTGGCGGCCTGCCGGTAGATAGCGGCTTTAGTAATTCCTACGGGATCGCCTACGCCAATCTGGTGGGAACGATCCCCCAGGTGACGATCCAGGAAAACTACAAAATCACGAGTGCGACAGCAGGATCATTGTTGCCTGATGGTGCCTTCATCAATCGGTATTTCAGCGCCAACGAATTCGAGTGGTACGTGCAAGATTCCTGGCGTGCATTGCCCAACCTGACGGTTACCTTCGGGCTGCGCCACACCATCTTGCAGACTCCGTGGGAAACCCATGGCCAACAGGTTACTCCCACCATCGACACCGATGCCTGGTATAAGCAGCGGGAAGCGTCGGCACAGGTGGGGCAGGTTTATGAGCCAGACCTCACCTTTGCCCCGGCGGGGAAATACTATGGGAAACCAGGTTATTGGCCGAAGCAGAAGGATAACTTCGCTCCGCGCGTGGCTGTCGTTTATTCACCGGATACAAAAACAACGTTCCGTGCGGGTTTCGGAATCTTTTTTGACCACTACGGCGAACAGTTGGTGAGCACCTTCGATCAGAACGGATCCTTCGGCACCAGCGCTTCCATCAGCAATCCGGCGGGAGTTTATGGGTATGAAGACTCGCCGCGCTATGTCAATCGTCGTACCTTCCCGTCGATCCCCACCCCGCCGGCTGTCACCAATGTCACCTATCCCTACACGGCCCCCACTGGGAATTTCGCGATTACCTGGGGCCTCAACAATAAAATGAAGACGCCTTACTCCGAATCGATCGATCTTTCCATACAGCGCCAGATTCAAGGCGGCTTCACCCTGGAAGCTAACTATGTCGGCCGCCTGGGCCGTCACTTGCTGCAAAGCCTCGACATGGCAGAGCCGGTCGACTTCCGTGATACGCAATCGGGTGTCGACTACTTTACTGCCGGCGCTCAGCTCTCCGCCCTGGTGGATGCAAACGGCGGAAACTTCCCCGCCCCCGTTCCGGCGATCCCTTTTTTCGAAGACGTATTTCCTTACATGGCTAACCTGGAATACCAGGGAGAAAGCGCAACCCAAGCTATTTACAATAACGAGTGGGCCCCTTTCCGTTCGAACTTGGGGGCGACCAGTGCCCTCGCGGATCTCGACTTCTACTGCTACTCCCCTGTGCTGGGCATAAGCTACGGATGTCCGTCGACGGGATCCCGCTTTTGGCAGGACCAGTTCTCGTCGCTCTACGCGCTCGATACCATTGGTACGAGCTATTACAACGCTGCTCAATTGATTCTGCGGCACCCTACCTCCCACGGCCTTAACGTGGATTTTAGCTATACGTTCTCCAAATCCATTGACATGGGTTCGGATACCGAACGCGGGACAGAGTTTAACCAGATACAAGGCGGTCAAAATGGGGGCAACCTAAGCAACATCATCAACACCTGGAACCCCAGTCTCAATCGTGGCGTCTCCGACTTTGATACCCGTCACCTCATCACTGCCGATTGGGTCTATCTGGTTCCCGTAGGCCAGGGAAGGAAGTACCTAAGTGGGGGCGGATTGCTCACCAACGCTGTTCTTGGCGGATGGCAATGGTCTGGGATCAATCGCTGGAGCAGTGGTCTGCCCTTCAGTCTCATCGATCCCGGCTGGACGACAGATTGGCAAATCGAGGGCAATGGTGTGGTGACCGGCAAGGTTCAGATGAAGAAGCAGGTCGTCAACGGCGCGCCCACAGTCTTCGCCAATGCCAACGCCATCAACAGCGGGACTAACAACGGCACTCCCATCCGCCTGTCTTATCCAGGAGAAGCCGGGCAACGCAATATTTTCCGCGGTGACGGAATCTTTGGCATAGATTCGGGACTCTCCAAGTCCTGGAATTTTGCAGAGTACGGCGCTCTCAAGTTCTCCTGGGAAGTCTTTAACGTCACCAACAGCGTTCGGTTCAACGACAATCCTTTGTACTTCGGCACCCAGCTAACGGGAGGAAACCTCGGCACTTACAGCGCAATGCAGAACCTGCCTCGCCGCATGCAGTTCGGCTTGCGTTACGACTTCTAACCGGTGCCCCATCCTTCGCGCTATGTGCGGAGGATGGGGTCTCCGGCTACAGAGTAGTGCCTTGAAGGTTGCAGTTCACTTTGTTATTCCAGTCTACGAATGCGCCATTTGGATTGTCTTGCCACGCCCAAACGTGCAGTTCGTAAAACGTGTCCAGGCCGTATCTGTTTGGGCTGGGAATCAACTGTAACAGCTGCTGATAGAGCTGCGGCGGAGCCGGGTTCTTCTTTTGCCAGGTCGCTGCGTCCACAATGAACTCGACGCCAACCAGCCGCATTTTTCCTCCTCCCAAAGGCTCATAAATCAGGGCCTGGGGCTGCGTGGCATCGACCTCTCCGTTCAGTAGACTTGCGTTCAGATAGTGCACCCCCATGGCGCCATGATCGGGGCCCGATACACAGCCAAGGACGGGAGAATACCCGGCGTTGATCGCAGCGTTGACATCGACGTATTTTTGCGTGGCTCCTCGTACAACCTGGACAAGCTCCGGCGGTGCTTGCGTGACCGCGGAGTGATCCATGGGTATGCCGCTCTGGGAGAAGAGAGGTGTGGTCATGGCGAAGCTGCCCAGCAAAACGAGGCGCAGCGTAAGGCTTGCCGCTTGAGCGGCAGCCCTGATTCGTTTGCTCATTACAATTTCTTTTTGCATCGTTTTGCTCCTGTCGCAATCCGGAGAGCCGCGGTGTCATGAACATTGTTTGGCGGCCCGCGCCCTGTCTCCATCTGATTAATCGCAATCCAAGCCGGGAAGACGACATTCCGCAGAAGTTATTCTTTGCCTTCTCTCGCTGCGGAAAACTCTAGCTGTTGAAGAGTGCAGGCTCTAGGGTCTGCGTGAGAACTTGGTGCTGGAAGGGCACGGCTTCAGCCGTGCCGTAAATGACACCGCCATTACCCGGCTTTAGCCCCTGAGGTACTCTTTCTTATCCTCTAAATTCTCTTATTCGCTGATACAAAGGTCCCGCGAGAGCGACCACCTAAACAGAAGGCAAGATGGCCAAATAAATAATTAAAAATTTTGGACACCTTGATAAAACAAAGGACTTAGGTCGCTCGGAGGAGTTTCTAACCGGACAGAGCCTTTAGCTGGAAGATTATCGCCGCTAGCGCCGTGATTGAGGATTGCAGCCCAGACGCACATCGTGGCGCAATAGCAATGCAGCGCCTCAAAACGCAGTTTTTCCGCACCCGTCCACTTACTCAGCCGTGGTCGGATCAATGGTTGAGGAAACGCGCGAGATCCGGTTAGCAGGAAAGCCTCCCAAGCGAGCGTGTTCTCGAATCTCAGCTTCGTCGGGTGCCAGATAAATGCAGTAGATCTTATCTTCGGTGACATAGCTATGCACCCACTGAACCTGGGGACCAATCGTCCGCAGCACGTTGCAAGAGTTCTGTGAGATTGCTCGTAGTTGTTCCGGGGTTGCGCTGCCTATTGCGGGAATCTCTCTCTCGATCACAAACTTCGGCATGGATGTTTTCTCCCCTCATTGGAGAACCACTATGGGAGAAAACGAAAAGCAGCGGTGAAAGGCGTCATCGCCTCGGCAAGCGACTATTTGTCAATTGATGTGCACTCTGCGTGTCTGGTTGATCGGGACCCAACGTGGTCTGCAGATTCGCATAGGCTTTGCGAGCCGCACCCTGAGCTTCGTCCGGCTTGCCTTCGGCCTCGAGAGCCAGGGCCAGAGCCAGATAAGCGCGGCCAACATTGCTCGACAGGATGCTTGGATCCTCCCTTTCTTCAAGAAGTTTGATCGCGCGCCTCGCGTCGGATGCAGCCTCCTCCCGCTGTCCACTCTTGAGGTCGACGCCGGATTTGCTCACCAGAAGGGTCGAAAGCATGGCCGCGCATTGCCCGATTCTTCGAATCGAGGCCTCATCGATCTCTATCGCCTCCTTCGCGAAATGGGCGGCGGAGGGCAGATCGCCCCGCCCTTGCGCGATGCCGGCTCTTGCCGAAGACAGCTCCGCAAAGACGTAATGCTCTGGCGCATATCGTTTCCGCAGCCTCTGCTCCAACTCATCCACCTGCCGGGTTGCCTGGGCAAACGCGTGCGCGTCCGTAAACATCCAGGCCTGCATCAAATCGGCATCATCTACGAGGACATTGTCATTCAGCTCATGGGCCTTTTGGGATGCGAGGGCAAAATACCGTGCCGCTTCTGCCTTTTGTCCTAGTTCCTGCAATAAGCCCGCGTAGTTGAGCAGAAGGTCAGGAGCGGCGTCGCTGTTGCCTTCATCGTTGCGGCTGATATCGAGTGCGCGCCGATAAAGTTGTTGCGCCTCGAGCTCACGTCCGTCGTAACTCAGCGTAAGCGCCCAATCGTCGAAGAGTTTCACCGCCTTCTGGGAATCGTCGTACCCGAGGGTGGTCATCAGGTCCGATGCCCGCTGAAAGATGGTTTCGGCTTCGCGAAAGTTTCCGGCGTCTCCCAGAACCGTGGCCAGATTGACAAGAATATTGAGCCCCTCGAGATTCCATTGCACCGGTGACTTCTGGATAGCCTGCTCTGCGGCGCGGGCTCGCGCGATGGACTCTTGCGAATTTCCATTGCGATAGGCGACCTCGCTGCCATGAAGCAGGCAAGCGGCACGCTCAGAGGCAAACTGCGGCGCGTTCCCCAACTCACGCAGGCCTTCCTGATAGAGCGCCTCCGCTCCCGACAGATCGCCTACAGGGACCATGGCCCCGGCAAGAACACAGGATGCCTTGGCACGAATCGAGGGGTCCTTCAACTCGCGCGAAACGCGATAGGCTGCATTCAGCACGCGCAACGCGTTGCCGTTTTCGTCTTCGCTTGAGTACTGGTTGCCCAGCGAAAGCTGCAGCTCCACATGATTGGCTGCGTCCGGGTTACGTTCATGCTCAATCACGCGCTCTTCCCGTTCCAGCAACTGGTCGACAGCCAACGGCTTGCCAACCGGCGCGGCATTACTCAGCAAAAGCTCATTGAGGTCGGTCATGCGCTCGGCTCGCGCCAGTTGCCGCAACGCCAGGTCGCGCTGAATGCGTGCTGTTCGCGCTTGCAGAAGCATCCCGGTGATGCCGGCGGCCACACCCACAAGCGCCAGCGCCACAATGAAGAGGCCCGTACGGTGCCGGCGAGCGAATTTCCCAGCACGGTACGTGAGTGTGTCGGGCCGTGCTTTGATAGGCTCGGACTTCAGGTAACGGCGCAGGTCGTCTGCAAACGCTCCGACAGACGCATAACGTTCGTGGGGATCCTTCTTGAGTGCCTTAGTCAGGATGGTGTCCAGGTCCCCGCGCAGGACGCGGCGAAGCTTTTCCACGGCCACCGCGTCAGAGGGGCGCAACGGCTCCGACTCGACAATGGCTTTTATCAGCTCCGCCGGCGAACTCTGGCCCTCGCCGGCAGGATGACGCCCGGTGAGCAGCAGGTAGAGCAGCACACCCAACGCGTAAACATCCGTGGATACGGTGATGGCCTCGCCTTTCAGTTGCTCGGGCGCAGCGTACTCCGGCGTCAGCGCGGTTCCACCGATGGTGAAGGCTGTCTGCCGTTCCGGGTCGTTCTCGGCCTCGATCAGCTTGGCTATCCCGAAGTCCAGCAACTTCACTTCGCCGTCCTTACGCACCAGCACGTTCGACGGTTTGAGGTCGCGATGCACAATCAGGTTCGCGTGGGCGGCTGCGACCGCATCCAGTACCTGGAGGAAAAGGCGGATGCGCGTCGGAAGATCAAGCTGGCGCTGATCGCAATAGCAGTCGATCTGGTCGCCGTCGACAAACTCGAGCACAAGATACGGATTTCCGGCGGAGGTGACACCCGCATCGATCAACTCAGCAATATGACGGTGGG
>CAZSUK010000104.1:0-8592 GCA_964609355.1 uncultured Acidobacteriaceae bacterium | reverse complement strand
CGCGCATTCCAAGCCATCGGCGGCCGCCTCACTCATTCACCAGATCCAGCGGGAAATCACGGAGAAACCGGTTCGTTACGTCGTCAATACGCATTTCCATTGGGACCACACCCAGGGTGATCATGCTTATCGCTTGACCGGGGAAAAGGTCGACTTCATCGCCAGCGCGTCCACCAAACACCTTATGTCGGACCTGGCGGTTGCCAGGATGAAGGCTTCGGTGGGAGCAGTACCGCAACAGATCGACACGCTGCGCGCTCGGGCGGCACGCTCCGCCTCGGCTGCCGAAAAGGCTTTCTGCGCGGACCAGATCGCGCAGTTGGAGGCATACCAGACCGAGTTGAAGAACTACACGTTGGAGTTGCCGACCATCACGTTCGACAAATCGTACTTGCTCCGGGATCCGGCGTTCGATCTGCACCTCGATTTTCACGGCCATTCCCATACCGCTGGGGACATCTTCGTCTTTTGTCCGCAGCAGCGGGCGATCGCCACTGGGGACGCGATTCATGGCTTTCTGCCCAATATTGCGGACGGCTTTCCCCGGCTCTGGCCGGGCACCATCGATGCTGTCGGCCACGCCGATTTCCAATTTCTTATGGGCGGCCATGGCCCGCTGCAGACGGACCGCACGGTGATGACCAGCCAGCGAAACTACATCGAGGAGTTGACGGGGAAGGTTGCGGAAGGCAAGAAGGCCGGCCTAAGTGTTGCGGAAATGCAGAAGCGTTTCACGGTGGCCTCCCTTAAGTCTCTGCAGTCGAACGGCTATGCGGAGTTTCTGGTGCGAACCAGCGAGCTGAGCGAAGCACATTTCGGCAAGATGCCTCCGCTGCAGGAGGGTGTTAACGCCAATATCCACGACGTCTACTCCAACCTCGACCGTGTCTAGCCGGCGTGCTTCCTCTCCCCCTTCGATCTTCCGGCACAGCTCTGGGACGGCATTTGAGGAGGCCAGCGTGGAATCATCGTATTGCCTTAACAGGCGGGCCTTTTCTTCACAGACCAAAACATCGTAAATCGCCTTGAATAGCTCCTTGAACCGTTCGTGGCATCCAAGTACCGTGGTATCTCACAGCGAGCCATGCATTGTCCTGGGTACAACCGACTTCGCCAGCATTATGAGACCGCGCTGCGACGCTGGGCACAGATTGAGTTGTCCTCAAATAAAAGTGAGCTGTTCGATTCATCAATGCGCCTGAGACTGGAGATTGAGAAGAAGGCACTGGACGAGAGAAACGCAGCTTACGAGCGTATGGTTTTCCATGAACAGAGCTGTCCGATCTGTAACCGTCAGCATAAACGCAAGATTCACAGAACTGAGTGACCTGGCGTGACCGAAGACAGTCTCCGTTAATATTGTGAAGATTTTAGGGCAGCTGACCAAACAACCTGTAGGACTCGCTGCGAGGTTGGAATGTCCGCCACGGCGAAGGTTGTGGCTGGGGAGGCTTCCCCGCCAGGGGCAGAGCATCATGCATAACTAGTATTGAACGGGCAGCTCGGAACAATCTGGTCAGAATTGCTCATCTAACCGCAGAAGAAAGTAAGTTGATTGTGTTGCTTAGTTCATCACATCAACAGCTAGGCATTTCTCGCTTCAAGCTCCTCTGGCTAGACCTCAGCCCGAACCGTTGCAGAGAAGAATGCTGCCTTCTCCGCGTTCTCGCAATATTTTGGCTGGATGCTACGGCGCGGACTTACGAGACGATCAATTTTGACCGGTTTTTCCAAGCGAAACATTTGATACTGGCAGTGTCCAAGGTTCTGATGACAGAGGGAACTTGGTGCTGAAACTGTATGCCGAATGGCCTTTCGGATGCGGAACGGAGTTCTCACGTGAAGATGCACGGACTTATGCTTTTGCTGCTGGCAGCTGCGGATCTTGCGGTCCTGCCACCATTGGCAGAGCCGCAGTTACTGGCCGATTCGGGAGACTCCTCCGCCACGGTTGCAAGCCCAGCCCCGGCGCGACCCGACCTGACGTACACGCGCCCGACGGAGACGACGAAGCTCCGCAACTACGCTTTCGATGCCTTCGGTCCATATTCCCTCGCCGGCGCCGCGCTCGCGGCGGGAATTGGCCAGGCAAATGATAGACCTCCGGATTGGAAGCAAGGAGCTGTTGGTTTCGGCGAGCGGTTTGCATCCGACTTCGGCATCGCAGCGATAGGCACTACGACGCGTTATGCGCTCGCAGAAGCCTTCAGGGAGGACACGTTGTATTACCGTTGTGACTGCAAGGGCGTCCTTCCGCGAGCACGGTACGCCCTGACTTCAAGCCTCACTGCGCGCCGCGGCGTCGATGGCCATCGTGAGTTTTCTTTCCCTGCTCTCATCGCTCCGTATGCGGGCGCCATGGCTGCAGTGTATGGATGGTATCCCAGGCGCTACGACGCCAGGGATGCGTTCAGAATGGGCAACTACAGTCTGCTGGGATACCTCGGCGGTAACATCGGCTTGGAGTTCCTCTATAGCGGGCCACACTCACTTATTTCCCGCATGCATCTCAACATGAGCCACGGAGGGCCGGATGCCGGTTCACCGCCCTAGGCCGTTGCTGTTATGAGATGACATCTGGCTTTTGCTGAGAGCGGAACGCAAGCGCGTCGTTTTGCAGTTGCGGCCTCTGTTAGCTTAAGCGTAATGATTAGGAATAAAGAGCGATATTGCACAGACAATCATTGTGAGCATTCGTTACTGTCCGAACATGAAGAAGTATTTAGTGCTTGTCCTGTTTATGCTCTTTGCAGCCGGCGCTTTTGCGCAGCCATATCGGTATCACCGCCACCACCGCCACTACCATCACCATGTGGTAGTCATTCGGCATCACCACCACCACTATTACCACCACCAGCAGGCTCTGATAGCCGTTCGGTAGTTTATCCGCTATCGAACATAGGTCATTGAGTTTAGCGTGCAGTAACTGGCGTACAAACCGAAGCTCCCCCCCAAAACGACGCTGAGATCATCTCATTAGTAACGTTACCTATTTTTACGTCATATGTGGTCCGTATTGCTCAGATCAAGGTGATCTAAGCCGGTACAACAAGTATGTAGGGGTAGGTATAGGAAGGCCCCGATGATAGTGAGGCTAATTTATGCGTGGGTTTAGTGTTCTTGCTTTGACCGCTGTTGCTGGGATTTGCTTCACAGCAACCACTCCTAAAATGGAAGCTCAGGTTAGCATTACCGTTGGAGCTGAGCCTTCATGTCCCTACGGTTACTATGACTACAGTCCTTATAACTGTGCTCCCTCTGGCTACTACGGCCCGGAATGGTTCAATGGCGGTGTCTTCATCGGTGCTGGCCAGTGGTATCACGGCCACAGTAACTTCCGTGGTAACGTAGACAACCGTTACGACCCAAGGCAAGGTTATAAGGGCCCAATGCCCAGGAATGGCGAGAAAGCAGCCCCTCCAAGCCATAACGCTAAGGCTCCCACCGAGTTCAAAGGCAATGAAGTGCATGACGGACACGGCCAGGTAAGTGAGGGCAAAAAATAATCGATACTAAGCGACCTTCCAGTCTGCCAATACGAGTCCGGCGGCACGGTCCAAATTTCGGAACGATCTAAACTTGTCAGCTGGCGGCGGCTTCTCTCAACCAAAAGAACCCATCCAGGACTTGTACGAGAAAAAGGCAGATGTCAACGGATCGAAGTGGACATCTGCCCTTTCTGTTTCTTTTGCAAAGATCTCGCCGGTACCGAGGCTAAAGCGAGTTTGCCAGGGCCGCAGGTCAAGCATCTGCTGGACCCGGTTCGGAGGGACCAGCATACCGATATGGTGATGAGTCCTTCTGAGACGAGAGGGATAGAGAGGGATAGTTCAGGGTGTTTGGAAGGAGGGTTCGCGGGGTCTGACCCCAGACTCGAACCCCTCAAAAGCCAGCAACTGCGCATGCGGCATGGCATTGAGTACATCTTGTCGACGGAGCGATCTAGCCGCGCCAACGAGAGTATCCCCAACCACCGCCACCGAGCAAGAACAGCACAACGAGAACAATCAATACGGTTTCCATCTTGTAACCTCATCTGTAAAAGGAAGCGGGATTGGTCTGTAACGTTCGTCTCGCTTCTTTACTATCCCGATCATAGAAGCAGCTAAGACGACTGTCTGATCAAATTGGCTCACTTTGAGAGTTCGACCGCGTCGGCCCGGCGCGCGTAGACTCGAGCCGTGGAGCACCCGAGCGACTGGCACAACTTCGATCCAAACAACCGAAGCACGTACCCGAAGGTGAATCCGCCTATCCAGGCGAAGTACGCGAACGGTAGCCTTGCCCAGGTAGAGCTTCGTCAGTTCTTTCCGCGCGAAGAATTACCTCCCGATTCCCTGATCGTGGGAGGGCGATACATCAAAGACAGGCCGATTTGAACTGATTGCGCACGTGCAGGTCTTCGGCCCGCATGGCCGGCAATTCTAGGCGTGTATTTGCTCGTGGATCATGGCTGGCCGAATTCTGACCGGTAATTGCCATGTGTAGCGCGAGACGGTTGCTGTTGCGGAACCAGCAGTTGTTGGCGAGGTTGGTATGGGCCAGTCCCACCGCAAGCGCCTTGGATTCCATGGCGGAATCTATAACGTTTGCAGGACTCCCTTAGCTAGTCCGGGCAACCTGGGGACAGCTGCCCCTCCGCAGTCTCTTCAAGATTGGAGTGATCGGATTTTCATCGGGCGGGCATCTGGTGGAAGCGATAAGCACGCATTTTGATGCTGCGAGCCGCACACATCAACCAAGGATGAGGCCATCTACGATCTCCGCCAACACCGAGGTTTGTGCCCGATGGCCGGCATTTTCAATCTTTGCAATTTTGGAACCGAGGATCTCAATGACTTCTCCAGAAGGCATCTCGACCCTAAACGTACTCTGACAGACGGATGATTTGATGTCGTCTAGGTTGATGGCATTAGACGTACTTGTGATTTTGCCTGGGACACTCCGGAATTGGTCAGTCTTTATCCACACCTTGCTTCCGATCAGTTCCTCAACTTTCATGTCAATCTCCTGTCTCGAGGTGTCCTGCCGCATCCAGCCTGAGACGCGGCCATTGCTGCACGTTAAGCAGTCATCCTGCCTACCTGGAGTCGGTCCTCTGTGACAGTTCCAGGTAAAACAGCGTGGATTGGGACGGTGCCGTTGACCATTTTCCCTACTTCAAATAGCAACTCAGTCGGAGGAACTGGTTTTAAGAGCAAATCGAAGTCATGACCTTGGGCGCGGGCATCCTCCAGTAAGTCCAAAGTGGCTGCCTGCCCCGAAAAGAGCAGGATCTTACACGTGGGGTACTGCGCCCTCATTTGGATCGCAAGATCAATCCCGGAAAAGCCCGGCATCATGACGTCGGATATGACCAGATCAGGAGCTTTCAACCGGGCTGCTTTCAAGGCCGCCTGCGGGCAGGTGAAGAACTTCGCCGAGAACCCGTTCATTTGCAATATAGCGGCGAGCGTGGAGGCGAT
This sequence comes from uncultured Acidobacteriaceae bacterium, assembly GCA_964609355.1. Classification (GTDB taxonomy): domain Bacteria; phylum Acidobacteriota; class Terriglobia; order Terriglobales; family Acidobacteriaceae; genus PALSA-350. The sequence continues at coordinate 3,127 of CAZSUK010000104.1, read as the reverse complement.
GAGAGGTTCATCGTCAACGACAAAAATACGCGGTACCGGGCTTGAAGACACATAGGTCCTCTTTCGAGTAGCTTTTCCGTGAATAGCAAAAGCGCCAGCATTCCCACGCTGGCGTTTCGAGTGATTTCAAAACCGCAAAGCACGGGGAGGGGGTATGCGAGCAGTATCTTCCCGTGCTGGTCCGGGTGCTGGTCAATTTTGCTCACTCCGGAACATTGAAGGTTGACTGTCATCGAGACGAAAGGCGGCGCATTCCCTTAATTGGGTCGGGGGATGCCGGGGGGAGTTTCGGGACAGGGGAAGTTTTCATGAGTTTCGAGAATGCTGAGGGCTGCCCTAACTCTTGGGCGTGTTTCGGTGGCAGGCGGAAACTTTAGCTATCGAACATCACTGCGAAGAGGCCAGCGGCTTAGTAATATCGTCGAGGTAAGCGGGTGTGTCCGCAATCCGCTCCAGTGCCGGATATCGCTCGCCGTCGTGGTAGTCGATATCTACTACAGTCAGGAAAGAGTCGGACTGCACGATGAAATGGATTGGGTCTGTCTTGCCTTTAGCTTCGCGGATGCCGGCGTGCAACACGTCGCCGCTGAAGACCTGCCCGTTTACACCAATGATCTTAGATCCCGGCACAAGCCGGGCCTTATCGGCCGGGCTGTTCCAGCGAACGTCGAGGATGCTGCCATCGCTATTCGCTCGCAGGCCGATGGAAAACCAGGCTTCCACGTTTCCTATGTACTTGCCGAAGACCTCGAAGAGCGATTTCTCCGAATCGGTCGGCTTAGCCAGGTAGACGAGTTTGTAACCTCCGCGTTCAATGCCGGCAAGGTCAGCGCGCGGATTGATCTTGTCTATGCGGTCGTGCAAGAAAGCCGCCCAGTCATAGGGCATCACCTGGTTCAGGTCGGCCACCAACTCATCGAAGGTATAGGGCACGATCAGCGGCCCCGTATTGCCGCCCTTAGCGAGAAAGATGCGAACAAAATCGTTCAACGACTTCTGATTGTTGGTCGTTTTGCGAATCAGCGTGTCAACATCCAGCCACAGCAACTCGCCCTCATAGTAGTAGTGCTGACCGCGTCTCCAGTTCGACCACACCGGATCGTCAGCGCGAAGAATGCTCGCGGCGACCGCCGTATCCTCCGTGGAACGCCAGTCGCGCCCCGGAGTGTAGTCAAGCAAAGCAGCAAAGAACGCCAGTACATCGCGATATTGCTGCTGCGACTTGAGCCCTGACCGCGCCGCCAGCACGTTCCCAAGATACTGCGTCATTCCCTCGTATACCCAAAGCATTGCTCCTTGCTGCGGCTTAGCAAAGTCCGTTTGGTACAGGCCGACGGGACGCCGGTACTTTCCGTTCCATGAATGGGTAAACTCATGCGAGAGCAGGTCGGAAACCGCCACCTCGCGGCTGGGATCGGAGAAGTCTTTCGCGGCGATGCCGTTATCCGACGACTGCCCATGCTCCAATCCTTCAAAGCCGGCTATATCGGATACGGTGAGCAGAAAGTGGTAATCGTTGTAATGGTGAGAGGCGTACATCTTGTCGGCTTCGCGAACCAGGTTCGCGGTCTCAGCCAGGACCGGCGCGGGCAAGTTGGAATCTTCGGGGGCGTCGGCGACCACATCGATATAGTGCTTCGGCGAGATTTCCGGGGCCAGCGGAAATTCATGGAAGTACTGCCCGGCTATGATGGGTGAGTCCTCCAGTTGCTCGACGTTGGTGGCGGCGAAATGGGTGACTGCACCAGCAGCCGGGACCGGATAACTGCCCGCATTCACCGGTGTCAACGCTGTACCGATACCCCATCCAGGTGGAACGATGAGCGACGGCTGAATTGGGATCTCGCGGACCGGAACGTTGGCCGGGTACAGCAGCAGTTTCTCCCACTCCAGGACTGCAAGCTTCTGCGAGATCCGTCCGGTGACGATGCAGTCGAGATGGGCGTGCAAGGTCGAAACCCCTGGAGGGATGGTCAAATGGAACTGGTACAGGTCCACATCATCGCGGCGCCAGGTGAGTGGCTTGCCGTTGGCGGTAAATACCACGCCAGTTATATCCTGGGCTGGTCCTGCGGGCATGTGCGTGCCCGGGATCCACTTCGGCGTCGTCAGCGTCAGCGCCCCAGCGCTAACCTGCATATCCACTTCAGCGTGATACAGCTTGCGCGGCGCGTCCGAGAGGTCGGCAGTGATCTGAATTGGCTCGTTGCGGGACTCCCCCAGTGCCGTTCCCACCGCAGCGAAGAACGCGAGCGATGTAGCGATGGCAACTGCGGTAAGATTTGCACCAAAAGTTGACTGCCGTTCAAAATGCATAGAACTCCTTCTTGGAGTTGTTAAGCCTCAATGCCAGGTGATCTTTTTCGATTCGAAGCTCGCTGTTTAGTTTTCGCTTTTGGAAATCCAGCAGCAAGGAAATCATATTCAGTGGCACCGAACCAAGATTAGGAAATACCGAATCGTACAATGAGGGGGCATAGGCAGCCCCAGCCGGAGCCAGGGCAGCAACGTTATCCTCGACCGGAACTATACATTGAGTGCTGAGTTAATCGTCAAGTTAATCTTGGCTAAAAACGGAGGGCGCAGAGCGTTATGCGCCCCTACCGCGATCCTAGCCTTGAAGTTTCGTGGACAGACCGGAGCTGGCACTTTGGGGAGTTTCAGGAGACAGGTTCCGGTCAATACGTCTCTGCTCTATAGGTGGCGATGGGCAACCAAATCTGCGTCTTGACTGCGTTCTCGGAGCTATCCTCTTGAGCCACCGCCAACCCCATCGCTTTCATTGACCTGCCTGTTTCGCAGACGTAGGATTCTGCTCAGGTGATTGGCCAAACCATCTCGCACTACCGGATCGTCGAGAAGCTCGGCGGTGGTGGAATGGGTGTGGTGTATAAGGCGGAGGATACTGAACTCGGACGCTTCGTCGCCCTGAAGTTCTTGCCCGAAGACCTGGCGAAAGACCCGCAAGCTCTTGAACGTTTCCGCCGCGAGGCTCGTGCCGCCTCTGCACTGAATCATCCGAACATCTGCACCATTTACGAAATCGGCGAGCAAGACGGCAGGCGCTTCATCGTGATGGAATGTTTGGAGGGCAAGACACTGAAACAGGCGATCACGGGCCGGCCTA
>CAZSUK010000103.1:0-10539 GCA_964609355.1 uncultured Acidobacteriaceae bacterium | reverse complement strand
AACCGATTTCCGGTTCGCTTTTTGATTTTGGCTTGCACTTCTTTCACAATGCCGCGGCCCTGAAAGCACGTGGAACCGGGCCTTACTTTTATCTGCCCAAGCTGGAAAGCCATCGCGAGGCGCGGCTGTGGAACAACGTCTTCAACTTTGCTCAGGATGCGCTGGGGATTCCCCGGGGCACAATTCGCGCGACGGTACTGATCGAAACCCTGCCTGCGGCGTTTGAGATGGATGAGATTCTGTTTGAACTGAAGGATCATTCCGCTGGATTGAACTGCGGCCGCTGGGATTACATCTTCAGCTTCATCAAGAAGTTCAGCTACCGGGAAGATCTGGCGCTTCCCGATCGTTCGACCATTACCATGGACCGGCACTTCCTGAGGTCCTATGTAGAGCTGCTGATCGAAACATGTCACTGTCGTGGTATTCACGCGATGGGCGGCATGGCGGCGCAAATTCCCATCAAGCGCGATGCCGCGGCCAACGATGCGGCGATGGAGCGGGTGCGGCAGGACAAGCTGCGCGAGGTCAAGGCCGGACATGATGGAACCTGGGTAGCTCATCCCGGACTGGTTCCTATCGCTAAGGCAGTTTTCGACGAATACATGCCGGGAGCTAACCAGATTGAGCGCCGTAACCCGGGTATTAAGATCCAGGCGTCTGACCTGCTCGCTGTACCCGAAGGCGATATCACGCGCAAGGGTCTGGAAATGAACATTGATATCGGATTGCGGTATCTGGCGGCGTGGCTGGATGGCCTGGGATGCGTGCCGATCTATGACCTGATGGAGGATGCGGCGACGGCGGAGATTTCGCGCGCCCAGCTCTGGCAATGGGCGCACCATGCAGGCCGCATGACCGATGGCGTTATCCTGGACGTTCCGATCGTATTATGTACGATTCCTATGGTGCTGAAGCGGATTGAGCAGGAGCTGGGAGAGGAACGGTTCGCGGCCAGCAAGTTTACCGCGGCAGGCAAGATGTTTGAAGAGATGACAGCGGCGAAGGAAATGCCTGAGTTTCTCACTTCGATTGCTTATGCTTCGATCGACTAACCCGGAAATGTGAAGGACATGCTGGACGCTTTTAGAATCTTTGCTCGTTACAACAGGGTTGCCAATGAGCGCCTCTACGAGCAGGTTGGGAAGCTGGATCTTGCCGAGTATCGACGCGAACGCCGCAGCTCGTTCGGCAGCATCCACGCGCTGCTGAACCACATTCTGCTGGGCGATCGAATCTGGATGTCGAGATTTGCCGGGGGCGGTAAAACGACACCACCGCTGAATACTATCCTGTTCGAAACCTTTGCCGAGATTCACTCCGCTCGGGTAGAGGAGGACGCAGGCATCGAAGCGTTCTTCGAAAAGGTCGATGACGATTTTCTTACCAGGCAGCTGGCTTACACAAATAGCCGAGGTAAAGAATGTGTGGATAAAGCTGCCCCAGCCGTCCTTCATTTCTTTAATCACCAGACCCATCATCGAGGCCAGGTGCATGTGATGCTCAGTCAAACCGAGGTCAGCCCGCCTGCCCTCGATATGCATCGCATTCTTAATCCGTAATGAGAACACTACTGGTACTTCTTCTTCTTGGCTTGGCGATGACTGCGTTCGCCCAGGAGAATCCCCTTGCCGGCGTAATCGATATCCACGTACATTGCGCGCCCGACAGCACTCCGCGCTCGATCGATGCGATCGACCTGGCACGCCTTGCGACCCAACGAGGGATGCGCGGCCTGGTGCTCAAGAACCATTACCAGCCCACGGCATCGCTTGCCTACATCGTGCGCAAGGAAGTGCCGGGGATTGAAGTCTTCGGCGGCGTGGATCTGAATCTCTCGGTCGGCGGTATGAATCCATTCGCAGTCGAACACATGGCGGCGACAACGGGTGGCTATGGCCGCTTTGTCTGGATGAGCACTTTCGATTCCGAAGCCCAGGTACGCTATTCAAAGCAAGACCGGCCGTTTGTGCGCGTGGCTCAGAATGGCCAGCTCCTTCCCGAAACCAGGCAGGTGATCGCAGTGATCGCCAAACACAACCTGGTGATGGCGACCGGTCATACTTCCGCGGAAGAAGCGCTGATGTTGATCCGCGAAGCACGAGCGCAGGGGGTGAAGCACATGGTCGTAACCCATGCCATGCTTCAACCGATTCATATGTCGGACGCACAGATGGTGGAAGCGGCGAAAATGGGTGCGTACATTGAATTTGTTTACAACGGCCTGATCGGCTCGTATAAAGAGGCGACCTTCCAGGATTATGCGCGGGCAATTCGTTCCGTTGGCGTGGAACACTGCATTCTCTCCAGTGACATGGGGCAACCGGGAAACCCGTTGCACCCTGATGGCCTGATCGCGCTGTTCGATGGACTTAAGAAGGAAGGCATCACGCAGGCCGAGATCGATCGCATGGCGAAGGAAAACCCAGCGCGACTGCTCGGTCTACTCAGCCAGTAGAGCCTCGGTTGGATTGATGGACGCGGCACGACGCGCGGGAAGGTAGCTGGCTAGAAGCGTCGCAGTGGCCAGCACGCACACCACGGCAAGCATTGTTCCCCCGTCCCAGGGGCTGACACCAAACAGCATGCTGCGGAGAAGGCTTGACGTAGCCACAGAGCCGAGGATGCCGCCTCCTATGCCTAATACTGTGAGCCAGCAGGCCTCTTTCAGAATCAACTGATAGACCGCGGGGCGTTGTGCCCCCAGAGCCATGCGTACTCCTATCTCGCGGGTGCGCTGGCCTACCGAGTAAGAGATAACTCCGTAGAGGCCGACCGTTCCCAGCAAGAGCGCCAGCGCGGCAAAGGCGCCGACGATCCATGCGGCGGAACGATGGAGATAGGCGGATTGGGAGTCGTCGATTCTGGCAGTCATGGTGTCCTCGTCATCCGCGATGAGATTGGCATCGATCTGATGAACGGTGTTGACCATGGAGTGAAGCATCGTTTCCGGGGGTTGCACGGTGCGCAGGGTCACATAGAGGTCGCTGGTAGAGTTCTGGTTGAGCGAAACGTAGATTGCGGGCATGGGCTTCGAATCTAAAGGGCCGTCCTGAATGTCATCGACGACGCCGACAACCGTAAAAGGATGATCGGGGTCGTATTCATTTACGATACTTTTCCCCAGCGGATCTTCACCAGCGAAGGCCTGCTTGACCATGGTGCGATTGAGAATGGCGACTCGCGGCGCGGAACCGTCGTCGTGCTCGGTGAAGTACCTTCCTTGAAGCAGTTTTGCCCGCAGGGTTTCGAAGTATCCGGCGCTTATCCAGTTTTCATGCGCCTCATCGCCCGCTCCAGGATAGGGGCGGCCAACCACGCGAAAGTGGGCGAACCCCTGCGTGTAGCCCTCGCCGCTCGCAATGGCGAGTTGGCCGGAATCGGCGACGGAAACGACTCCGGGCAGCCCGGCCAGGCGGTACCTGATTTTCTTTTCCGTCTCCACGGATTGTGCATCCGTGGGGTTGCCCTGCGCCAGGATGTGCAACACGGCGAGATGATCGGCAGACATCCCGATGTCTTCATGTAGCAAGCGATAGAAGCTCTTTGCCAGCAGGCCGGCGCTGACCAGCAGGACGACGGTGATCGCCAGTTCGACGACGACCAAGCTTGCGCCTAACCTGCGCCATCCTCTACCTGCCGCGGTACGCCCTCCCTCCATCAGCCCCTCCTGCATGTCTGACAGGAAGAGTTGCAGCGCTGGACCGGCAGAGAAAAGAATGCCTCCTATTACAGAGACCAGGGTAGCGAAAAGCGGGAGTCGCAGTCCGAAATGAAGACCCTGGAGATAGGGCATGTTCGCCAGCAAAGGGCGAGGGACCTGGCGAAGCAGAATTCGCAGGGAGCCGATGCTAAGCGCCAAGCCAAAGACACATCCTGAGCCAGCGAGCAGAAAGCCCTCGACGGCGAACTGGAAAACTAGCCTGGCGTGCGATGCCCCCAACGCACCGCGTATCGCGATCTCTCGCCTTCTGCTTTCTGCGCGCACCAGCAGCAAACTGCAAACATTGACGAAGCCGATTAAGGAGAGAAGCGCTGCTCCAGCGAGGAGAGCCATCAATGTGGGCTGCACATCGCCGAGGATCGCGTTGGCGAGAGGAAGGACAGTGGCGCTGCGATCGCGGTTGGAATGGGGATAGTCGATGGCGATTTGCCGCATAATCGATGCCAGGTCTGCATAGGCGTTGGCAACGGAGACACCTTGCTTCAGCCGGGCGATACCGTAGTACGGATGGCCTCCGCGAAGATCATCACCATGAGGAAGCCAATGGAGAGTAGCCCAATAGCCTGCTGACGCGACAGGAGCAAAATGAAAACCCGGCGGCAAGACGCCGATGATCACAGAGGGATCACCATCCAGCGTAATCATCTCGCCCAGTATGCTTTTATTTGCGGCAAATCGGTCGCGCCAGGTTTCATAGCTCAGGAGCACCACCTGCTGGGCGCTTGGCAGCTCTTCGCCCGGCCTTAAGTCACGGCCTAGAAAGGGGGCGACCCCAAGGGTCCGGAAGAAAGTGTCGCTTACTCGAGCTCCGGGTACTTCTTCCGCACCTGAAGCTGTCTTGAAGATGAAGCGTTCTGGTCGATAGACGGCGAACGAGGTAAGCGTGCGATTGAGGCGTTTTAAATCGAGATAGTCCCCGCTTGAGATGTGATAGCGGTCACCGACCGGAATGCGCTCATAGACCGCCAAGAGGCGCGATGGATCGCGGTAAGGTAGCGGCTTGACCAGGGCGGCATCGACGAATGCAAAGATGTTGGTCGCGGCCGCGATGCCCAATGCAAAGACCACAATTGCGGTGCAGGTGAAGCTAGGGCTCTTGCGCAGTTGACGCAGCGCGAAGCGGAGATCCTGGCGTATGGTTGGGAATAGCTCAGCCATGATTGAAGGTACGCCAAGGCTTGCCTTTAGCCGCTGAACTACGTCTTTCCATCCGAATCCAATCTCCTCAGAGACTCCTTACGCACAATACGCTCTTTACGCTATAGGCTCAGTCGATTCGCAATGGACAACCGAGGACGGAACGAAGACCCTTACCACGCATACACACTAAACACGCGTATTTTCCGGACGGCTCTTCGACAGGAAATCCAGGTTAGTCGCCCGGAACACCCACGATGGCAGACAGCATCAGCAAGAGCAAGATGCTCAATTAATTAATTATTTTTCTTGAGCACCTCATGAAACAAACGACTTAGCCGTCAACACCACATCCTGAGCGGCACGCTGATCGACCTCGATACTTTCAAAATAAGTTGCAACCCGGGGGAAGGAACGAAGACCCTTACCGCGCATACCACGCTTACCACGCGTATTTTCCGGACGGCCCGCCCTTGCTACTTTGCGGTCATTTCGTTATCCGTGCGGTCGTCATCGGGTAGCACGTGATCTGGATCGACTCTTACCGACGCTATCGGTTTGTCGCCCTGCCACTCGGTCTGGGCTTTGGATTCCCAGGTCTCGACCGGTGGACGGAAGCGTGTCGTCGTACCGTCGGTGTAGCGCACCTCGACGGTCGCCGGCAGCACCAGCTGCCCTTTGTTCACCAATGTCACCTGCTCACCATCGATTTTGGTGACGGCCAGATTAAAGCGCCAGTTGTGCATGTACCAGCCGCGCCAGAACCAATCCAGATCCTCTCCGCCTTCACTGGCCATCTCACGGAAGAAATCCGAAGGTGAGGGGTGCTTGAATGCCCAGTCGCGAATGTACTTGCGAAAAGCCCAGTCAAAGCGCGACTTGCCTAAAATCTGCTCGCGCAGCAATACCATGCCGTACGCACCCTTGAAGTAGCTCACAGGATGGGTGATCGGCCAGGTGTACGCATCCGCAGGCATCAGCAAGACGGGAGCGGTTGGGTCATCCAGTACTTTCAGGATCGTGTCAGGCGGCTCGCCGCCGGCTGAGTATTCGGAGTCGCGCTTGGGTCCGTAGACGCCACCCTGAAAGCCGGCGGACTCATCGATGTCAATGAAGGTGTTGAATCCTTCGTCCATGAAGGCATTGCGGCGCTCATTCGATCCCACAATCATGGGAAACCAGTTATGCCCAATCTCGTGAGCGGTGATCCAGAAAAGCGTCTTGCCCTTGTCATCGATTCCGTCAAAGACAATGCCCGGATACTCCATGCCCTCGGAGAAGCCGGCAACGTTGATCGCTGCGGGATACGGATAGGGAAACCAATCCCGCGAAAAACGCTCCACCGTATCCTTGACGTACTCAGTCGAACGCCCCCACGCAGCATCTCCGCCGCTCTCCTGCGGGTAGACGCTTTCGGCGAGGCTGCTCTTCCCATCGGGCAGATTGATGCGTGCCGCATCCCAGACAAATGCCGGACTCGCGGTCCAGACTACGTCGCGGGTGTGGTCCATACGAAAATGCCAGGTCAGCGTACCCCCAGCTTTCGGCCTGGTTGCGGGATCGCCCACCTCATCCGCGGTCCGGATCATCACTGTTTTATCGCTGTTGCGGGCCTGCTCCAGGCGCGCGATTTGAGTTTTCGTGAGTACTTCTTTTTCGTTTACGAGCTCACCCGATCCGGCAACGATCATTTCGCTGGGCACGGTTACGTAATAGTCAAAGTGACCATATTCCAAATAGAACTCGCTACCGAGGTAGGGCAGTGTGTCCCAGCCACGCAGGTCGTCGTAGACACACATGCGCGGATACCACTGCGCTATGTCGTAGATATCCCCCTGTTTTGTAGCGCCCCAGGAGGTGCGGCCGCCCCAAACACCGGGAATCTGATAGTGGTATTTGATGTGGAGTTTGAGAACGCTGCCTTTGGGCGCCAACGGCTGGGGTAGCCGGACCTGCATCCGTGTGTCGTCTACCACGTAGTCGGCCTTTTGCATTTCCTTGCCGTGCTCGATCTCGACGGAGTCCGGCACAAAGCCGTCTGTGGTGCGCCCGTTGGGGTTGTCTTCGGTGTCGGGCACCGGGTTCTTCCGCCGCGGTCCTCCGTTGACCGCACGGCCGCGCGCGTCTGGCCGGTAGATGTTCTGCTCCATATGGATCCAGAGACTGGGCAGCGCATCGGGGCTGTTGTTGGTGTAAGTGATGACCTCGTCGTTGCGCAATACCTTTGCCGTGGTGTCGAGCTCGGCGTGCATTTCGTAGTCCGCTTCGTTCTGCCAATAGGCGGGTCCGGGAGCTCCATTACTGGAACGGTAGGCGTTCACCGGGTTCGGCAGGGTAAGCGGCGCGAAGGTGAGCCTTGGATCGTACGCTGCTGCCGGCGAAGGAGCCTGCGGCCAGGCAACAGGGACAAGCAACAGAACACAAGTTGTCATCAACAGACGGTCAGAGAGCATCAATTCGAAACTCCTCGAACTTCCTCAAATTTCTCAGTTGCAAAGCAGGCGTCACCAAGTGAAGCCGCCGGAGGGCGGTGGCCAAGCCTGGCAGAGCTGGCGAAGCAGAACGATACGCCCGAAGTGATAAGCATTGTGAGCTGCCAGACTTTCGAGTTGCTCACGAACGGTCATGATGCGCACCGGTTTGCCGGGTCGAGACGGACAACGAACCTGTTGGTCTTGCCTCTTCTCATCTGCGGCCGCCGCAGCAACCTTCTCCAAACCGTCGAAGAAACGTTGGCGCAGCCGGTTCCAAGGCTCGAGATCCGTATCGCTCTTCTTGGGGAATCCTGCCGCGGGCTCGGTGGGAAAGGGCGTTTCCACACCGCTCACCCAATCCAGGGTGACCTGCTGCCAGAAGGTGATGTGCCACAACTCCTCATAGATGGTGTGCGGAGCAAACTGCAAAGAGCGATGGGCCAGCTCCTCGGCAATGCCCTCAAGTATGTGGGCGGGAGGAGCGGCTGCGCTGTCGCCGATCAGGGCCTGTGCTAATTCGTTCATAAATGTATTTTCTCGTGCTTTTCGAGCATGGCAGCAAATTGAGTGATTTTTTGTGACCGTGTCCGTGCTTTCAAGGGTCGTAGAGCAGTCGCCGGAACCTCGTCTGTTACCTGTTTCGCCTTTATATGCTTCCAACCTACCTTGGCCGTGGCGTAGAGGTAAGGGTGTACTCCGGCACTCAAGATAGTGCCAGTTTAAAGATCACGCCAATTTCAACTTTCTTAGGAGTCGCCCATGGCTTTACGTCGCTTCCCCCAGTACGCGCCGCTCCTCGGGCTCCTGACGATTCTGTCTGTCACTGGTTTGCCGGGCTCTGCCCTTGCCGCGAACCAGACCGGATCACCGAGCGCCGCTGCACACATCGTAGATACCATTAACGAGACGCAGTTGGTCTCTCTCCGCGGCCACACGCACCCACTTGCCATCGCGAAATTCGATCAGGGGCCTGTATCGGACAGCTTGCCTTTGGAGCACATGTTCCTTGAACTGCGGCGCAGCCCGGAGCAGGAAGCGCGGTTAGAGCGCGCTCTTCGTGAAATTCAGGATCCGCATTCCGCCAGATATCACTCTTGGCTTACCGCTGAGGAACTGGGAAGGAAGTTCGGCCCCGCACAGCAAGATATTGCAACAGTGGTGCGATGGCTCGAACAGCAGGGACTGCAGGTGAACCGCGTTTCCAAAAACGGATTAACCGTCGATGTCTCCGGCACAGCTGGGCAGGTGCGGCAGACATTCCACGCCGAAATTCACAACTACCTGGTAAATGGCAAACAACATATCGCCAACGCCGGCGACCCGCAGATACCCGCGGCACTGGCGCCGGTGGTGGTGGGCTTCGTGGCCTTGCACGACTTTATGCCCAAGCCGGCGCTGCGCAAACCGACGGGAAGCTTCTCGTTCCCTTGCAACGGATGCCCGGGTGGATTTAGCGGCATCCAGTTCTACGACGAAGCCCCCGCGGATCTGGCCACCATCTATAACGTTACCCCGTTGTACACAGCAAGCACTCCGATCACCGGCAAAGGACAAACCGTCGTCGTGCTGGAGGATACGGACGTCAACCCAGAGGACGTGAGCACTTTCCGCACAGCATTTGGCCTGTCTTCGTATAGCGGCACCTTCGCGCAAATTCATCCCGGCACCGGATGCACGGATCCGGGTACGAATGCCTCGGAATTAGAAGCTGCACTCGATGCTGAGTGGGCCGGGGCAGTGGCGCCCGACGCATCCGTTCAACTCGCTTCCTGCACCGACACTACGACGAATTTTGGAGGCTTTATTGCTGCCCAGAACCTGCTGGACCTGGCAAACCCGCCATACATTATGAGTCTCAGTTACAGCGAATGCGAAACCTTTGAGGGACCTAGTGGCAACGCTTACCTGAATGGTCTGTGGCAACAAGCGGCAATCGAAGGAGTTTCGGTGTTCGTTTCTGCAGGGGACGGCGGCGCGGCTGGTTGCGACAATGCCGATGCGCCTGCGCCCAATTGGGCGGTGGCGGGAATTGCGGCCAACAGCCTTGCCTCCACGCCCTACAATGTAGCCACCGGAGGCACTGATTTTCTCGATACTTCCGAAGGCACGAACAGTATTTACTGGAGCATCACTAACACGCCCAGCGGGAGCTCCGCCAACTCGTACGTACCAGAGATGACGTGGAACGATTCCTGCGCCAGCAGCGTGCTCTACGATTTCGAGGGGTACGCGAGCGGAGTATCGTACTGCAACACCATATTGGGATCGAGGTATCTTGATCTAGGCGCCGCGGGCGGTGCCCCCAGCTTTGTGTACGCCAAGCCTTACTGGCAGACGAATGTACCTGGGATCCCAAACGATGGCGTGAGGGATCTACCAGACATTTCGTTGTTCGCCTCGAACGGTTTCTGGTCGCACGCGGTCGTGTTCTGCATGTCGGATGCGGCTCAGGGAGGAGCCCCTTGCGATTACACGACCCCCGCGGACGCGTTTTCAAATAGCGCCGGCGGCACTTCTTTTACTGCACCTCAATTCGCCAGTATCCAGGCGCTGATTAATCAGAAGGCCGGGGGGCCGCAGGGGAATCCTAATCCGGTTTTTTATAGCCTGGCGAGGAACGAGTACGGGAGTGCTGACGATCCTGACAGCACCAACCTGTCTGCCTGCAATGCGTCACAGGGCAACGCGGTTTCAGCCTCATGTGTGTTCCATGACGTCACAGCGGGAAATATCACGGAACCCTGCTATGGGACCAATGACTGTTACGATCCCGTGGGCGCTGTTTACGGGATCCTTTCCACTTCAGATACGTCTCCGCTCGAAGCCTATCCAGCGAGCACGGGTTGGGATTTTGCCACTGGCCTGGGCAGCGTGAACGTTACCAACCTCGTGAACAGCTGGCCGTAGAGGAATGCTAAAGGCCGTAAGTGACTGCGTGAGAACTTTGTGGCCCCTGGAAGGGCACGGCTTCAGCCGTGCCGTAATTCGTTTGGGGGCTCCCGGGCTTTAGCCACTGAGGGCATCTTTTTATCAGCGCATAAGAGTATTTCGAGGATCGAAAAGCGTACCTCAGCGGCTTCTATGAGACGGCTGGGTTCGTCAACTGTTTTTTTGCTTTTTTCTTTGTCAGGAAGGTTTTTGTCGTTGTCATTTTCGCGGCTCTTCTCTGTTGGATTGAGGATTCATCTCGGACTTCTATACGCA
>CAZSUK010000102.1:0-3640 GCA_964609355.1 uncultured Acidobacteriaceae bacterium | reverse complement strand
TATTGCCAAGGGCTACGGCGAAGACGATATCTGTGGTTCCATCCGGGTGCTCGAAGAGTTCGCAGGCTGCGAAGTCAAGGCCTGAGAGGCCTCTCAAATGGAATGGGACAGCACCAGGAGAACGTTTCTCAAACAGGCGGCGGGAGTCGCTGCAACCCAGCTTTTCCCCGCTGCCCCACTCCTGATAGGTGCAGAAACCAGCCGCAGCAATCCGGGCTGGTACGGCCGCCCGATGCGTTGGGCACAATTAGCCTTCGTCGAAGACGACCCCGGCAACTACGATCTTGGTTTTTGGCTCGATTACTTTCAAAAGATTCACGCCGATGCCGCCTGCCTGAGCGCCGGCGGAAGCGTAGCCTTCTACCCCACAGAAATCCCTCTGCACTATCGCAGCAGGTGGCTGGGGAACATGGATGCTTTCGGCGACATCCTCAACGGCTGCCGCAAACTCGGCATGAATGTGGTCGCGCGCACCGATGCCCACGCCGCCCGCCAGGACGTCTACGACGCACATCCTGACTGGATCGCCGTCGATGAAAAGGGCAACAAAAAACGTCATCCCTCCGACCCGGACTTCTGGATCACCTGCGCCCTCGGTCCCTACAACTTCGACTTCATGACTCGGGTCCACCAGGAGATCATGACCAAATACAGCCCTGACGGCATCTTTACCAACCGTTGGGCCGGCTCCGGCATGTGCTATTGCGAGCACTGCCAACAGAATTTCCTGGCCTTCGCCGGCCTGAGCTTGCCGCGCACACTCAATCCACAGGACCCATCACGCCGGCAATACGTTGTATGGCATCAGCAACGGCTCTTCGAGCTTTGGCGGCTGTGGAATGAAAAGATCCAGGCCATCAATCCCAACGCCAGCTACCTGGCGAACGCCGGCGGCGGGGCGCTCAGCGAGCTCGATATGAAAACCATCGGCGAGCTGGCCCCGACACTCTTCGCCGATCGCCAGGCAAGAAGCGGCCTGATGCCCCCTTGGGCCAACGGAAAAAACGGCAAGGAGTATCGCGCCACCCTGGGGACGAAGGCCATCGCCGGCATCTTCTCGGTCGGCCTCGAAGAAAAGTATCGCTGGAAAGACTCAGTGCAGAGTGGTGACGAGATTCGCCTCTGGGTGGCGGATGGAATGGCCCAGGATCTTCGGCCCTGGTTCGTCAAGTTCAACGCCAAGCCGATCGACCGGCGCTGGCTGCCCGTGGTCGAAGAGATCTATCAATGGCACTATGCCAACCAGGGCTATCTGCGGAATGAGAAATCGTTCGCGCGCGTGGCCATGGTCTACTCCCAGCAGACGGCGTCGTTTTACGGCGGAGAGGATGCCCGCGCCAAAGTGGAAGATCCCGCGCTGGGCTTTTACCAGGCGCTGGTCGAAGCTCGCATCCCCTTTGAAATGGTGCACGATCATCTGCTCGACCCCGAGCATATCGACCGCTTCAAGACGCTGATCCTGCCCAACATCGCCGCGCTCTCCACGCAACAGTGCGATCAGATTCGTGCCTATGTGGCGCAGGGGGGAAGCATCGTCGCCACCTATGAGACCTCGCTCTATGACCAGTGGGGTGTCCGGCGCAACGACTTCGGCCTGGCGTCGCTCTTTGGCGCCTCATTCACCGGCAAGGAAGAAGGCCCGCTGCTCAATTCGTATCTGACACTGGAAAAAGATCCGGCAAGCGGCCAATTCCCCCCGTTGCTGGCTGGTTTTGACGATGCGACGCGGATTATCAACGGCACCCATTGCGTGACGGTTACGCCGTTGGGCGCCGGCGCGTATTCGCCACTGCTCCTGGTCCCCCCTTATCCTGATCTGCCCATGGAGGAGGTATTTACCCAGCCGGCAAAGACGCGGGAGCCTGGCGTTTTGCTACGCGAGATCGGTCGCAGCCGCGTGGTTTATTTCCCCGCGGATATCGATCGCACTTTCTGGGAGGTGCTCGATGTGGACCACGCGAAGTTGCTGCGCAACGCAGTCCTCTGGGCCACCAACGAGCCCGCTCCGGTGACGGTGGAAGGTAAGGGGGTTTTGGATACCTCCGTCTGGGGCCAGAAGAATTCCATGACCGTGCACCTGGTCAACCTCACCAATCCCATGATGATGAAGGGGCCCCTGCGCGAAGTGATCCCGCTCCCCAACCAGGAAGTCAGCATCCTTATTCCGGAGGGCCGGCGCGTGAGCGCGGTGCGTTTACTGGTAGCGGGCGGGAGTCCGCACTACCGTAAGGATGGTGCGTCGATCCGGCTCACGGTGCCTTCCATCGGAGTGCATGAAGTAATAGCGCTGGACCTTAGCTGACCGCTTCGACTCCAACAAAATCGCTCACCGCGCTCGTAGCGGCGGCCCGTTCTTTGCGTTCCACCTTCTCGGCCTCTTCCTCGAGGTGGTCGATCACCACCTTGGAGTAAAGGACGAAATGCTGTGCGGAGAGTAACAGCGAGAAGCCCACCCACAGTTTTGCCGGTGAGCGCCAATAGGAGGTGACCGTCCTGAAGAGGAATTTCCAATAGCTGCTGCGGTAACTGGAGCGGATGCCCTGCCTCCATATAGAGGCAGAGAGGCAACGCACGTTGTAGAACATGCCCAGGTAAGGCGGCTTCTGCGTCGCTATGGGCTTCCACACCTTCAAGGAGTTATAAGCACGCTCAAAAAAGGCATCCGGTTTGTATAGGCCCGTGAGTAGGGTGCAGAGACCGCGCAGCAGGATGGGCAGCGGCAGTACGGTGCGGAAATTCGGGAGGCCAAACTGGGTGATGGATTGGCTGTCCTCGATCAGTCGCCCTTCCCGTTTCATGCGATCGAATAGGGCGGTGGTCGGCGGCGCCATCAATATACCGGCCATAGCCCAGGGGATGGCTGTCCGGTCGATAAACTCCAGCTGCCGGGCAAAGATGGTCTCGTCGTCGGAGTCGAAACCGACGATGAAACCGGCCAGCACCCACAAACCCTTCTCCTGGATGATGCGTACCTGATCGACATTGTTTTTGCGCAGATTCTGAAACTTGTGCGTCTCTTTCAGCGCTTCGGCAGACGGGGTCTCGATGCCGATGAAGACCATCATGAAATTCGCGGCGACCATGGTATCCAGAAGTTCCGTCTTCGACGCCAGGTCGATCGACGCCTCGGTGCTGAACGCGAATGGGTAATCGTGCTGCTTTTGCCACTCGACGAGTTCGAGCGAAAGCGCCATCGCTTGATGACTGTTGCCGATGAAGTTGTCATCGACAATGAACACCTCGTTGCGCCAGCCCAGGTTGAGCAATGTTTCCAGCTCGCGAACGACTTGCTTGGGCGTTTTCGCGCGCGGCCGGCGACCGTAAATGGTGATGATGTCGCAGAATTCACATTGGAAGGGGCATCCGCGGGAAAACTGGATGGGCATAGAAGTGTACTTGTTGCGGTGCAGCAGATCGAACCGAGGCACCGGGCTGCGCGTCATGTCAGGTTTGTCGATAATGCGGTACAACGCGTGTGCCGTCCCTTGTTCGAGTGCAGTGGCGATTCCAGGAAAGACCTCGTCCGCTTCACCGACCAACACATGATCGGCCACCTCCAACACGACCTCGGGTTGTGTACTCGCCCAGGGGCCGCCCACGAACGTGCGCTTACCCATGGCGCGAGCGCGGGCCAGGGTGG
>CAZSUK010000101.1:0-10121 GCA_964609355.1 uncultured Acidobacteriaceae bacterium | reverse complement strand
GGGTGGCTCAATTGCCTGTATAGACGAAATCGATTTCGCCCTCATCGGTCATCAGGAAAGTTGGCGCGCGGCTGCGGACGTACTCGCAGTCCTGCGCGGGCCCGGGCATACCCCACTGCCGGAAGAGGAAATACGCGACATGCTGCCGTGGATTCCGCCTCGCGCCGTTTGTCATGTTGAGATCACCTCGACGTGTGGCATGAGGGCGCGCGGTGTTTACATTGATTCCTTCATCCCTCCTGACCGCCTCGGCGACGTTTCCATGCACGACAACCTTGCTCGTGTACGGGGCGCGGCGGCGTGCGCTATCAAAGCAGGTGCGAAAATCGTAAGTCTCGGCGGTTTCAGCTCCATCCTCATCGAAGGAAATGTCGATCAGCTTCCGCAAAAACACGGTACGGTCTTCACCACAGGCAATACTCTGACCGTGAGTTTCATCGTCCGGGCTATCCGGCAGTTGTGCTTGCAGGAGGGAAGAGACCTGCGGAGATCGACCTTGCTCATCGTCGGCGCAACCGGAGATGTCGGCTCTGGCTGCGCCCGCTGTCTTTCGCCCGGCGTGAAGCGCGTGCTGCTCTGCGCACGAAACCTGGAGCGATTGCGCAGGCTGGCTGCGGAGTTGGCAGCCACCGGAGTGGACGTCGAGATCGCAACCGATCCGCGGCAATTCTCCGCACATGCCGATGTTGTGATCTGCGCAGCGAGCCTGGCATCCCCCTCACTTCTGTTGGGCAGCACCGCCCCCGACGCAATCATCTGTGACGCTGGCTACCCCAAGAATCTATCTCCCTCCGCGGCAATGCCTGACGCTCAGGTCTTCTTCGGAGGTTTAGGACAAGTTACAGGCACATTGCACTTCATCCCGGACCTTCATGGAATCCTCAATCGGCATCCATTCCCCGACGTGGTTCACGGATGTTTGCTCGAGGGCATGGCTCTTGCTCTGGAGGGACGCTTCGAGCCCTTCTCCCGCGGAAGGGGGCTCATCACCCGGGAGCGAGTGGAGGAAATAGAGCGCATTGCCGCACGCCACGGCATCCATCTCGCGCCGCTCTATAACGCGAAGGGCCCCCTCGAAACTTCACTGGATTGCCGCGCCGAGGTTTTCGCCTGAGACCCTTATCACTCCTCGCGCAGCAGCAATAGAGGATCGGCTCCCAGCGCTCGGAATGCGGGGACAAACGTAGCTAGCAGTCCAAGCAGAATCATGACCCCCACGACGCCTGCAAGGACCAGTGGATCGCCCGACGCGCCCTGATAAGCAATGAACGCTAACCCTTTGCTCGCCAGAATTCCCAGAAACAAGCCCACACCAGAACCGAGGGCCAGCAAGCGCAAAGCCTTTCCCAGCGCTGCTTGCAACACCTCCCTGCGCTGTGCTCCCAAGGCGATGCGGATTCCGAATTCCCGCATCCGTTTCGCCACCGAGTACGATGCCAGGCCGAAAATTCCCGTCACCGCAAGCATTGCTCCCAGTCCGCCGAGGATCCCCAGCGATACCGTGGTCACCCGCGAAGCAAACAGCGCGCTGTCCAGCTCCTTGGTCCATGTTCTTATGCTGAAAGGCATTCCTTCGTCCAGGCCTCGCAGCCCACTGTCCAAAGCCACTGCCATCCCATGAGGATCACGGCCGGAGCGAACCACCAGCCACGTCGCGCTGCTCGGCGACTGCAGGATCGGCCGAAAAATCGCCGGCTGCGGACCTTCCGCGACCGTCTTGTATTTTCCGTCCTCGACGATCCCCACCACCCGGATGCGCGTCCCCTCCGCAGTCTTGAAGTACTTACCAATTGCATCTGCCATAGATCCGAAGGCTCCGAAGACCTTCATTGCAAAGGCCCGGTTGACCACCGCCACCCGCGGTGCATTCGCGTCGTCGTGCGCAGTGAAGATTCTTCCCGCTAGCAGCGCCGTGCCCGCGGCTCGAAAATAACCTGGGGAAATATTCAAGGCCACCGTATCGGCGGCCGCGTTCGATATTCTCAGGTCGGTGGTGCTGTCCTCAAAAACCAGGGTGCTGTTCGTCATGTTTTCGCTATCGAGCGGGATTCGGTCGGTCAGCCCTGCCGCTGTCACACCGGGAATCATCTCCACGGTATCGACCATGCGGCGCTGCATCGTCGCCACCCGGTCGCCTTCATACCCAGCCATATTCAGATCGGTCTCTACCAGAAGTGCGTCTTGTGGTACAAAGCCGTAGTGTGTGTGAAGCGATCTTACTAATCCTCGCAGTGCCACCATCGAAGCCGTAACCAGCATGGCGCAGACTGCTACCTGGACGACCAGCAGCAAGTCACGCGTGCTGAATCGCCGTCCTCCCAACTCGATCGTCCCCGACTTTACCACCTGGTAAGGACTAACTCGAAGCACCTGTCGCACCGGCACCATGCCAAAAAGCAGCCCGCTCCCGAGCGCAAGCAGCAACGCCACGGCGTACGTGGTCGCATCGGGAGCCACCGGCAAATGGACCGGGAAACTAGGCACCGGCTGCCATGTATTCAGCCAGCGCAGCAGCGCTATTCCACTTATCAATCCGGCGGAACCGCCGATCAATGAGACCATGACTGCCTCGGTCATAAGTTGCCGCAGGATGCGTTTGCGGCTTGATCCCAGTGCTAATCGCAGCGCGACTTCTTTGGAACGGTCCGCCGCGCGAGCGGCAAACAGACTGCCCAGGTTTGCGCAGGCAGCCAGCAAAATCAAAGTCGCCAGCAGCATCAGGCCAGTGACAAAGGCTCGTACTGGCCGGCCAAGCGTGTCGCCGATCAATCCAGGCCGGGTGAGTGCAAAGCTCATCTGCTGGTCTTCTTGCGGATAGCTTTTCTCGAGGTAAGCGCCCACCGAGTTCAGATCGGCAGTAGCCTGCGCTGGAGTTACTCCTGCTTTCAGGCGCCCTGCCAGCCACAAGCCGCGCGATCCGCGCTTGTTCAGGTCGAACCATCCTCCGGACTGCTCTTCGCTCACCAATGGCACCCAGAAATTCGGGGTGAAGTACATTTCGGTTCCGCGAAACTCTTCTGGCGCCACTCCGATAATCGTGAAGGGATGTTTATTGACCTGGACCATGTGTCCTACGACGCTGGGATCGCCCCCGAAGTGATTTTGCCAATAGGGATAACTGAGCACGAGATAAGCAGCGCTGTTCGCCCCGTGCTCGTCGGAGCTGTGAAAGAAGCGCCCGAGGTAAGGCTGAATGCCTAATACATCAAAGTAGTTTCCGCTTGCCTGGTAGAGCCATGCGGAAGACGCTTTGCCATTCGTCTCCAGACCGGCCCGCGTGATGCTGTAGGCTACGATGCCATCCAACGTCCGGTTTCGATCGCGCAAATCCAGGTAGTCCGGGTAGGACTGCGATATGTCATAGGCTTTGGCTCGCTCGATCGTATAGAGGTTCTGCGCATGCGGCACATGGAGAGGGCGCAGAATGAGCGCGTTCATCAGGCTGAAGGCAACAGCGTTTGCTCCAATTCCCAGAGCCAGCGTGATGACTGCGATTCCCGTGAAGCCGGGAGACTTGCTCAGTAAACGAACAGCGAATCGCGCATCTTGCCAGAATGTTTCAAGGAAATGCCCACTCTGTTCTTCGTGGCAATCTTCCTTGAACTTCTCATATCCCCCGAATTCAATGCGGGCACGGCGCTCGGCCTCTTTGTGGGAAAGACCGTGACGCTGAAGGTCGTCCGCGCGATGCAGTATATGCGAACGTAACTCCTCCCTGATCTCCCCATCCAGCCGGAGCCGATCGCCGAAAAGAGCACTGAAGAAGCGTAGAAAGCCGGGTACCCTCATGTTTTCCTCCGATCCCGGAAGCTCGCGGCCTGCCAGAATCGTCCCCTAAGCTGATTAGGAGTCTAGGCAGACTCTCCTAAGCTGTCAAGGGGAAAAGACACGAATCACCTTAGAGGAGGGAGCTAACGAAAAAGCGGGGCGACAGCAGAGCTCTGCATTTGGTACCTGTCGCCCCGGACGTTGAGAACTAGCTCGTAGGCTGGTGGCCGTGGTGTTTCACGTACTGGGTGAGCGATTCGAACTTGGTCTCGCTTAGCAGTTCGCCAAGCGTACGCTCACCATCCCACCCATCTGCGAAGTGCGCCCCGTAGTGCTCACGCAGGTGCTTGATCTTCGTGGTGGGATGCTTGTGATCGATCCGGCCGCTCTTTTCTCGGCCGCGCCCATCCAATCCAGTCTTCTCAGGGTTATCACTCATACGAAATACCCGCTCCTTCCAGAACAACATGGTTCATGTTTCGAACGGCCTTCAGGTGAAACTTAGGCCCTCCAAGTCAAGGGTGAGACGTGGCCTCGAGCCCCGTCCGCGGATAGCAATGACCCAACCTCTGTGCAGGCCTGGCTGCGCCTGCGGTTCTAGTGCAGGGTATAGGTGAGCCCGGCACTAAACTGGAATGAATTCTTCTTGCTGCCGAACGCCGGGTCGTTCAGGAAATCGTCCAATGCGGAAAGGCTGAAGCCTAGCCGTTTGTACACCGGGAAAGTTAATCCTGCAGTGGCCAAAGCAGAATACGCCTTGGGCGTGTTGAATGCCGGGGTCACGAGCAGGCCCTGGTTAAAGACCAGGCCGTGGGCAAGTTTCGCCATATAGGTGTCGCCGATATCGGCGCCGATCAGGTTTTTGTTCGGCGTCACGGTGGGCGGAACGATTCCTGGCGTGAAGCCAAAATTTTGCCGCTCGTAATGAATATCTCCTTTGAGATCCAATTCCTGTCTGGGAGTCTTGATGAGCACAAACCCTAACCCGCCACCGTAAATCTGTTGCAGGTTCAAACCCTGAGAGTAGTTGTGATCGAACGACGTGTCTACCAGGGCATACAGCCGAGGCGACAGGAACCAGTCATGCTCCGCATCGGCATGTAAGATGTTGGTCTTTGTGGTGGCCGCGCCTGGCTGCGAAAGCGAACCATACGCAGCGGTGAAATCGGCCGTCGTGCGATTGCGAGGATCCATCCAACTTACTCCGGGAATAGTCCTCACAAACGTTCCCGCTCCCGTAAATGTGCGGCTGTTTTGGGTAGCCTGCACATCGGCCGCTCCTGCGGTCAACGAGCCGCCCCATCCATACCCCCAGCCATGGTTGCCGCGGACTTGCTTGATGTAGCTGTCCTGATCGACGACGTATTGCGCATTCTTCTCAGGGATCTCCTTGCCGGCGACCTGGATCGTATCGTCCTGGATCGCGATCGTCCCCTGGGCCACGTTGCTGTCCGGAGTCTTACGGGAGATATGTTGCCCTTGCTCAATAACAGCAAACTTCTGCGTCGTGCGAATGGATTTGATCTTATCCCAGCTAAAGCTCAGGTCGCCGGCCATATCGCTGTGAAAGGTCACGGTCCCATCGGCCTCCCGGAGTAGTTTACCAGTGAGCTGATCACCATTGGCCAGGACCAGCACGTCCGCCGTTGGCGCAGGCTTTGGCTCCGCTCCCGCAGTTTGACTGAGTGCCTGTGGTGACAAGGCAGCAGCCGGCAACACAGCCGCGAGCACAAGAGAGCGCTTGGATAGAATCCACCGAAATAAAGAATAGATTGGGGGTTGCGAGTTCAACATTTGCAGGAACCTCTCTGGGTTACTTATCTACGATTGAAGAAACAGCGGCCGCACGATTGCTGGGCGGCGCGCAGCAAGACACTTCTCCCCAGCACTAAGACACGGCGGAAGTACAAAATGCGCAGCGGCGTGCGTCTAATGCGATCGCGCTTCTGCACTCCGGACACTTTTTCTTATCCACTGGAGCTTGTTTCTGTATTCGGCTTAAAAGGCTATTGACTGGCAGTACGACGAAGAAATACACCGCTGCCGCGATCAGCAGAAAAGAGATAGCGGCGTTCAGGAAGTCACCATAGAGAAACTTTGCCCCGTTGAGTTCGAAGAAGAAGGCCGAAAATCAGGCTTTCTTACCACTGCGGCAATGATCGGAGTAAGTAGATCCTTCACCAGCGCAGTGACCACAGTGCCGAACGCGGCGCCGATAACCACGCCCACCGCCAGGTCAACGACATTTCCCCGCAACACGAAATCGCGAAATCCCTTGAGCATGAAATTCCCTCCAGAATTGTCATTCACTGACGAAGACAATGGATCGCGTGCGAAAGTCACATTTGCTGAAAACTTCACGATCGATAGGAGAACAGCAAGCAATGTGGCATACTGAATCCCCTATGAACGCTTCTTTCGAGCGGCCTCGCTCTTCTGCGGCCGATCCAGACCAGGATCTTTTAGAACAGGCACGCAGAGCTCCTGAGGGGGATTTGCGTGCATTCGAGAAATTGGTCCTGCTTTATCAAAAGCGTGTCGTCGCCAACTGTCGCTACATCACCCGCGACCCAAACAATTCTGAGGATCTTGCCCAG
Organism: uncultured Acidobacteriaceae bacterium; assembly: GCA_964609355.1. GTDB lineage: Bacteria > Acidobacteriota > Terriglobia > Terriglobales > Acidobacteriaceae > PALSA-350. The sequence goes on along the minus strand of CAZSUK010000101.1, from coordinate 3,756 downwards.
GAAGTTTTGGTGAAGGCCTTCTTCGGGCTACGCAGTTTCGAGGGGCGCTCTACCTTTGCCGGCTGGCTGCAAAGAATCAAAATTAACCACTGTCTCAACCATCTGAAGAAGCAAGCCGGCCGATCCTATATCGGCATCGATGAGTCGGAGGTGGAAGCGTTCGATCAACTTCAGGTTCAGTCCACGGCGGAGCGAATGGCCGAAACAATCAGCGATCGACAACTTACCAGCCTGGTGCTGGACTCGATGTCCAGCACGCTTAGGATTCCACTCGTTCTCTGCGATATGGATGGGCTCTCTTATGAAGAAGTAGCCCAGGCTCTCGGCGTCGGTCTTTCCGCGGCAAAGATGCGCATCAAACGCGGACGCGAGGAGTTCAGGGAACGATACAAGCAGCTGCAGGCCACAGGCGCGAATAGGGTTGGACAATGAGCGAAGAACCGCTGGGCGAGGGGCAGGGTAGGGAAGAGGTAGATCTGGGCGATCCGGTCGCCGAGTTGGCGGCCTTTGAGCACGACGCATCGCCGGCTTTGCTGGTTCGCGTCCGGCGCGCCATTCAGCGCCGCACTGCGGTGGCCCAATTAACCTCGTTCTCCGCGAGCGTACCGCTCATGGTTCTGCGGGAGTTTTGGTTGATCCTGATTGAGCAACTCAATCCGAACAGCGTTCGAAAGGATGGCAGGCATGGAGAAAAATCTTCTTGAGGCCTTCGCTGGGCTCGGCAGATCGGTGGTCACCGCACTCCCTAAAGTAGCGGTTGGCATCTTGTTGGTCATTCTCGGCCTGGCAGCCGCCAAGCTGGTCGAAGTCGTGCTTCGTGCGGTGCTGGTGCGCATGCGCTTCGACACCCTGATTGGGAAAGCAGGCGTGGACAAGACGCTGCAGCGCATCGGATTGCGTCAGCCACTGACACTGTTCCTCCCCAAGCTAGCCTATTTTCTCGTCATCATAGTGCTGGCCCAGACCGCGAGCGATGCCCTTGGCCTGCTGGCCATCTCCAATGCAATCGCCGCTTTCTTCTCCTATTTGCCAAATATCGTCGCCGCCCTTCTACTCTTGATCCTGGGCACCACAGTCGGCCAGTTCGCAGGACAAATGGTCACTCAGGCTGCCGAGTCTTCCGGTATCGATTCTGCTCCTGCCCTGGGAAAACTCGTCTCCGCGTTGATTGTCTTCATCGTTGCCATGATGGCCATTGGCCAACTGAAAATTGATACCGAGATGGTTCGCATTGTAACCAGCTTCTTTCTCGCGGCGGGCGCCCTGGCATTTGGGCTGGCTTTTGGACTGGGTACACGGGAAATCGTACGCAATATCGTCGCCGGTTTTTACACCCGTAAAATACTGGCGGTTGGGGAAAACCTGGAGATCGCTGGCCAGACCGGTGTCTTGACGGCAATCACATCGACCCACACGGTTCTCAACAACCAGGGGCGCGACATCCTGGTAGCGAATGCAACTTTCCTTACTGAGACCAGCAAACAGTAGGTGCGGTGACCGCTACTCGGCCCGCAAAGCATTCACCGGATTCACCGTGGCGGCGCGGCGCGACGGTAAATAACAAGCCAGATAAGCAGTCGCCATCACTCCGGCGGTAATCGCGACATAGGTGATTGGATCGACCGGGCTCACGTTGAATAACAGTGACGACATCAGGCGCATCACCACAAATGCGACCACCAGGCCGCATCCCACACCGATCCCCGTTAACCACAGTCCCTGGCGCACAAACAACGCTGTGAGTGTATTCCGCTGCGCCCCTAGCGCCATGCGAATCCCAATCTCGCGCGTCCGCTGCGATATCGAATATGAGATAACTCCGTAAATGCCCACAATCCCCAGCAGCAGAGCCATGCTTCCAGCGACGCAGAGCATCACCAGCGTGAACGAAGTCCGAGCCATGGACTTCGTGTAAAGCTCTCCCAGTGTGGAAACGTCCGCCAGCGGTACGTCGGAATGGACTGACCAGACCCGGTCCTGGACCTCTTTCATGAATGTGCGTGAGCCGGCGCGCGAACTACGCAGAGTGAAAGCGATATTTCGTCGCAGCATCTGCTTTTCGCCCTCGAAATGATCCATCATGATAGGCCAGTACACCGAGCTGGGCGCGGGTTGGCCTACGCCGTCGTCATGCACGTCTTGAACCACGCCGACAATCTCGCGCCAGTCATCCGTGCTGGCTACCCTGATCCTTTTGCCCATCGCGCCATTCGCGTCATGCCAATACTGGCGCGCCAAATTCTCCGAGATGATAGCCACTGGCCTTTTCTGATAGATGTCGGTCCACGTGAGATCCCGCCCGGCAACCAACCGAGTACCCAGCGTCGCGAAATATCCGGGGGAGATGAATTTGAAGCGGCGTATCGGTGGTAGCTCCCCCTCGCCATACACATGGTCCTGCGCATACACCACATCGTTCGAATCGTGCCCATCCAGAGGAACGGCGGTTGAAAAGCTGACCGCAGAAACTCCTCCCATCCTGGCCAGTTTGTTTAGAATTTCTTCGTGCGTGCGTATCACCCGCTCGGGCTCAGAGTCAGGTATCTGTGTTTCCGGGATGTAGAAGCGAAATGTCTCAACCTGATCGGGTGCCACGAAACCAGGAGACACTTGCATCAAGGCGCGAAAGGTGCGGATCATCAGCCCGGAACAGATGAGCAGGACCAGCGCCAGCGCTACCTGCACTACCACCAACGTCTTGCGTGCACGATGCCGTTCCCGGCTTTGGCTCAGCGCCCGCCCTCCTTCGCGCAAGTCGCTGTTCGCGCCGGCGCCCGCATACTTGAGCACCGGGATAAAGCCGATGAGCAGGCTGGTAAAGACTGCCAGCGCAAGCGCAAACAGGATAACGGGAACATCGATGCCAATCTCATGAAGGCGGGGCAGGCCAGTGGGCGCGATGGCCACCAGGGTACGCAAAGCGGCGTATGCCAGGACCACTCCCACCAGTGTGCCCGCGAACCCCAGGATCACACTCTCGCAGAGCAGCTCCTCCGTGATTCTTCCCCAGCCCGCCCCCAGGGCAGAGCGGATGGCTAGCTCCTGCCGGCGCCCTTCGACCCGCACCAGCAGCAGGTTGGCAACGTTCGCGCAGGCGACCAGCAGAACCAGGACGATCGACCCCATCAGCACCCACAACACGTTGCCTACATCGCCCACCACGTCCTGCTTCAATGGCCGCAGATTCGGGCTTATCCGTACCTTCTCAAAAATGCTGACGCTAAAACCGTCTGGGGGCGGGAAGCTGCGCAGCACCACCGGTAGCAATCGCGCCATGTCCGCACTGGCCTGTGCCAGAGTGACCCCGGGCTTCAACCGGGCGAGGGCGCGCTCACTGAAATTACCCAGCCTGGTCTTGCTGCGGTCCCATTGGAAAGGCAGGATCAGGGACGCGTCCTGTTCATCGAGAAAGTGAAATCCCCGTGGCAGCACACCGATGATTTCGCGCGGCTTCCCATCCACCGTAATCGAACGCCCAATGACAGAAGCCGCGCCACCAAACTTCCGCTGCCAATACCCATAGGAGAGCAGCACAGTTTCGGGCGCTCCCGGCGAATCGTCCCGGCGTGTAAATAGGCGCCCCAGCGCCGGCGTTACTCCCAGGATCGGCAGGACGCCGTCTGTGACATCCAGTCCGGGTACGTGCTCCGGTTCCCCCGCGCCGGTTACGTTCAGCGAATCACCAGCGTAGGCCCCGATATCTTGAAGCGTGGTGTTCTGTTCCCGGTCGACAAAGTAAATCGACGGCGACATGTT
>CAZSUK010000100.1:0-9290 GCA_964609355.1 uncultured Acidobacteriaceae bacterium | reverse complement strand
ATCCGCTGCCTCCAGCGGCCCGAGGAATTTCCACGACGGGCTCATAATCACGTCACCGTAACCCAAGGTGGTGAAGTTGACCGCCGAGTGGTAGAAGGCTAATCCAAATTCCTGAAATTCTCCGCACTTTACGAACAACGCCGCCCACAAGGCTATCTCAATCAGGTGCGCCACGAACGCGAATGATATCGTCAACACAACGATGGCAAGATCGATCCAGAAGTCAACGCCCGTGCGGCCCAGCCTTTTCTCACGGCGAATGAAGTTGACTGTTGCGCCCACGGCCAGCGCGTGGATAAAGATCGAACATAGGACGGCGCCTGCGCCAACCGCCAAGGGAATCAGGATCGCGACTTGATGAGTTTGCGTCATTCCTTCTGCCAAAGCATCCTACCCTACCTCGCACGGTGAGTCGGATAAATCTTGCAGCGGATAGCGTTCAGACTGGATCGTCACCGTTCATGCAGGTCCTCACGGCTGTGACGGCTACTCCCTTTGCGAATACATCGAGAAAGATGCTGTACAGTGGCGCTGAACGATTAAGCAAGCAGAGCACACAGAAACTCTCTGAGCCTGGCCTTCGTTTCTGTATCACCGGTGTTCCCACCGAGACCATTCAACCGTAATTGGTTTACACTTCACGCTTGTCAGCGCTTCGGCACCTATTTCGGGGGCCAAGGGGTTCGTTCCCGCTTGTGACCCGTTCTTGTTCCAGGAAAGCCCGGGGAGGAACTCATGGCGCCGGAAGGCCCTTACACCGATGCTGTTTCCCGAGGGTCTGAATCATGACAACTCGCAATCTCTTCACGTTGGTCCTGCTCTGGATTTCCGTCCTATCGTGGAGCGTCTATGTCGGCGGCACGATCTACCAAATGGTAGTGATTGATCTCATCTGGAGTGCCTCTCCGCCGGAGTCCCTGAGGGCCTTCTTTAAGGGCACCAGCTTTCTCCAGAACATCTTGAACTTCTTCGGACCCCGTACGATGCCCCTGCGCTACTTGCCGCTCCTTGGGGTGCTCTTCTTTGGTTGGGACTTGCCAAAGCATCGGTCACTCTTTGTTATCGCCACGGTCTGCATGACCATCGCACTGGTGTTCACTCTTGTCTATATCTATCCAATCAATGCAGTTCTATTCACACAGGCCGGTGGCGACCACACCGTGGAAGAGGTTCGCGCAATGACGCACAGCTGGATTGTTGCGGACCGGGCACGGCTGTTGGTCGTATCGGTGGGCTACTTATCTTTGCTGCGAGCGCTGAGCATTGAGATCGCCAAGCGTTAGTAATCTTGGTTTAAAATGCAATCCAGGATCAGACAAACCAATGCGAATGTGTAGGTCGCTTGTACTCGTCTTCAGTCTGGGCCTGTGTGCTATCCCTGCGAGTTTGTTTGCGGAAGCACTGCCACCTGTCTACTTCAATCACGTAACGATCTTCGTTACTCCGGCTGCGTACGCTGCACTCCAACGGTCCGCATTTCTTCGAAACGAATTCAGTGGGTTCGAGGAGCACACCGTTCAGCGGGACGGTGGGAAGTGGAGCTACACCGGAATCTACATCTTTGGGCAGCACACGTATCTCGAGTTCTTCAAAGCCGGGCACGATCAACCGCACTTCGGCACCACGATTGCCGGACAAGTTGTGCTTAACATGTGGATCGATGATCGCAGCCAGCTTCCTCGTTTCAAAAACCAACTCGCTGCAGAGCAGAGCGCCACCCTTCTGATAGAGACGGCTCGAGACGCACAGAATCAACCGTTGTACGACACGATCGTATCCGAAGGCGGCCCGGCGAGTGACTTCGGGCCAGGAATGCGCATTGACACACATCTTAAGGGCTATTATCCCGACGGCATCACAAGGGAAAAGCGACTCGAAGGCAGGTTCCTCGCGCAGCGGCAGCTGCACGATATAACGGCTTTCACGTTGACGGTCAACGAGTCGGAGCGCAGCCGGCTCATCAAGCAATTCCGCGCCTACTCTTACAACATACACGCCGACGGCGCAAAGCAAGTTGTCTCCGGCCCGGGAATCACGTTTACGCTCGTCGCAGCAAAATCGCACGAACCACAGACGCTGACCATCGATTTCTCCGCGAACCGCACAACTACAGCTGAGGAAACATACAAGCTCGACGACGGTGGAGAGATTCGAATTCAAGGCAGCGGCGGGAGGTGGGCGTTCTCATTCCCGAATGAGTAGAATGCCCTCGGCTTTCATACTCGTAGCCGGTCTTACCGTTCGACAATCCTTTCCACCGCTTCTTCGTTCTGCGCTGGCTATAAGCACACGTAACAGACGTTGTCTCGCCCAGGATGAGCGAAAAAGGTGGCTCTTTTGGGTCACGTGAAACCACTTTTGTTCAGCAGCTTTGGGCTTGTATTACCTGTAATCTGAGGTCATAACTACGCCGTTCGGGGATTCTCTTGAAGCGTCTGGGCCTGTTAGCTGTTTCACTTGGAACCGTTCTGCTGACTGTATTTGCATCCGCTGCCAAAGCGCAAGTTTCGGTTTACGGCATGGCGGGTTTGAGCCGTTATGGGTTCTCCTACCAGGGCGACTCCTACAGCTTCAAAGACGACACCGCGAGTTTCGGTGGAGGAGCTTTTTACAACTTCCCTATCCACAGCCGCTTAACAGCGGGCATTGATGGCCGTGTTCTGTATGGCCCAGCATCGTACGGCGGCACCACGGCGGATGTCGCTCTCCGCGTCGGCTTTGTTCCCACGCATATTCGTCTACGGCCGTATCTCGAGATTGGCGGCGGAGTGGTCAGTTCGGTCATCGACCCTGGGGTCACTCCACAGCGTATTACGAATGGAGCGGCGGAGTTTCTTGGCGGCCTCGACATCCGCCTCACCAACTCTGTTGACCTGCGAGCAGTCGAGTGGGGGGCGGCGGCAGGCTTTTCAAATAACGACAGGACGAGTGCGGTTGGTTTTCTCAATGCCGGAATCGTTTACCACTTCCATCCTGCTCAGCCAGCCGGCAAACCAAAACCCTAATCAGTCAAGAGGTGTGCCCCCTTCGATCCGGCACTAGTCAATGATCCGAGCGATGTGCAACCATGGATGATCAGGAGCAACAATGTGCGGGTAGCGATCGTATCCGATATTCATGGCAATCTGACTGCATTTGAGGCAGTGCTGGCAGATATCCGGCGTTGCTCGCCAGATTTGGTTCTTCACGGAGGCGACCTGGCCGATGCCGGATCTAGCCCTTTAGAGATCGTCGACCATATTCGCAGTCTTGGCTGGCCAGGCGTGTTGGGTAACACGGACGAAATGCTTGTGCAGCCTGATTCGCTGGAGGTGTTCGCGGCCCAGTCCACGGCTCCGCCCGCTCTCTGGGACGCGATCCGCCAGATCGCATCGGCGACTCGTACGATTCTTGGCGAGGAAAGACTTGCATGGCTGAGCCAACTGCCGCTGGCGAAAACGCAAGAGAACTTCGCATTGGTCCACGCCACTCCTGAGAGTTGTTGGCGAACGCCTTCAGCGGCTTCGACTGATGCGGAACTGGAAACAATTTATGGTCCGCTTGGCCAGCCGGTCGTTACCTTTGGGCATACCCATCGACCTTTCATCCGCGATATTGCTGGGCGACCGAGACTCCTGATCAACGCCGGCAGCGTTGGACTATCCTACGATGGCGATCCTCGCGCATCCTATCTGCTCCTCGCAGACGGTGTCCCGTCGATCCGGAGGGTCGAGTACAACGTCGAGAAGGAGCTGAAGGCCCTTGCCTTGTGTGGTCTGCCTGGTGCGGGGTGGACCGCCAAAATGCTTCGAACAAGTTCTCCCCAGATGCCATAACATCGTCGCTCGAACCCGGGACGCCAGTTGTTTCGGAACATTTCTGTTGCCGACAAGGCATTTGCGCTCATCCAGCCATGCGGCTGGATCTACGTCTTCGGCAAGTTGCCGATAAACGACCATATAAACAACTGGATTGCAGACCACTCGGAGCACAAAGGAAGCTCGGTGAGCCGCTGTGAACGATAGGCTTGGCATTGAACCCAGGATGAGTATTAAGAGCGTAGTCTCTCGGCCCGCTTTGGTCTGTTAGCGCTAATCCACAATTATCACGTGGCATTGAGCGCGGTCGCTAATCACGGGAAGGCTCAAGTGTTCTCGCACGGCTACTGATTCGGGCGATCGCTGCCGCCATCAGCAGCAGGATCGCGGTGCCAGCGACCAAGACGGTTACGAAGGCAATGTCGAAGGCCGTTTTGGCCTGAGTGACCAATTTCACCGTCGCATCACCCGACAAATGTTCGGCGAGCAGCAGCGCTTGATCAAGGCTGTCCTTGGCGAGCGCTGGCGCCGGAAGCCCTTGCGGCAGTACAAGAGCCTTCGTATAAGTGAAGGATAGAATGCTACCCAAGGTGGCGACGCCAAGCACACCCCCGAGTTCGTAGGCGACGCTCTCGATGGAGGCGGCCATACCGGCCTTGTCTTCTGGCGCGTTGATCATAATGGCGGTTGAGGCCATAGCTAACCCTACACCTACACCGAAGCCGAAGATGACTAAGCTTGCGGCTTGCTCGACAGCGCTGCTATTACGAAAAATGGCGTAGCCAATGAGGCCGACTGCAGCCACGATGAGACTTGTCCAGAGCGCCCGGCCGATGCCCACTTTGTGGAGAACCAACCCATTGAGAGAACCTGCGACAAAGGCGGAGATCGAGAGCGGCAGCATGAAGAGCGCCGCATGAAGCGGAGAATACCCGATTACAAGTTGTAACCGCTGCGTGAGCACAAGTTGCACGCCCGTACCGGCCAGGGTCGCGAACATAGCGGTAAGTACGCCGGCTGTGAGACGTCCATTACTGAACAGCGAGAAATCAACCATAGGGCTCGGGGAACGGCGCTGCCGCTTTACGAAAATGACAATAAACGTCATGCCGGCGACGCCCGCGATAGTGGCCTGAAGCTCTCCTGCGTCTGGTCTTGCGACTTCCATCAACGCATAAACCAGGCTGACCATTGCGACCATGGCGAGAAGTGAGTTGAGGAGGTCGAGTTGCCGTTCTGCGTTCCGGCTTCCAGCGGGGACTATGAATGGAGTAAAGATGAGTGCCAATACAACGACTGGCACGTTGATCAGAAAGACAGAGCCCCACCAGAAATGGCTGAGTAGAGCTCCACCGATCAACGGTCCGATTGCGACGCCACCTGAAAACACGGCCGCCCAGATGCCAATCGCTTGACCGCGTTCTTTGTCGGTTGTGAACGTCAGGCGCAACAGGGAAAGCGTCCCCGGCATCATCATGGATGCGGCAACAGCGAGAAGAGCACGTGCCCCAATCAGGACATTCGCAGACGGGGCATACGCTGCGAGCAAAGAGGCAGAAGCGAACGCAACGAGCCCCCAAAGGAATATCCGGCGGTGCCCAATCCGGTCGCCAAGCAAACCCATAGTTGGGAGCAAACCAGCCATCACAAGTGGAAACGCATTGACGATCCAGAGCTTTTGGCTGCTGTTGGCGGCGAGATCGTGGGTCAGTCGTGGCAATGCCGTGTACAGCACTGTCATATCAATGCTGATAAGAAAAAGAGCGGTAGAGACAACGACCAGCACGAGCCATTTATTGGAGTCAGGAAGGGTATTTGCGAGAATATGTTGTTTTCTGATGGCCACGCGTACATCCTTCTCGTCGGGATGCACCATGAACGCGAAACAGCCACGTTATGCGCATTCCCGACCGTTGGTCAGGTTGCGCCGTGGCTGTGAAGAGATCATCCAAGGGATGACTGCGGGAGATACCATCCCGCTACTCTATTTTCGGCAGTAGAGATATCGGCTCCTTTTGCAAGCTCCACCCGCCAACTCTTTGGCGCAGACTTTAACGCGGCCAGCCATTCATGACTTGGCTTCGGATTAAGTAAACCGCGTACTCCTCTTCGCGACTAATGCGCAGCTGCCGCGCGCATCAGAAAGGCAATGCCGTCCACCTTATAGAGCACTTTTCCGGGCGAGTCGGGCAAGGGCTGGACTTTCCCTGCCCGCACAGCATCGAAAGCGGCGACTAGTTTGGGAAGTTGCGCGGGCGATGCGACGGGAACATTGTGAGCGCCCATGACGACCTTAACCTGTGGCGCGAGCGCGGCCAAGCGACGAACGGAAGCGGCGTAGGCATCGAGATCGGTTTCTGGCCTGAAGAGCCAGATGGGCGCGGGATAATAGGTGTCACCGGTAAAAAGCAGGCCGTTGGCGCGATCGAGCAAAGAGATGCTGTCAGGCGTGTGGCCGGGGGTTGCGATGACCTCCACTGTGCGATTGCCTAGATCGAAGCGGTCGCCGTCATGAGTGTAAGCCGTGATCTTCCAGGGCCGGGTTGCGTAGGCTGTCGAATCAAATCCCTTTGGCAGGCCGCCACAAATCTGGCCGGACGTGATTTCTGCCTGCGCGTCCAACCGGGAACCCCGCGCATTTTGCCGTGTAAAGTCTGTATCCATTCCGTAGATTCTGGAGAATTCCCAATTGTCCCCGACATGATCGTTGTGAGTGTGCGAGTTCAGCAAGATGATCGGCAGCTTGGTCAGCTGGGCGATAACTTTCTTGAGGTCGCTAATTCCCATGCCGGTGTCGAACAGCAGAGCCCGCTTCTCGCCGACGATCAGGTAGCTGATGGTCTCCTCGGCCTGGTGCGGTTCGTAGATGGCGAAAACGCCCTGGGCAGGCTCATAGACTTCGAACCATGGGTCGCTGATCGAGACGCGTTCGACAATTTTATATTCCGGTCGCGGCAACGCGCGGCACCAGTCCGGGATTGGAGCCTGAGCGAGCAGAGCTGCCGACTGCAATACAAAGAGCGTAAGAATGACGGCATTTCTACGCATGGGCGATCCCGACGGAGTTGCATTGCATACTCTTCTCAAACAGTGAGTATAGCCCCAACTTGTGCGCAGGTTTGTTTCTCTAGTGGCCGTGTAACGGGCAGACCCGGCGAAGTGAAGCCGCAAAATCCCGCTTGCGTCAGGTTGCCGAAGAGCCGAAATACGTCCAAGTGGCGTTTTCGACGAGGACTGAGAGCGACACCGGATATTCGAGGATCGCTGTTGGCTAGTTCCATGTCCGGCTATCGGCAATTCCCGCGTCCGGCGGGCAAGTTAGTGAGATAGCTCTGCGATTTCCACATGATAAGGTTCGAGCAAGCTGCCTGTCGCGCGATCGACGGTCGCGCGTGCGATCTGGTAGTTAATCTGCGTTTGCAACAGATCGAGCTCCGATTGCGCGAGTTTCGTTTGAGAATCCAAGACAAAGAAATTCGTCTCAGCACCAAGTTCATATTTCCGTTGATCAGCAGCGAGCGATTTCTGCGCAAGCTCCAAAGATGTTTTGCCCGCGGCAAGGGTGAGCTTGGCCTCTTCCAATAGATGAACAGAATCTTTGACCTGTTGAACGATCTGTTCTCTGGTTATTTGAGAGGTGTATAGGTCATGGCGCCGCGCTACCAGCGCAGTACCTAGATTCGCCTTTGCGCCTCGATTCCGGATCGGAAGGTTCAGAGTGAGTGTGCCACCGTAGCCAGGGAAGCCAAAACCAAACATCTGGTTGAACGATGTTCCCAAGCCACCCGGACTGATCAATTGCCCTGTGTTCAGGTCATATTGATTTCCCCCAATGCCGTTGGTCTGATAGAAGCCAGTGAGCGACAGGTCAGGCTTCAGGGCGTTGTGAGCAAATCGAATGCTGGTTTCATCATTCGCGATTGCGTCGTTAGCCGCCGCAATCTCCGGACGAGCGCTGAGCGCTTTTCTCAAGACCTCCACAGGATCGACACTCTCGATCTCTCCCTCCGGCTCCGGCTTCTCGACGAGGTCCAGCTCCAGCGAGGCCAACGTTGGATCCTGATCCACACCAATGGTAAAACGAAACGCCTCCTGCGCTTGCTTAAGAACGTATTCGCTTTGGATGGCCTGCAGTCGACGAGCAGCCACTTCGGATTGCGAGCGATAGATATCGAGCGGTGGCAAAGCGCCGAGTTCCAATGCACGCTTGTCATGTTGATAACTACTCTCAGCCAGGTCAAGAGACCTGCGCTCGACATCGAAGCTTCCGCGCGCCTGGACAACGGTCCAGTATTGGGTGACAACCTGCAGGATGGCGTCATTCACCTGCGCCTCAAAACTAGCGCGCGACTGCTGAAGAGTCCGTCGAGCGATGATGAGAGGAGCAGTATTAGCAAAGCGTCCGGCATTGCGCAGGAGAGGTTGAGTAAACTGCAGGGTCAGCGTTGAGCTGACGTAAGGATTAAGGAAGTAAAAGTCGCTGTTGGTGGAAGTTCGACTGCTGGACAAACTGGCGAATACAGTTGTTCCAGTCGTAAACGTCTGCGTATAACTGGCCTGCACAGTCTGACTAAGCGTATTCACAGGAGCGCTGGTGTTTCCCACACCTTGCAGTTGCGTATAACCTGAATAGGACGCTCGATTGATATTCGCGCTGCTTTGGATCAGGGGATCAAACGGCGCATAGGCGCCTAGCAGGGAAAACTTCTGTGCTTCCACCTGCGTTTCCTGGATGCGAATATTGCTGTTATTTTCGAGTGCAAGGCGGACCGCATCCTCAAGACGAAGATGCAGCTTGCCATCGATCACGTAGTCCTGCACGTGTGCCGGAGGAGATAGTTTGCCGGACTTGACCCGTGAGGTCAGCAGGGCCGAATAGCTTTCAGGTGACTGTGCATCTGCCGGAAGGATGACGACCAACATAAGCAAACAACACATTGCAAGACGGAAAAGGCCCATCGTGTCGCTCCGGAATATTATCGAAATATACTCAATAAGGTGTGCTCTCTGTAATTCAACTTTATTCATAGCGGATTGCATCTACCGGATCGAGGCGGGCCGCCTTCATCGCAGGATAAATTCCGAAAACCAGCCCTACACTGATAGAAACGAGAAAAGCAAGTGCGATGGAACTAGCGGTCACGATGGTCGACCATCCAGCCAGCCAGGCAATCATACGAGACAAGATGAAGCCAAAGACGATACCCACCGTTCCGCCAGTGAACGAGATGGTGGTAGCTTCGACGACAAACTGTCGAATGATGTCCGATTGCTGTGCCCCCACGGCGCGGCGAAGACCAATCTCTCGTGTGCGCTCAAGGATACTGGCCAGCATAATGTTCATGATTCCGATACCGCCAACGAACAGAGAGATGGACGCGATCGCAACCATGACGGCATTGAACAGACGCTCCGTGCGTTGTTGCTCGGCGAGCAGTTCGGCGGGGACAATGACACTAAAGTCGCTTGCTCCGTGATGAGAGGAATTGAGAA
>CAZSUK010000099.1:0-5963 GCA_964609355.1 uncultured Acidobacteriaceae bacterium | reverse complement strand
CCGATGATGCTTGGACAGAGGAATCATGGGCCTTTGGGCCCACCCAAGGTGATGAAAAACGGCTTCTGTTCAGCAACGACTCTGCCTGGAAGCACCGGCCTCCCCTTTGTCATCTCGACCGAAGCGCAGCGCAGTGGAGAGATCTGCGGTTCAGCGGTCCCTTCTTGGAAATGTTTTTCGACAGAGTGTACCCGGATTTCCTACTTCGCGCTGCTAGAGACGACCACGTGTGCGGCTCTCGGTAAAGAGACCCCATGCAGATCATCAACGCCACGACCCTCGACAGGAAATTCGGGGGAGCGTAGTGGAGAGATCTCTGTGTGGATGCTCTTTCTTGGAAATGTTTCTCTTGCAGACCCCCCCCGGATTTCCTAACTCGCGGTGCTAGCAAACGGCTACACGGCTCTCCGTTAAAGAGGCGCATGAAATTCATTGGCGCCAACAGCGCCGGCAGAAAATTCTGCACTAAAGCCCTTGTCGCTCCCACCAACGAAGCACCCGCAGAGCCCGGAGCGTGTTCCACCGGCTCGGCTCTCCCACCGATTCCCCCCACGGAAACGGGAGCGCCTCGTCGTACGCGCGATCGAGGCGCCATCGACCATCCGCCTGCCGCCTGCTTTCGATGAAATGTACGGCATCGCGCATGCGCGCGTCGGGCTGAACATCCGCCGCCCTGAAGTAGTCGAGCCCGCGGAGCACATCGTAGTGATAGCGGGGAGGGAACGCGAGCTCGAGAAAAGCCGGACTCGCAACCTCGCCGGTGGAGCGCCGCCGGAAGAGGCCACGTTCCAGCAGATATTCCTCGCCGCGCATTCTGGCCGCCGTGATTTCCGGCGAGGGCCCGGCGGCACGCTCGTACTCCAGCAGCCCCTCCAGCACGCAGATCGTGGTGTGGAAAGACGACCGTGCGCTCTGCGGCGCTTCGCAATTCCAACCGCCGTCCTCCAGTTGCTCGCCGGCCAGCCTGAGCGCGAGGTTCCAACTCGGGCGCCCGAAGTACCCCCCAAGCGCCAGCACGCCTCCGTTGATGCAAGGCTCCACTTCTCCCTCGAAGAACGGCTTTCCCCCGAATTCCGGGCCACGCAATTCCCAGCCCCCCGCCTGATCATCCCACCGCAAGCCCTCCAGGAGGCGCCCCACCGCCGAATCGACAACCGGATCGGCGCGGTCGACGCCGGTCGCGCGCAAGAGCAGCAGCGTGAAGAGGGTAGGCAACCACACGGGCGAATCCGCCCGGCGCCACGAGCCGTCCGCTCCCTGGCGCGCGAGAATTTCGGCGCCGAGCCCCTTGTGCGGGATGCGGGCGCGCTCCGCGGCGACCTCCGCCGGGGAGGCATCCATCAAATCGCGCATAGCCTGCCAGCGGATGGCGGGGTCCGAATCGAGTAGCCAATCGACGGTGTCCACGCCGCTATCTTACCTTTTCGGTCGCCATCGCTCCACGTGGACACTGAGGGCAAAAATAATTTCAACAGTCGTGGCCCTTTTCGGAGAACGGTTCCGCCTTAGTAAGTGAAGGCGGTTCAACCAGACGCCTTCCCAAAGGAGAAACCGCCATGAGCACACTTTCGATGTTGAAGTTTCGCGTTAGTATCTTCACCGCCATTCTCGCTATTGCTCCATTGTCGCCGGCATCTCACGCGCAGTCTGGGGAAGTTTTCGCCAGAGTGAACGTTCCATTCGCGTTCGAGACTGGTTCCGGCCACTACCCCGCTGGCGTTTACACCCTTCGTATGGAAACGCCGTCCGTTTTGATGATTAGGGGAGTATCGGAATCCGGGTTAGTGATGATGAAAACAGTGGACGATAACGGCCAGCGGGCAAAAAGCGGCGTGGCGATTTTCCATAGATACGGCAACCGCTACTTCCTGAATGAGATCTCGGCCACGGGAGAGACGCGCCACCTTCACTTGCAGCCGTCGAAGGCGGAGAAGCAGATGCAGATCGGCGCAAGCAAAACCGCACCCTCAACTGAAGAGGTGGCCCTGATTGATACTGCACACTGAGCGATCCATGTCCTGGTATCTAAACGAGCGCGCTGGGACCCCTGCCAGACGGAGTGGCACTTTATTGGTTACTTCTAAAGTGCCACTCCCATCTCTAAGAGACGACTCACTGTCTTCGTCGATAATTCGCAGCGACAGAACCTGCCAAATCAATACAACCACTCCGAAATATCTCCATCCCGCATTGCTCCAGAGTTTCGCAGCGACAGTTTTGCATCATCCTTCTGAGCAAACGTCGCACCGACTCGATTCCATCCATTAAATCGTCGAGTTCCGCCATCTTCCTGCGAGACAACTGCTGCCATCGTTCTGATGCCCGGGCGGCACTACGAACACCGAAAAACAGCTGCCGAATCTCATCCAGCGTAAAGCCAAGTTGCCGCGCTCTTTGGATGACTGCCAGGCGGTAGAGCATGGTCGAGTCGTAACGTCTCTGTCCACTCACTCGTCGCGCCGGAGGGAGCAATCCGATCTGTTCGTAGTAGCGAATGGCGGATGACTGAACTCCAACCTGTCGCGCTACCTCTGAAATAGTGAATTCCGCCATCGACTTAGCCTCGAACTTCGTGACAAACATTCTACAAAAACCCTCTTGCCTTAAAGTCGACTTTAAGTCGTAAGTTCTTCATAGCGGTAGATCGCCTATTTGGCCGCGGGGAAAGGAACTTATGAAACATCCGAAGTGGATATGCGCATCTTCAATTTTGTTGGTGTGTGCCGGCATCGTGCCCGCTGCGCCAGAAAAACCGCGCCGAACGGCTTTTCTGGCGCAGACTTCTGTGGCACCAACTCACCAAACCGGACAGCAGGATCCCGCTACCCTCGACGCACAGCGGGAAAGACGTGCGCTCGAGATTCTTCTGCGATCTATGGCGAAGGAAATCGTGTCGGCCGCGGATGCCATGCCCGCCGATAAATATGGATTTGCGCCAACCGACGGTGAATTCAAAGGCGTGCGGACCTTTGGAAAACAGGTGAAACACCTGGCGGCAACCAACCACATTTTGGCCGCGGCTGCCTTGGGCGAGGAACCCCCCGCCGATGCCGGGGACGAGCTTGGACCTGAAGCAATCCGGACGAAAGCGGAGATTATCGATTACTTGAATGGGTCGTTCGCGCATCTTCAGAAGGCGGTCGATGCGATCGGCGACGAGAAGCTGGCAGTCAAATCTTCTCCGATTTCGCCCTTATCGGCCAGTACGGTAACACGCTTGGCACTCGTCGTCGAAGCCTCCGTTCATGCCTTCAACCACTACGGACAAATGGTGGAGTACCTACGCATGAATGGCGTCGTGCCGCCGGCCAGCCGCCCATGAAGCAGGACTCTCCAGCCATCCGGATAGCTCAACGAGGTGTGTCCGTTCCCGAACAAGCATTTCCAATTGTGGACAATCACCAAGCCCGCCACGCGCTGTAAGTCGTTTAGATCCGGTTACGCAAGCACACGGCCGGGGGGTGCTCCAGTTGCAACATCTCACTCCCAGACGAAACCGAGAATGGAGAACCCTCTATGAAGACGAAGCATGGGGCTGTCCTGGCACGCCTTGCCCACTGGCAAGGCTGGAAGTTTTGCGCTACGTCGGTTTTGTCCTTTGCGTGTGGAGTGCTCATTGCCTCCCATTGGATACACGTAAAAGAGGTGAGAGCGGAGAGCAACCGCGTCTTTGAGCTCATGGTGTATCACACCGCGCCTGGGAAGGTCCCGGAGCTTGAATCTATATTCCAGGACGTTTCCAAGCTTCAGGCCAAACACGATCTCAATGTCGTCGGTTACTGGGTGCCGGACCAGGACTCGCCCTGGAAGAACACATTCGTTTACCTCGTGGCTCAGGCCAGCAAAGAGGACGCCCAAACCCATTGGGACGCACTCCACGCCGACGCGGCCTTCCCACCGTATAGGAAAGCGGCTGCGCCCTTAATCGAGCAAGTGAACGGGGAGTACAACGTGGAAGAAGTGTTTATGCGTCCGGCTGATTATTCGGCAATGAAGTAGGGGTCCTGACCTGGAGCGCGTCAGCCTTCGTTCAAGCCCGGTAGCCATGAAGGAAGCAGTCGATACCTTCCTTTACTCTTTGCCGGATTTGCGCTTTGCTGGGCTTGGGTCGGCCGCAGCGCGTAGCCGCAAAGATCATTTCCGCGGCAACCAGATCTAGAAACTGGCGTGCGCCGACAGCCGGATCCATCGTGCGCAATCTTCCTCTTGCCACCTGCTCCTCAAGGTAATGAGCAAGAGAAGCACGCACTCGCTCGCGGCCGTCTGCGCGCAGGCTCTGTACCAGTTCGGGAAAGCGCTCTCTTTCCATCATCATCATGCGTTGAAAGGAAATGGATTTCGTAGAGAGGATGCGATCGAGGAATAGTTCACCGAACGCAGCCAGAGCCTTTTCCGGCGCCTCATGGGTGAGTAGCACGGCGGAAAGTTCGCCCGCAACCATCCTGGCCCCACGGATCACGACGGCTCGGAATAAATCTTCTTTTCCGGGGAAGTGACGGTAAAACGTTTCCTTCGAGGCGCGGGCGTAGCGAGCTATTTCGCCCATGCTGGTGGCCTCGAACCCCCGCTCCATAAAGAATTTGCCTGCAGCGTCCAGCAGCCGGTCGGTCACCCGTTCCGTACGGATTTCTGACTTCGTGCGCACAGGCTGGTCTAGAGCGGTACTTTCATGTGCCATGGGACCAAAGTACCTTTTTTCTTTGTATCTTTGCTTCAACCACCTGAGTCTATCATTTATCCGTACCGAACGTTACGTTTCGTGTAATACTTTTTTCACCCCAGCCGCAATTTCATTTCCAGTGTTGGGCGAAGGAACACATCATGAACACTGCTGAAAAGGTCCAACTCACACCGACGCGATCAGCCTCCAGGCGCCGCAGGTGGACATGGCTGCTAATGTTTGCCATTGCAGCAGTGATCGTAGCCGGAGTAGTTCGCGGCATACGCAAGAGCGAAGCAGATAAAACGGCTGCGGTTGAGCCGCCGGCCATTCCAACCGTTAAAACAGCCACCGCGCACCTCGGTTCCATCGGCTATTACGTGGAAGCGCTGGGAACCGTCACCCCAGTGGCAACGGTGAACATATTTAGCCAGATTAACGGCCAGGTTGTCGCCGTCCATTACGTCGAAGGCCAGATGGTCCATCGCGGCGACCCGCTGATCGAGATCGACCCCCGGCCCTACGAAGCCCAGTTGAAGCAGGCCCAGGGAACCTTGCAGCGCGATAAGGGTCTGCTGGCGCAAGCCGAAATGGATCAGGCCCGCTATAAAGAAGCCTTTGACCAGCAGGCAATCGCGGCCCAGACCTACGAGGACCAGAAGCAACTGGTCGAACAAGACCGGGGAACGGTGCAAAATGATACAGGTTCGGTCGAGTACGCCCAGGTACAGCTAAGCTACTGCCACTTGACGTCACCCATCAACGGAAGGGTCGGCCTCCGTCTGATTGATCCCGGCAACACAATATTTTCCGGCGGCTCAAACCCGCTGGTCGTCATTACCCAATTGCAACCCATTACCGTGGTATTCAACGTCGCCGAAGACGACTTGTCACAGGTTCGAGATCAGATCCTTCACCGCACCGGCCTCACCGTCGATGCCTTCGATCGATCCCAGCAGACAAAGCTCGCCACCGGAAAGCTGCTCACACTCGACAATCAAATTGACACCTCGACCGGGACCGTACGCTTTCGAGGTCAGTTCGAGAACGCCGACCTCAAGCTCTATCCCAACCAGTTCGTCAATGCGCGCCTGCTGGTGAAGACGTTGACGGACGCGGTCCTGATTCCAACCGCCGGCGTGCAGCACAACGGAACCCAGGCCTTCGTCTATGTGGTTTCAGGCAACACGGTCCACATACGGAACGTCAACGAACTGACCACGGAAAACGGCATGGCTGCCGTCACCGGTCTCAACGCGGAAGAAACCGTCCCCATTACCGGCTTTGACAAACTGCAGGACGG
>CAZSUK010000098.1:0-9541 GCA_964609355.1 uncultured Acidobacteriaceae bacterium | reverse complement strand
GACTTCGCCTATACGCTCCCTAAATCCTGAGACATTTAATCCCGAAACGCGGCCGTGATCTCCCGGCTGTCCGCCGCCTTTTCTGTGAAACCAAAGGTCCCCTCTTTGAGCATTTCTCGCGCCGCGCGCAGAAAGCAACCGTAAGCGGCTCGGGCAAGAGCGCCGCCAACGCTGACCCGCTTGACTCCAATCGCCTCCAGGTCTGCCAGGTTCATTGCAATCCCCGCGATCCCCATCAAAACATTGACTGGGCGATTTACAGAGCTGACCAGGGTGGCAATATCCTCTTTGCTCGTCAGCCCAGGAGCGTAAAGAACATCGGCGCCCGCTTCCTGGTAGGCCTGCAACCGGGTGATGGTGTCTTTCAGATCGCGGCGGCCGTGTAGGTAGTTCTCTGCGCGTGCCGTGAGGGTGAACGGGAAACCCAGCCCACGGGCACTCTCTGCAGCTGCGCGCACCCGTTCCGCCGCCAGCCCTGCTTCATAGATCGGCCGCTCCGGGTTTCCCGTTGCATCCTCAATCGATCCGCCCACAGCTCCCGCGGCCGCTGCCATGCGGATCGTTTCCGCGGCTCCTTCAGGAGCATCCGAGAATCCATTCTCGAGATCAGCACTGAGGGGCAGTTCGGTTGCCGACGCGAGCACCGAAACATGGCCGATCATCGCCTCTCGGCCGACCCCGTAGTCGACGCGCCCGATCGAGAAAGCGTAGCCGGCGCTGGTGGTCGCCAACGCCTCGAATCCCAGGTGGGCCAGCATCCGCGCACTCCCAATGTCCCACGGATTGGGGATAATGAATACGCCCGGGCGCTGATGGAGCGCGCGAAAAATCTCTCCCTTTTGGTGTTGTGTCTTCTGCATCATGGCAAAATTATCCCCTGCTGTCTTTCAACAAGACGAGGCTTTGTCTATTCTTACGCATCACATGATGGAGGAATCTCTTAATGGCTGGAATTCTGACCCCGGGGACCATTGCCCCGGATTTTACCCTTCCTGAAAGTCCCGACAAAAAGCTCTCGCTGAAAGACTTGCGCGGAAAACCAGTGATCCTCGCCTTCTATCCTGCGGACTGGAGCCCGGTGTGCGGTGATCAAATGGCCCTTTACAACGAAGTTCTACCCGAATTCCAGAACTACAACGCGCAGATGGTGGGCATCTCCGTGGATGGCGCGTGGTGCCACGCCGCCTACGCCAAAGCGAAGAACCTTCGTTTCCCCCTGCTCGCCGACTTTGAACCCAAGGGAGCCGTTTCCCGCGCCTACGGAGCTTACCTTCAGGAAGCCGGGTTCAGCGAGCGAGCACTCTTTGTCATCGACAAAGACGGGGTCATCGCCTGGAGCTATCTGTCGCCAGTAGCCGTGAACCCTGGTGCTGATGGCATACTGACCGCACTGGAAGAACTGGGAGCGTCCGTATGACCAGGCTCTCCCTGCCCGTAAGCGCCAAGGACCATATTCAGGGAGATCAGCATGCGCCCTTCACGCTCCTTGAATACGGGGACTACCAGTGTCCTTCGTGTGGGCAAGCCTACCCCATTGTCAAGCGCCTGCAAAAGCACTTTGGCAAGCGCATGTCATTTGTCTTTCGCAATTTTCCCCTGACCCAGATACATCCCTACGCCGAGCCGGCTGCGGAAACAGCAGAATTCGCCGGAGCTCACCACAAGTTTTGGGAAATGCACGACCTGCTCTTCGAAAACCAGCAGAGTCTGGACGACGGTCTGTTTCTCGAACTGTCACAGCGGCTGAATCTTGATCCCAATGCGCTGGCCGAGGCCCTGGAATCGAAGCAGTTCGAGCCGAGAGTACGGGCCGATTTCTCCAGCGGCGTACGCAGCGGGGTGAACGGAACACCGACGTTCTTCATCAATGGTCAAAGGCATGACGGCTCCTACGACTATGAGTCAATGGTCGAGGCCATTGACCGGGCACTGGAATAAGCCGCATCACTTCTCGGCGTCGGTATGCCAGCCGGGATTTGTCCAATGCCCATCATGCAGCACGAACACTTCGGTGGCGCGGCCCGAGCTGACGGAACGCTTTCCCTTCATTTCTGTTTCAACCAGGTAAGCGCTGTATAGGACCGCCACATCGCCAAAACGCTGAATCTCCGTGCGCGGAAACTCGAGCCGAATGAGTTTGCCGCCCTGCGCTTGAAAGTCGACCGCGGATTGCAGCACCTCAGCCTGGTGCTTCCACTGAGGCTCGCCGGCGCTGATGACGATGGTCCCCGGGGGCACGAGGTCTCTGAGCGCCTGGGCATCGTTGGCAAACCAGTCTCTCCAGACTGCCTCTCTCACTTTCAGTAGCTGTCCGCGCTCATCGCTGTCGTCCGCGAACCCTGTTGATCCGACAAGGATCGCGAGGATTGCTGCCATACCGAAAAGTTTGCGTTGCATGTTTTTTCTCCGATCAGTCAATTCGTGCCTGCGGGTCGTTCACTGCCAACAGGATCGCTGCCGCGGACGCAGAGAAGACCGAGTAATCAAGAGGCGACTTGGCGCCAAAGGAAATGGCCATGGCGGTTCCGAACAGTACCAGCAATAGCGCGCTGGCAAGAGCGGTCCAGCGTAGCCACAATCCGCACAGCAATAGAACGCCCAGCACCAACTCCGCAGCCGTCGCAGCCCACGCAAGAAAGGGAATCGAGAAGGCAGGCATAAAAGAGTTGACCTTGGCGGTGTAGCTGATGAAGCCGTCAAAGTTTCCGTAGCCTACATTCCGGCCTCGCCACAAGCCGAAGCGGTCGGCGATGCCAGATAGGAATCCGATCCCAAGCGTGAGCCGCGCATAGAGCAGAGCGAGTTTTTTGGCGTGCATGATCATGGTTATTGCTCGTGGGGCACTTTGACCGAGAGAGGGCCTGCATGATCGCAGATGAAATAAGCCAGGAAGACGGCCGGTTCCGTCGTGCTCTCATTTGCTGAAACCTGGTGGACGCCGTTAGGTGCTTCGTAGAAGCTGTCTCCTGGCCGGTAAACTGACACCGGGCCGCCTTTCACCTGCATGCGCACCGCACCACGCAGAACGTAGCCAATCACCGGGCACGGGTGACTGTGCGGAGTTGATGACCCTCCCGGCGGATAGGTCACTTCGACAGTTGTCACCTGCAGATGGCTCGCGTCGAGTTGGGGCAACGACTGTGAGAACACGATCCGGGTGCGCGCGTCCGACGCGGTCTGGCCCTGAGGCACCACGGCCGCGCAGGCTGTAGCCACGAGAAGTCCAGCAATGAATAGCCGTCTTTGCATGTCCACAGCCTAGCAAGAAGTGGTACTGTCGTGATGGGCCACTTGACTAGAACTTGACTGGACCACTTTCCTCGCGCTCTCATGGCAAAACGCACCCCTCCATATAACCTCTTGCTGCCGGCGCGTGAAGCAAAGACTCCTGCTTACCGCTGGCTCTACGCGGCTCTGCGGGCCGATATTCTGGCCGGGCGATTACGGCCGGGATCAAGACTACCGGCAACACGCGATCTGGCACGGCAATACAAGCTTTCGCGCGGAACCGTGCTCAGCGCATTCGAAGAATTGAAGGCGGAGGGGTATCTGCATGGAAGCAGAGGGTCGGGAACCTATGTAAGCAGCGTTCTGCCGGAACACTTACTGCAGGTCACAGCACAACATAGCCAGGAACGCCCATCGCGAAAACAACCCCTGCGCCCGCTCTCCTTTTACGGGTTACGCGTTCAACCCTTCCCCAACCTGGAGAGCCGTCCGACACGCGCCTTTCGCGCCAACCTGCCCGCTCTGGATCTGTTTCCCACCCAAATCTGGACGCGGCTGGCGGAGCGCCGTTTACGTCACCTCTCCATCCCTCAACTACTGGGCTGCGACACCATGGGGTATCTTCCGTTGCGCACCGCGATTGCCGGTTACCTCAATGCTTCTCGGGGAACGCAATGCACGCCGGAGCAGGTGATGATTGTTTCCGGAACCCAGGAGGCGCTTGACCTCGCAGGACGGTTGATCCTGAATCCTGGGGACAGCGTCTGCCTGGAAGAGCCAGGATACCCAGGTGCGGCGATGGCTTTTCAAGCGCTGGGAGCGAAGGTCAGTCCTGTGCCCGTGGATGACGAAGGAATGTGCTTACCGGGAGCACGCAAGACAAAATTGGTCTACATAACCCCCGGGCATCAATTTCCCCTCGGTACGACCATGAGCCTGACTAGGCGGCTGCAATTACTTGATTGGGCTCGGCGCTCGCGGACACTTATCTTCGAAGACGATTACGACAGCGAATTTCGTTATTCGGGCCGCCCGATACCCGCGCTGCAGGGTTTGGATCGTCATGGGTTAGTGCTCTTTGCAGGAAGCTTCAGCAAAGTGTTGTTTCCTGCGCTGAGGATTGGCTATTTGGTTCTGCCGTCCGATCTGGTCGACTCCTTCGCCGCAGCCAAGTCCGTCCTCAATCGGCATGCGCCGCCGTTCGAGCAAACGGTGCTCTGCGACTTCATGGTCGAGGGTCATTTCGAGCGTCACTTGCGGCGCATGCGCGAAGTCTATGCCGAGCGGCTGTCGACGCTGTTCGAAGCCGCCACGCGGAAACTCGCAGGATTATTGCAACTCTCAGATGTCGAAGCAGGACTGCAAACCGTGGCTTGGCTGCAGCAGGGAATTGACAGCAAGGCAGCGCGGCGGGCAGCAGCGCTGCGTAACGTGGAAGTCATTCCGCTGCGTGTTTACAGCATGATACCAACGAACCGGCAAGGATTGCAGCTGGGCTTCGCCGCCGTGAACCCGCAGGAAATAAAACGTGGCGTTCATCAACTTGCTGTGGCTCTTGAAGAACTCACAGCCTGCCAACTATGATCTAACTCCTATGCCAGACCAGGTCAGTGAAATATTTCTTTCCGCATCGGTAAAGCGGATGCAGCTCTCAGAAGACGACATCAATCGCTGTCTCGATAAGTTGTCGGAGGAGCAGATGTGGTGTCGTGGAGGGGACCACGAAAACTCCATCGCCAACCTTCTGCTTCATCTCGAAGGCAATTTGCGGCAGTGGTTCCTGCACGGCATTGACGGCCAGCCGGATGTACGTGTGCGCGATGAAGAGTTCACCCTCTCATCCTCTGAGCCGTGCGAGGAGATTCGCCGCCGCTTTGCCGCAACCCTGGCAGAATCCCGCCGCGTGATCGGGTCGCTTCCGCCGGCCCGCCTGCTGGAGATGATCAATCCTCAGCCCAAAGGGAGCTGGGGACCGATGACCATCCTGGAAGCGATTTATCGCATCGTAGCCCATCTGCAACTGCATCAGGGGCAGATCATCCTGCTGGCAAAGCAATTGACCGGCGCCGACCTGGATCTGTCACTGCCGCGGAAACGATAGCAACTCCTTGAGCCTTCGCGCCAAAAAGCGCCGCGCTACTTCTGGCCGCGCAAGTTCCAACGCTCTTTCATAAGAGGCGCGAGCCTGCTCGACCTCACCCAGCCGCCGGTAAAAATCAGCCCTCGTCGCATGGGCCAGGTAGTAATCCTCGAGCTCGCCGCGCGCCAGGATACCCTCGATCAGCGTGAGCCCAGCCTGCGGACCATCCCGCATAGCGACCGCAACCGCGCGGTTCAGTTCCACCACCGGCGATGGATTTCCTGACAGCAGCGCGTCATACAATGCGACGATCTGAGCCCAATCCGTTGCCGCCGCATTAGGCGCTTCCGCATGCGTGGCCGCGATCGCGGCCTCTAACGTGTAGGCGCCGAACCGCCTGGACTCCAGTGCTTGCTCCACCAACGCAATACCTTCACCAATAAGATCCCGGTTCCAGAGTGAGCGGTTCTGATCGTCCAACAGCACCAGGTCGCCCTCGGGCGAAGTACGCGCACCGCGACGCGACTCGTGCAACAGCATCAGTGCCAGCAGTCCCTGTGATTCCGGTTCTGGTAATAACTCCACCAGCAGACGCCCCAGGCGAATCGCTTCGCCGGAAAGATCGGGCCGCGTCAACGATTCGCCTGAGGATGCTGAGTACCCCTCGGTGAACACCAGGTAGATTACCTGCAGCACTGTGTCCAGCCTTGGCGCAAGCTCACTCTGGGTGGGTACTTCGTAGGGGATGCGTGCATCGCGTATCTTTGCTTTGGCGCGCACAATGCGCTTGGCCATGGTCGGTGCGGCGGTTAGAAAGGCGCGTGCGATCTCCTCGGTGGTGAGGCCGCAAACTTCGCGCATGGTCAACGCAATTCGGGCATCGGCCTGCAGCGCCGGATGGCAGCAAGTGAAGATCAGCCGCAGCCGATCGTCTTCGATACCCTGCTCGTCCCACAGCGCCGGTTCCATAGCTTCTCCATCAAGCCGGCGCGCCAGCTCGCTCGCCGACTCATCAAACCTGGCCCGGCGGCGCATACTGTCGATCGCTTTGAATCGTCCGGTCGACACCAGCCAGGCCCGCGGGTTGGCTGGCACACCATCCCGCGGCCACTGTTCCACCGCCGCCATGAACGCGTCATGCAGGGCTTCCTCTGCCCGGTCAAAGTCCCCGAGCAAATGGATAAGCGTAGCCAGAACGCGTCGAGATTCAGAACGATAAGTGGCTTCCACCACCTCGTCCACTCGCCCGTCTTTACCCGGCAACGCCATCGCTTTCTCCTTCGCATGGGCACGAAGGGCGTGCCACAAAGCGGCCGCCGGCATCCACACAGCCTGCAGCATCATACCGGTCATGATGCCGGACCCAGTCACCTAAATTACGACGGGGGCCGGTCTCATTGCGACCCTTCGGCGTCAGGTCAAGATACATGTACGTCGTATCCACCATCTCGTCTCCGCGTCCATAGGTGGAGTAGGTGTGAAATATCTCGTCCTGGTCGTTCTTGTAGAACACGCTGAGGCCGGACCCCTCCTCGCTCACAAAATCACGGAGTTGGTAATTGTAGTTGACCTTTCCGCTCGCAATTTCCTCTTTTGTGAACGACACGCCGTAGTCGTAATTAAAGTCGCTACTGTAAGACGAAAGCCACTTGAAGCGCCATCCCATGCGCTGCTGGAATGCCTGGATCTCGGGGAGCGGCGCTCGTGAAATGGTCACCAAAGAAACATCGTGGTGTTCCAGGTGCGTGAGGGCGCCTTCGACATGGTCGGAGCGAAAGGAGCATCCCACGCAGCCTTCCTTCCACCCCGGGCCAAACATGAAGTGAGAGACGATGAGCTGGCTCCGCCCATCAAACAGATCCGCCAGGCTTTCACGACCGCTGGGTCCATCGAAGAGGTAGGTTTTCTCGACTTTGACCCAGGGCAATTCCCGCCGCTTGCGATCGATCTCGTCACGCTGACGGGTAAGAAGCTTCTCTTCAGCGAGCAGTTGTTTGCGGGCTGACATCCATTCGGCTTGTGAAACAACTTTCGAATGCGCAACTAGATTCGTGTTCATGGACGCGTCTCCTTCATTTTGGATGGTTGTGGGTTCGCCTGACTTGCGATACGCGCCAGGGTTCGGGCCACCAGCGTGCCTGCTACTCCGGTCGAGGCGGCGCCGCAGACCGTCAGGGCAATCGATGACAGACATAGTGGGCACATCGATCCTCCTCCGTGATCCTTTACTTGTTTGGTTGGCTCGCGGTCAATTCTTTGATCGGTCGCACTTCGATGCCGCCGAGCCGGATAGCGGGAACCTGCGCGGCCACTTGGATGGCCTGGTTCAGATCCTGGGCTTCGATCAGAAGGAAGCCGCCGACGTGTTCGTTAGTTTCGGCGTATGGCCCATCGCTAACGGAGACTTTGCCGTTTCGAACACGAACAATGGTCGCTGTTTGAACTGATTCGAGGGCCTGTGCCGCGATCAGGTGACCGCGCTTTCGCAGTGAATCGTCATAGGCAAGGCTTTCATCATCGAGTGTCTGTGACTCGCTCGCCGACAGTGCTTCCAGCTTCTTCTCATCAACCAACACCATGCACAAATATTTCATTACTCTCTCCTGAACAGTGCAATCGTGCTCCATTCAGAAAATAGTCGTCCAGACCATCTCAAAATGGACACCCCCAGCGACATTTCGCTCTTTTTTTGCCTCGCCTGTCGCGCCCTTGGCTCTATCCCCGCCAGGATCGCCGGAATACCGCAAGTCTGCCCCTCAAGCCTGCTACGGTCCCCACGGCTCCGTAGGGGTGCCCCACGTTCGCCCAAGCGTACGTGGGCCGAAAATGATGGGCGAAGCCCGCCAGAGCCCTTCGTTCCAGACCCTACCTTTGTTCATTAGGAGCGAGATGAAACGGGATATGGCGCGCCCGTTCTTTGCTTCGATCCCAATAGCTGATTTCAAGGCAAAGCACCGACCTCCCCTTGTCATCCCGGCCCGGATTTCCTACTACGCGCTGCTAGCGAAAACCACGTGTGCGGCTCTCCGTAAAGAGAGCCGCATGCAGACCATCAAAGCCACGGATCTCGACAGGAAATCCGGGGGAGCGCAGCCGAGGGATCTGCAGTTTCCCCCGCTCAGCAACGACCCTCAAAGCGAGCACCCATCGCTTACCCGAGGGCGTCCTAACCTAAGAACAATTTTGCCGCGTTGGATCATCGGACAGCTTACCCGGTGCCAGCCCCGGACTTAAAGTCCGGGGGAGCGGGTTTTCAAACCCGCGTGAACGTTCCACTATATAAACTCAGGGCTTTAGCCTTGGTGGCCGTGTTTTGCGCCCCTAAGATACTCTTTCCAGGTAACAAAACACGCGCCGCCACGCAAGAAAGGCGAAACAGTGCTGAAAGATAAGAACCGTCTCAGGGTAGGGATATTGGGCTGTGGCCCCATCTCTCAGTTTGCCCACCTGGAATCCGCGCAGAAGGCTCGAAACATTCTTCTCCGCGCGGTCTGTGACGCCGATGAATCCCTGGCACAGCAGTTCGGTCAATTCTACGGCGCGGAGCGCATCTACCTCGACTATGACGACATGCTGGCAGACCCCACCGTGGATGCGATCATCATCGCGACCTCCGACCCATTTCATGTCCCGGCTGCGCTCAAGGCCCTCTCCGCGGGCAAGCACGTTCTTTGTGAAAAGCCGCTCGGCGTCTCCGTCGAAGAAGTAGAGTTACTGGCGCAAAAGGTGCAACGGAGTGGCCTTGTACTCCAGGTGGGTCACATGCTCCGCTTCGATCCCGGTATAGAAGCAACGCACAGCTTCATACACAACGGGATGGGCCAGATGCTGGCCTTGAAAGCCTGGTACTGTGACTCCACCCATCGCTACACCATGACCGACGCGCTACAACCTCTTCCACGTTCGGGAGCGCGGGTGCTTAAGCCCAAAGTCGATCCCAAAGCCGATAAGGTCCGCTACTACATGCTCACCCACGGTTGTCATCTGGTCGACCTGGCCAGATATTTCAGCGGCGCCCTTCTCGCCGTGCGCGCTCGCCTCTCCCAGCGCTTCGGGGCCTACTGCTGGTTCGTCGAAACCGAATTTGAAAACGGGACCCTGGGACACCTGGATCTGACTATCGCCGTCCGCATGGACTGGCACGAAGGCTTTCAGATTTATGGTGAGCATGGCAGCGCAATCGGAAAAATCTTCAACCCCTGGTACTTCAAATCGAGCGAAGTAGACATCTTC
>CAZSUK010000097.1:0-3254 GCA_964609355.1 uncultured Acidobacteriaceae bacterium | reverse complement strand
ATGGTTCCCAGCCGCCCGGTGCAATCCTCGCGGTCGCTAAGATAATTCAGCAACCAGCGCGCATCACTGTCATAGGAGGAAACCGGTTTGGCGTACTTGTCGGCATTGCCTTTGTCTGATCCCGCCTGATCGTAGTGCAACACCGTCCCAGCCGGTTCCAGCTCGTGATACACCTCCGGAACCGCGACCAGGTATCCATGACCCGCAATAAAGGCGGCAAAACGAAGAATCGGTCCAGTGGCCTGGAAAATCTCAGAGAATAACACCACTCCGGGGTACTTCCGATCGGCAGCGGGGCGAAGGATGTAGGTCCGCATGGGGCCCGTGGGGGTGGCGAGATCAACAGCCGTTTGCTCTTGCAGGATCATAGAAACTCTCCGGCTCCACTTAACTGATGCTCAGCTTAACTGATAATGACCTTGTGGCAACAAGAGGATTCCATGGTGATCGGGTGGTCTGAAGCAGAACAGCCAGGCAGTGACAAGGCCTCCGGGTCGGCCTGGGCGCGGGTGGAAGCGGCCCAGCGCCAACTACGCTTGCCCTGCCGTCTCATCCCCCAGCCGGCGCACGCCGTGCTGGCAGGAGAAATAGCCACGGACCTGACCTGCTTCGGGCAATTGCCTCCGGAAATCATTCGCGCCATCCAAATGCACGACACCGGATGGGCCGCGAGCGATGCGCACCAGATTCAACGGCTGCGCGCTCCTAACGCGGGCGACCAGCTTCCCGTTTCCTTCCTCGCCATTGCGCCCCGCGAGACAGAAGAAGCCTGGGCCGCTTCGATCGAAGCGGTCGCTGCGTTTTCTGAGATGGGAGCGAAGGTGATCAGCCGGCACTTCACTCTGCTGGCCCAACATGATCCGGTACAACACCGGCATTTTCTTAACGGCCCGAAGGCGAGTAAGTCCGAACTCCATGGGGACATCGAAGGCTGGACAGCAGCACTGGGCTTCTGCGACCTGATCTCGCTGTACCTGGTGTGCGGTCTGACCAGGGAGGTGGAGATTCCGCTCGCCCACCCAGCCTCGCCTCACGCGAAAAACGCGCCGCGGGTGAAAATGCAGCTCGAGGGAGAACGTATTCGCTTCACTCCCGAGGCTGCGCTCACCGGCAAGACCTGGACGATCCACGCACTAAGGCATCCCGTGCCGGTTCACGGGCCGCGCACCGAAACCATGAGCTGGACAGTCCAATGAGCCCAAGGATCGCAAGCAGCCACGGTGTGATCGTGGTCGGGGCCGGCATGGCAGGTCTGGCAGCAGCTCGAACCTTAGCAGAAGCCGGCATCGGCGTGACTCTGGTTGAAGCACAAGACCGCGTGGGAGGCCGCATTTACACCGTCCCCGGCGGTGAGCTCCCGATTGAGCTCGGAGCAGAGTTTATTCATGGGCTGCCCCTGGAGCTGATCCGCTTGGTTGACGAAGCAGGCTTGACGCGGTTCGAGTTGGAGGGGGAAACGGGCTGTTTTCGGGAATGGCATGGCACAGGCCGGCTGGAACCTTGCGGCAATCAGCGCGAGGTTGACCAGTTGTTCGATCAGCTCAGCAACTTCAACCCGCCGCAGACCGACCTGAGTTTCAGTGAATTCGTGGCCCAACGCAATCTATCGCAGGAAGCCGCAACCCTGGCCACCAACTATGTCGAAGGATTCAACGCGGCGGACGCCCATCGCATCAGCATCCTCGCGCTTGCGAAACAACAGGCCGCCGAAGATCTCATCTCAGGGGACCGGGTGTTCCGGGTGGTGGAAGGGTATGCCCGGGTTCCAGAGTTTCTGCTGCATCGGTTCCTGGAAGCGGGCGGTGAGTGGGTTCCGTCCGCTCCCGTGCGTACCATTTCCTGGCATCCCGGGTCGGTCAAGGTCGAAACCAACACCGGCCGCACTTTCCAGGGAACCGCGGTCATTCTCACTTTGCCACTGGGCGTATTGCAGGCAGATACGGTTTCGTTCGTGCCCCAGCCACAAATTCTTGCCGTGGCCGGTCAACTCGCCATGGGGCCTGCGGCCCGCGTGGTCTACGAGTTCGATCGAAGGTTCTGGCCCGACGACATAGGCTTTTTCTTCGCTCCCCAGGAAACTCCACCCACCTGGTGGACGACCAACCCAAAGCTCACTTCGATGCTGACCGGCTGGATAGCCGGGCGCAAATTAACTGAGCTCGGAACATCGAACCTGCCGGAAGCCGGCCTGACTGCGATTTCAAAGATTCTGGGTACTGATGCACGCCAGCGGCTGCTGCGCCTGCACCATCACGACTGGCAAACCGATACCCACAGCCTGGGCGCCTATACCTATGTTCCTCGAGGAGCGGTTCATGCGTCCGATGAACTGTCGCTCCCCGTGGAGTCGACGTTATTCTTTGCCGGCGAACATACCGACACCAGCGGCCATTGGGGTACAGTCCACGGGGCGCTGCGATCCGGCTACCGGGCGGCAAAGCAGGTATTGGCACAAGTCGGCCTGATCCAAAAACTCTAGTCGGAAACTCTAGGCTAAAACGCTAAACCAGGTCTCCTACCTTGTCCCGGATGTTGCCGGCTACAGAGCTGACATTGCCGGCCACCGAACTGACGCGCGAGGCCACGTCACCGGCCGCATCGATGGTCGACTTGTAGACCCGGCTGGCATGTTTGCTCAGATCGTCCGTGGTGTCCTTGAGGTAATCACTCGCATCTTCCAGATGACGCTTAAGTTGCTTGCGGGTCTTTTCTCCAGTTTGGGGAGCATAAATGAGGGCCGCAGCCGCGCCGGCGGCCACGCCGAGAAAGAAAACTGCCCAATAACGAACTGCGTTCATGATCATTCACCTTTCACGAATAGCAACTAAATCATCCAGTTTGGAGTGCACTGCAACCGGATAGGTTGCAGTAGAAAGAACCACATAGCTCGATTTTGCTATTGATTTTTGGAGAAAAAATCCTTAAAATAAGATCTTTGACATCTCCTGGCGGGATCGACTCTCTGGAACTACAAAGCCGCTGGGCAGTGTTTTGTTGCTCATCTCCCTAGAGGATAACGGATCAAATGGCAAAACGACGTGGTAATCCCAACTGGGGTAAACCGGAGCCCATCGGCCCGGTGGTCCCGACTGTCACTTCTTTCGAACAGGTGGTCAAAGAGTTCAAACTAACTCCCGATCAGTATGTGCGTTCTACGCGGTTGCGCGAGTGGGCCCGGCGGAACAAGAATTCGAAGTATATCCCGGAAGCGCTTCTTGAGGCTTGGGGTTTTGAGATCGAATCCACCCTGTAAA
>CAZSUK010000096.1:0-5965 GCA_964609355.1 uncultured Acidobacteriaceae bacterium | reverse complement strand
CCTGATCATCTCCGCGTTTGCGGTCACCGATACATCCTGGCCTGGCGCCACTTCAGTGTCGCCGTGGGCAAGCAGGTCCACAGCTATACAGCGGCGGATGTCCGACAGCTCCGTCAACTGGTGACGCCAGAGGTATCCGTTCAGCAGCACGCCATGCACGAACAACGCTGCCGGTCCCGTACCCTGTTCCAGATAGCTGATACGACCCGACGTGGTCTCTACGCTACGCCGAAACAGTAAAGGTTTGTTTTCACTCATGGCTCAGTCTCTCCTCGTCCCGGTCGCCGAAACGTGCGCTTCCTTCAACCTCTTTGAACATTCCTCGCAGCAAACCTCAACCGTCTTACCACCGATCTTCACCTTGATCGGATCCGCATCCAGCTGGCAGTCGCAAGCTGCACAAGTTCTCTCACCCATGACCTTCCTCCAAGACCCGGACTCGATCCGGGTAGGATCAGTAGGCCACGCAGCAAGAGAGGCTCGCTGTCAGAATATTTAGTGATGTTGTTTCGAGCCGGACGCTAGCGACGTAGCGCCGAATGCCGGAATTCCGAAGGCGAGCGGCCATAAGCTTCGCGAAACGCGGCGCTGAAATGGCTGTGGCTGGAGAAGCCAAGATCCAGGCTTAGCGCCGTGAGGTCGTCGTATTGCCCGAGAAGATCCAGCGCCCGCGCCAACCGTAACCGCAACTGATATCGATACAAGGGCAAGCCTTCCACTTGTTGAAAGACCTGGGTGAGATAAACCGGAGAGCCACGTACTTCGGCGGCGACCTCGGCCAATGTCCAGCGCCTCATCAGATCGCTTGCGAGCACGAGCTTGATGCGATCCACCAGCCGCTGGCGTCCAACACTGGCGCCGGCTGTGTGCGTGGTGCGTGGACCCAGCGCCCGCTGTACCAGGGTCAGAGCCAGGCTCTCAGCCTCCAGGGGCTCGGCGATCTTCTGCCGCAGGCTGTGCCGCAGCAGAGCAACCAGCACTTGCGCGCGTGGATCGACGCGCAGGCGAGGCTGTCGAAACGCGAGCGCGACGCCGTCGTGCAGTGACGAAGGAGGCGCAATTTCGTGTAGCAGTGCTTCACTAATGACCAGCGTCAGACTGCCATCGCCACCCGGGACAGGATGACTGATCCGGTAGCCTTCGGCGGCGTTGAAAAACAGCACCTGGTTTGCCTCGGCTACTGACTGATGGTGCCCAACATGCCGCACATAGACGCCGCGATAGGGAAACACCAGTTGCGTGGTGGCCGTGCACTCCTCCGCGCTCTGGTGACTGCAGCTTCCGCGGCACACTGTGTCCCGGATCGTAACCGTCGGAGACTTCAACAGAGAGTGCGCGACAACTTCCGGTACGTCCTTAGGTGCGTTTTTCGGCTCCATGCCATTGATCCACCGATCACGCTAGCAGTATATCGCCCAGTCGCTAGTGAGAAGCCGGGAACCATCGATGAATGATCGAGCGAGGATCTGCGATTTTCTTTACTGAACCTCAAAGCAAAGATGCGCCGGAGCGAGCGAGCTTAGAAAGTCTTGCGCGTCGAACACTTCGCCTGCGGCGACGACGCCAGTGGTCCTGGCCAAACCGTTGACCGCCCGGTGTGCCGCTTCCACCACGATTGGCGCCGTGACCGCGTAAATATCGCGGCCGTGCGCCACTGCCCGGCGCTCCGTATCTCCCTTTCGCGCGATCACTTCCATGTCAAAGGTTTGGGAGGAACGCCCGCTCTCGTCAGCCGCTGCCGGCGCCGGCGTATCGGGATTGCGGATGTCCGCAAGTGGAGCTTCATTCATATAAGCGCAGATTCGTGACGTTCGCAGATGCCGTGAGATGGTAATGGTTTCAGCGAACGACAACCCCACGACATTTTGCTGCCCCAATGGAGCAGGAAACTTCCAGGTCCGAGGTGGCGGTGGGTCCGAGCGCTCCAACCTGCCGTTAGAGAAGATGAAACGCTGGCCGGGATTACGCTGGCCAGTCAACCGGGTTCCCGGAGTAGGTTTCCAACCATCGAGTGCAACGCCGATGAGGATTTCATCCGCGACACTCCACTCTCCCATGGCTGCGGTCGCCAGGAGATCTCCCAGCCCACCGTAGAACGCCATCGCGGGGGCGATGACTACTCCCGCCTCCTTAGCGGCACGTGAGAACCGCTCGAAGACAGCCAGAACAGCTGCCTGTTCCGCAGCCACGTCGAAATAGTGAATACCAGCCCGCAGCGCTGCTTCAATGATTGGAATGGCGGTGTCGAGAAAAGGTCCTGCACAATTGATGACCGCACTGGCGTCTTCCAGTGCGCAGTCAAGCGAGCCATCATCGTCCACCGAGGCGACGCGTGCCTCGGATTCCGGGTACTGCGCGGCTACCTGGTTGAGCTTCGCGGTGTCTCGTCCAGAGAGGATAGTTTTCCATCCGCGTTTGTGCAGCTCTGCAACAACAAAGCGTCCAGTATGCCCATATGCACCAAATACAGTCACTGTTTTCTTTGAGAGATTCAAAGCATTCCTCGCTGTAGATGTTTCTTCGACTTAGATCACGACCGACGTGGGCATCGACAGCCCCACCTTGCCAGGCTGGAATGCCTGACCGCTGGTCATGGTGTAATTCTCAATGCTTAAACGCCCGAGTAAGATCAGTAGGCCACCCAGGAACAACCAGCCGCTGTCAGAATCTTTAGCAATATCGTGACCGGCCTTCGAGGGAGCGGCGCTTCACGAAGGCCCCGTTTTGAGACATCTCGACTCGCCCATCCTCTTGACCAAGGGGCATTAAAGGCGTGTTCCTCGATGCCGATAGGGTGGCTAGACTTCTGGTCCGAAGCCTGTGCCCTTTTTGGCGTGCTCTTAAACTGACGCTGGCCGGTTTCTGCTACCTGAGAAATGCGCGAATGGCGGCTGTCATGAACGAACGGGCTGACCCACGCCTCGTGCGGCGTTGCGCAGGCATTGCCACCTGGGCTGTAGGCGGGCTGCTGACGAGCGACACCCGGAGCGCGCGGCTACTGCGCAAAACAGTTCCTGCCGCCTTGTTCGTATTGAGTCTGGTTGGGTTGTCGTTATCGAAGCCGCTCCTCACGGGCACTCACATCAGCGCGGCTGCGGCGACCCTGCTCACCCTGCTTTGCGCCGTCCTGCTGGCTGGCTTCATGGTGTGGATCGCTTCCATCGTCGATCACATCACCCAGCGCGAGCAGACGGAAGATGCACTGCGGGAGAAGGAACGTCGTCTGTCCGAGTCGCAACGTATTGCGCATATCGGCAGTTGGGCCTGTGACCTGAATGACGCGGCGGGAGCCCTCGTCTGGTCGGACGAGTTGTATCACCTCTACGGAGTCTCATCAGAGACGTTCGTTCCCACGATCGAGTCGCTGCTCAGCTTGATCGTTAACGAAGATCGGCCTT
The DNA here is from genome assembly GCA_964609355.1 of uncultured Acidobacteriaceae bacterium. Lineage (GTDB taxonomy): Bacteria > Acidobacteriota > Terriglobia > Terriglobales > Acidobacteriaceae > PALSA-350. Next base: position 2,567 of record CAZSUK010000096.1, on the reverse strand, counting down.
TGATACGGGACTGGATGACGGCATGTGCAACTGGAGAGAAGCCCGCCGATATGGATTTTCGCCTCATACTACCCGATGGGACGGTCCGGGTGTTCAGCCGGCGCGGCGAATTGCAGTATGACGCTGACAACAAGCCCAGCCGGCTGGTGGGTACGTCGCAGGACATTACGGAGCGCAGGCAGGTGGAAGCCGCTTTGCGCGAGAGCGAGGAGCGGCTTCTGGCCATGGCAAACGGGATACCCCAGCTGGCCTGGATAGCGGGCGCCGGGGGTTCGATCTACTGGTATAACCAGCGGTGGTATGAATTCACCGGCACAACGCTCGAGCAAATGCAGGGGTGGGGATTTCAAAGTGTCCACCATCCCGACTTTCTCCCCGAGGTGCTGGCGAGGTGGACGAGTGCCATTGCCGAGGGCAAACCCCTGGAGATGGAGTTTCCCCTGCGCGGCGCGGACGGACTATTTCGTGCGTTCCTCACCCGCGTGATGCCGCTGAAAGATGCGGGGGGCCGCGTGGTTCGCTGGTTTGGCACTAACACCGATATCAGCGAACTGAAACAGACGGAAGAGCGGCTGGCGGTGCAGGTGGAGGAATTGCGTCATTCCCGGCAAGCCCTGGAACGCCAGGCTTTCATGCTCCAGACCGTACTGGATAGCATGGTCGAGGGATTGGTGGCCGCCGATCAGCAGGGGAACTTCATCCTCTGGAACCCGGCAGCAGAAAAAATCATGGGTCTTGGGGCAACGAAGCTGCCCACTGAGGAGTGGAGCGCACATTACGGCCTCTACTTACCTGACACGGCCACGCCGATACCAGCCGGAGAAACTCCTCTGGAACGCACCCTTCGCGGGGAGGTGGTTTCGACCGAAGTATTCTTGCGCCAGGCGGGAGCCAACCCGGGGCTTTGGCTTGAGGCCAACGGTTCCCCTTTGATAGATAAGGACGGCGTTCTACTTGGTGGCGTGCTGGCCTTCCGTGATATCACTCGCAGAAAAACAGATGAACTGGTGATCCGCAAGCTCAACGAAGAGCTGGAAGAGAAGATAGCGAAACGTACCGAACAGCTGGAGGCCAGCAATCGTGAACTAGAGGCCTTTTCCTACTCCGTTTCCCATGATCTGCGCACCCCACTGCGCCACATCGGTGGTTTTTCCAGGATTCTGGTCAAGGAGTTCGGGCCAACCATGCCTGCGGAAGCCCAAGAGCATTTGCAGCGGATCGAAGACGCCGTCAGCCGGATGGGACTGCTGATCGATGCGTTGCTGAAGTTGGCGGTACTCCGCCGACAATGCTTGCGGCTACGCCGCAGCGAATTAAATCCCATCGTTGAAGAAGTGGTTTCGATGCTGCAGCCGGAGTGCGAAGGACGCGATGTCGAGTGGCGGGTTGCGAAGCTGCCCGCGCTGAACTGCGACCCAATCCTGATGACCCAGGTTTTTCAAAACCTATTAGGGAATGCTATGAAGTACTCCCGTGACCGCGCCAAGGCCGTGATCGAAATCGACAGCATTCAGCAACCAGGTAAACCGGCGGTCATCTTCGTGCGCGATAACGGCGCGGGCTTCAATTTGAAATATGCCGACAAACTGTTCGGCGTATTCCAGCGCTTCCACACCACCTCGGAATTTGAAGGAACGGGAGTGGGTCTGGCCACCGTACATCGGATCATTCAAAAACACGGGGGCGTGATATGGGCCGAGGCAGAGCCCGATCACGGAGCCACTTTTTATTTCGCATTGCAAACGAACGATCGTGTCGAGGCAGCACCAAACGCAAGGGCAGCCTCATGACCTGGCAGTTGAGCAGCAATCGCCGTGGCATAAACGTCATTCAGGAAAACAGGGCCTGTGGCCGATCCAGGGCGAAGGGGCCAGGAAAACGCCTGAGCTGGTTGGGCTCCGGCTACGCTGGTATGCCGAGCGGCAGCAATCCCACAGGAGAGATGAAGGCCATGGAAGATGATGTATGCAGGGAAGTTCGATGATGGGCTCACAAAGGGTGATCCTCCTGGTTGAAGACGAAGACGACGATGCCGAATTGGCTGTGAGGGCGTTCCAGGAAGCCAAGGTCCAGAATCCGCTGGTAAGGGTCCACGATGGAGTGGAGGCGCTCGATTACCTCTTTGCGCGGGGTAAATATTCAGCACGAGACGCACACGACCTGCCGGTGTTTGTCCTGCTCGATCTCAACATTCCCAAGATCAACGGGTTGAAAGTTCTGGAGGCAATTCGCGAGGATGAAGGCACCAGACGTTTGCCGGTTATTATTCTTACTTCCTCGGGTGAGGAAAGAGACCGGCTCGGCGCATACAATCACTTCGCGAACAGTTACGTAATCAAGCCTCTGAATTATGATCAATTTGTATCGGCGTCGGAGCAGCTGAGTGTTTATTGGACAGTGTTGAACACGCCTGCGCCTATACTCTGAGGGTCCTGTGTTAGTAGCGACTGCCCAGCCCATCGCCGTACGAGCGTACCCCTGGGGCCTTCTATTGAACAACTGAGGATTACCGCACGAACCGCGGATGTTTTGGCAAGCAGGGGCGAAATCCGCGCATCCCACATCTC